>CAYJGF010000004.1:0-126720 GCA_964369965.1 uncultured Oscillospiraceae bacterium
AAACGACAGATAAAAATAAATTATTACCAAACAACAGGTGTCATATATGATGCCTCAGAGTGTCAAAAAACCCTGCTATGCTCCTAAAATGTCAAATTCGGTGACGATGCGCTTTATGAACTATGTTCAAAATCGAATTTAACCTTCAACAAATGGCTTCGCAAAGCCATTTGTGGGAGAGGGTACCGGGAGGGGATGCATCCCCTCCCGGGGCTGTCGAACTTTTTCGACAGCCTGAGGTGTCATATATGATGCCTGTTGTTTTTCATATAAGGAGAACCAATGAGACAAAAATATATAACTCAAAAATTATTCAATAAAAAAGTTTCGCCGTTGATAGACACCGAGAATGAGCACGTTATCAACGGCGTGAAATACACCGTATGTAACATATTCAAGCGCACATGTACTACTAACGACACCATCTTAAATCGTGCTAATAGAGCGGTAGATATAGGTAATCAACACTTGATAAATTACTTTGAAAGTGCTACAATATCCCCAGTTGAATATGCCTGTCAAAGCTGCAGTGCGACTACGCACGGAAAGGGAGCTTGCATGAAAATATGATTTTCATGCTTGAGTTTTATGTCTACGTCATAAAACATCATTAATTAAAAAGGCAAAAAAGAGGGCTTTGTTGCCCTGTATTGCCGCCTATCTTCCGACGATGGACGAGACGGCGAGAGCAATAGTATTATCAATCAAAAAGCGCTACTGACCAAGTATGCACAGGAGAAAGAATTAGGCAAAACAAAGGTTTATATCGACGATGGATTCACCGGCACGAGTTTCGATCGTCCCGGTTTCAAGCAGATGTTGCAGGATATCGAGGCAGGATACATTCACACGGTGGCCTGCAAGGACCTTAGTCGGATCGGCAGGGACTATCTACAGGTTGGCTACTACACCGACACATATTTCCCCGACAATGAGGTACGATTTATTGCGGTCAACGACCTTGTAGACAGTGCCGACGGAGACAATGAAATAGCGCCTTTTCGGAACATAATGAACGAGATAGTCCGCTCGCAAATAAATTTGCTAAGGACATTAGCCGCAAGGTGCGTTCAGCGCATAGAATAAGGGGAAGTTTGGGCGAGCCGTTAGCACCTCCGCCATACGGGTATATGCAGTCACCTGACAACCCTAAAAAATGGATAATCGACCACGAGGTTGCACCCAACGTCAAGTTCATTTTCGATTGCTGTATCGAGGGGAAAGGTGTGGAAACCACCGCAAGGCTGTTGCAGGAACGTGAGATACTCACTCCAATGCACTACTGGCAGTCCAAAGGTCTCGGCAGAGGCGGCAGAAAATCTCAGGCGAACAGGTATAAATGGTCAAAATCCTCCATACGAAAAATTCTTGTGCTACCGGAGTATGCCGGCGACCTTGTAAACTTCAAGACCTACTCGAAGTCATTCAAAAACAAAACTCGTTACATCAACCCGGAGGAAAACCGCAAAGTTTTCAAGAACAATCATCAGCCGATTATCGACCGTGAAACATGGGAGCAGGTGCAGAGTATTCGCAAGAACACAAAACGCAGAAAGCCCAAAACCGCCGAAAAAAACATGTTTTGTGATCTGCTGTACTGTGCCGATTGTGGCTCTAAGCTGTGGTTTAACGTAAACCATCCCAACACTGACATCCATTATTTCAGCTGTTCCAACTACAAAGGCAGCCGAGGCACCTGTCCATCAACGCACTATATCAGGGCAGACTCGGTGGAGCAGATTGTCAAACTGGAACTCTCCAAGATGCTTGAAATGTTGCAGAGCGAGGAGGAGCAGTTTGTAAAGCTGTTAATCCAAAAAAATCAGCAGGATGTCGAAGTTGAGAAAAAGATGCTACAATCAAAGCTTGCCACCGCACAAAACCGTAACGATGAAGTAAGCCGAATGTATGAGCGTGTTTATGAGGACAATGTAAATCAAAAAATCTCGGACGAACGTTTTATGCAACTATCCACAAAATATGACCTGGAGCAGGCGCAACTAAAGCAGGACATATCGGCTTTGCAAGGACAACTCGAAGAATTTTCTAAAACCGAGGTCAAAAAGGATAGGTTTTTATCGGCGATTCGCAACTTTATGGAGATGAAGGTTTTAACACCGGCTATACTAAGGGAGCTTGTCGAGCGGATTGAGGTCTACCCAATCGAGGGCAAAGGCAAAAACCGCACACAAAGGGTTCTGATTTTCTACAAGTTCATAGGTCTGTTAGAAATTCCAAAAACTCCGGAAACAGATAGCTATACCCTTGAATCAAGGCAGGGCGTTGCAATAAACTACATGGTCGTAGCTTAAAAAATAGTCATTCAACTAAAAAACAAACAAATATATTTACACAGAAAAAAATTGAGTAACCACACCCTCACTTGGGTTATGATTACTCAAAATGGTCGGGACGACAGGATTCGAACCTGCGGCATCTTGGTCCCAAACCAAGCACTCTACCAAACTGAGCTACGTCCCGAATTATTATGTTTTCGGGGACGACGTTTATGTCATCCCCGAAAGAGTTTTCGACAAATCTTACTGTACCGGATAAACGCTTACTCTGGTTCGTCCTGCACCGAATTTTTCAAACTTTACACGACCGCTTGAAAGTGCAAAAAGTGTATAATCACTGCCGCAACCTACGTTACTGCCGGGGTGAATATGCGTTCCGCGTTGGCGAACAAGGATGTTCCCTGCAAGAACTGCTTGACCGTCCGAGCGTTTTACGCCAAGACGTTTCGACATAGAGTCGCGACCGTTTTTCGTTGAGCCAACACCTTTTTTATGTGCCATTATGACCTCCTATTTTATACGTTTATAGCGGTGATTTCTACCTTAGAATAGGGCTGACGATGTCCAAGTTTCCTCGCCGAGCCTTTTTTGGGACGATAGGTGAAAACGGTGATTTTTTTCGCCTTGCCGTTTTTCACAAGCTTGCCCTCGACACTCGCGCCTTTAACGGTGGGGTTGCCAAATTTTACTGCGCCCTCCTCACCTATCGATAGAACTTGGTCAAAGACGACCTTGTCCCCATCGGCAACTGCGAGTTTTTCAATGTAGAGTTCATCACCCACACCTACGACATACTGCTTGCCGCCTGTTACGATAACTGCTTTCATAAATTTCCTTTCTCTTGTCTGTTTCAGAGTCTCGCTGATTTTGGTGACATTTGTCTTTAAAACCAAAACCATGCGGTTTGATTATTCTACCACATTTATAACTGGTTGTCAAGTCGGCTTTATACTTTATTTCAGCACATTAAAACTCTACCTCGCCGCCTCCGCTAACTGGCAGGCGAGCACTGCCGTTGTCACGGTGCCCACCCCTCCGGGTACGGGGGTGTAGCTGAGGTTTTTGCCTTTTGCCGCCTCGTCCTTGACATCGCCGCACAGACTGCCGTTTTCATCTACATTAATGCCGACATCTATTACTGTCTGACCGTCTGCGAGGTGCTCCTCTCCTATCACTCCGGCACGTCCGGCACTGACTATAAGTATTTCCGACCTCTTACACTCGAGTGGCATGTCAAGCGTTCTTGTGTGACAGACGGTTACGGTTGCGTTGCGTGAGATTAACATCATCGCGACCGGTTTGCCGACCACCAGACTGCGCCCGACCACCGTCGCCCTTTTGCCGGCGAGCTCAATGCCATAGTAATCTAAAATCTCGATACAGGCGCGCGCGGTGCAGGGGGCAAATCCAACGCCGTTCCCGGTGAAAACCCCTGCGAGCGATGCGCCGGTGACGCCATCGATATCTTTTTTAGGCGAAAGTGTCTCGCACACCAAATCCTCATCGATGTGTTTTGGCAGGGGGCGAAGTAACAGGACCCCGTGCACACCATCGTCGGCGTTCAATTCCTTAATAACGTCTATAAGCCTACTTTGCGACACGTCCTGCGGCAACTCTACGGCGCGCACCGCCTGACCGATACCCTCACACCTTTTTGTGGCACTGCGTTGATAGTAAATATCGTCCTCTTTGTCACCGACACGCACAATTGCGAGTGTCGGCGTGACACTTAATTCCTTTGCAATGTTTGCAGCCTTTTCACAGAGTGCCGCCGCGACCGGTGCTCCCTTTAAAATCGTTGCTTTTTCCATTTTTATGACCGTTCCTTTCTCGATGTTTTTTTCGGTTTCGTCACATTGTGACGAAATTTAAACGTTTTCCGTTTAAAAGAAACAAAACTCGTAAGTTTGAAAATCTATTTTCAAACTTTCTCCTATACTAATCTTGTCAAAACTCTGTCAAATATCTCGTCCGCCTTAGCGCAGTATTTTTTCAGCATCTCGTCTGCCTCGCTATTAAGTTCTTCCGCTCGCACGCGGTCGGTCATCCATTTTGTATTGATAAAAACATTGAGTGATGCGCCTTTAAGCGCCGCTTTGCACCCGGCAACACCGACCCCGACATCGCTTATCGCTATCGCGGTTCCCTTTTGTTCGTATTCATCGTGCAGTTCGATAGCGCGTGTACAGCAACGCATTATCTGCATCGGCACATCGCAACACTCCAGCAAAACTTTTTCCATGACAGCAGCCTTTTGCGCCTGTTGCTCCGGCGTTTCTTTGGGCATACCATAGGCTTTAGACAGTGGTTCGAACACCTCGGCATCCTTTTCTACCAACATTAACAGCTGTGACTGTATTTCCCTCGCCTTTTCATTCAAATTGATTATGTCCTGCTCCACGTCGGCATACTTCTTCTTGCCGACCGTTAAACTGCCCACCATATTGCCGAGTGCCATGCCGAGCGCGCCTATCAATGCCGACGCGCCACCACCGCCGGGGACAGGGTCTTTTGAGCCTAACAATTCGATAAATTCTTCACAGCTTTTTTTGGTGTAACTCATTTCATCTCCTTTTTATATAGGTTAAAACATTGACGGTATTAGGTTGCTCGACCCCTCTAATGTGCCGATTATCCGCACGCCGGTCTCGTTAGTGATTATGGTAACACCGATATAATTCAGCGATACCGGTTCGGTCTGTCCGCTACTGTATCCGGACGCATCACTCGAAAGGCTGAGTAGTGTCAAGACATCATGTTCGCCCGAATCGTCGGTGAATGTGCTGTACGCCGATATAGTGTTATTTTCAAGGTCAACCAGCGCAACATCCTCCCCCAACTGCCCTATATACCCCGCGCCGGTGCCGTCGGGAGAGTTCGCCCTTGCGCTGTCGGTAGATATCATGTTGTGCACTCCACCCATGTAGTGAAAGACAACGCCTGCATCGGATACGCCATCATCATAGAAGTAGCGCTCTGTATCGCCACCCGAGGTCATAAACATATCCATCCCGAATATTATCTGTGCCCCGACCGACAGTCCGGCAATCTGATTGTCGGCAAAAAAGTTAAGTGCGGCGTTATATATTTCGTCCGATGCTGTGCCGAAAAGAGTGTCGACATGTGACCTCACCTGAGTAATGTCGTTCCAAAAATATCCGGTCACGATGTAGGTACCGTTACTTTCGGTTTCAAACATGCCCTCGTCCATGATTACACCGTCAAGCCAATCCTGCAATATCATGGAGGTAACATCACGATTGTCGGTGGGAGGTGGCGGACAGAAAATATTTATTATTTCGGTCGAGCTTTCAACATATTCATGTAGGTCCTCTATAATCGGTTCGGTGTCATTCGGAAGAGGTGAGGTGGTGCCGTCGGTGGGTTGTGACGGTGTACTCGCCTCACTCGCCTCACTTGTCTCACTCGTATCGCTTTCACTCTCGACCTCGGTCGAGGGATCTTCGTGCGCGTCGTCGTCGGATTGCTCATCGTTTGAAGATGAATCGCTGTTTGGTGTGTTGCTACCGTTGTTGCTCGGTGCCTCAAAATATCCCGAGCCATAGTAGATATAGAAAGAGTCCACTGTCACAAGTCCGATATCGTCGGTGGTAATCAAATAATTTTCCTCGTTGTTGAAGATAAATACATACTCCGACTCGGTGCCTTGATACTCGCTCTGCGTCACCGTGAGGGTGAGAAATATAACATTCTCCTCCTCGCTGAGCAGATAGTCACCATAGACATATTGCGTCTCGTCCTCTGTGATAATTCGCATCTCAAAGCGGTTGTCAAATAGTGTTATCATCGGCATTTCCTCGCCGGAAAAAACAGTGCCGTCACTCCCCTCGATACAGGCATACTCCTCATAAAAAGTGCCGTCACTGACGGCGAGACCGGCTGAATTCTCCTCACCGAGCAATGCGCTGATACCTATTAATTCGGAGCAACCGCTCAATAATAGTGACAGGCTTAAAATCGTTATTATGGACATTAATTTAATTTTTTTCATAAATCAACACTTCCATCAAATATAAATATATACTATATTAGCACATTTTTTTCCGGCTGTCAAAAGAGCGATTTTGCTATATCACCAAAAATAAAAACTAATTATATGCAAATTGTTGAATTTGATTAATTTTTATTGACATCAATTTCTATTCTTTATATAATATAATTAATAAAATGTGGAATTATGGGAGAATTTGTAATGAAAACTGCAATCAAGGCATCCACTATGCAAAAAATCAGAGTGACAATAATATCGTTATTGATAATATTATTGATGGCAGTCTCGATAATCTCCACCCTTTCAAGTGTTTCCAGCCATGATATAAGTTCCGACAGGGCGGATATAATAATAAATTTAAACAGATTTATGAATGGGTCGGCGTATTTAACCTCTGAGGTTAGGGCATATGCCGCAACCGCCAATAAAGAACATTTTGACAACTATTGGAATGAGGTTAACAACCTGAAAAACCGTGACATCGGTGTCGAAAATATGATTAACATCGGGCTTTCTTCGGAGGAGGAGGCGATAATTCAGCAGATGCAAAATTTGTCAAACGAGCTTATACCCCTTGAAAGTGCCGCAATGGATTTGGTGGACGATGGAAATCTCGATGAGGCAGTGCAGAGTGTTTTCGGGGACAGTTATGAGAGCACCTTGCTGGAAATTAAGGCTTTGCAGGTAGAGTTGAGTGAAATGATGGACACTCGCACCGATAACAGTGTCGAAAGAGCATATGAAACGAGCATTACCATAAGCGTTATTATCGCTATTATTTTAATAATAATCCTGTTAGTGCAAATCTTTTCGGAGGTTATTATATATAGAAAGGTGATAAAACCCATCACAACCTGTTCCGACGCACTTAGCGAGATATCAAAAGGGCATCTTTCATATAAACTTAATGTGCCGAGTAACACCAGTGAGATAGGTATACTTGCCGAGTCGACAAAACAGACGGTGGGCAATCTATCAACAATCATACACGATTTAAGCAATGCCCTGACTACCATGTCGAGGGGGGATTTTACCTATGTCAGTCAGGTGGAGCAACTGTATGTCGGTGAATACAGACCGCTTGCCTTCGCCTATAAAAAGATTACTACCGAGCTCCCCGATACCTTGAAAAAACTAAAGGGATATTCCAATCAGGTCCGTGTGGGTAGCGAACATCTCTCCGATAACTCGCAGTCACTCGCTCAGGGCGCCTCGGAACAATTAGCCTCTATAACCGAGCTTTTTAATTCGATAGACAGTATCACCAACAAGATCAACCAAACGGCGGACGATTCCAAAAAAGCGAAGATTGCAAACGAAAAGGCGCAGTCTGCGTTGATGCAAAGCGACAATCAGGTGAAAGAAATGATATCAGCCATGAGTCTTATCAGCAATAAGTCGGAGGAGATAAGCAAAATTATTAAAACCATCGATGATATTGCGTCGCAGACAAACATTCTCTCACTCAATGCGTCGGTAGAGGCGGCAAGAGCAGGCGCCGCGGGCAAGGGCTTTGCCGTTGTTGCGGAGGAGGTAGGCAACCTTGCCACCAAATCGTCCGAGTCTTCTAAGGATATCGGCGAACTGATTGCCGAGACTTTAAAGGCAGTATCACAGGGGAATAATGTCGCTAAGAATACAGCGCAATCCATAGCGGATTTGTTTGTGGGTGCTGGGGAACTTGCAACCCTTGTGGATGCAATTGCGGTATCAACAGTTGAGCAGACCGAGGCGGCAGGCACAATTAAGCAGAGTGTTGAACAAATCTCATCTGTAGTTAATACAAATTCCTCCGCCGCGGAGCAGACCGCCGCCGTGAGTGAGGAGCTTCTCGGTCAGGCGCACAACTTAAAAGAATTGACCTCTCGATTTAACCTTTAAAATAAATTTTAAAGCACTCTCCCCCTTTTTTCACCCCCTATTAAGGTTCACACTTTTTTAGGCTTGTTTGCTATGGTTGCAATATAGCGTTGATGTATGTTATAATGTGGGTGTTGAACAAAATTAAAGGGAACAATAAAATGAGCAACAGGTATGAGAGCCCATTTTGTGGGCGTTATTCCAGTGATGAGATGCAAAAAGTTTTTTCGTCAAACTGCAAGTTTGGTTATTGGCGCAGATTGTGGGTGGCACTTGCCGAGAGTGAAAAGGAGCTCGGGCTTGATATATCCGACGCACAGATTGAGGAGATGAGGGCTAATGTCGACAACATAGACTATGCCGCCGCCGCAGGCTATGAAAAGGAGTTGCGCCACGATGTCATGGCGCACATCCATGCCTTTGGTGACGTCGCCCCCGGCGCACGTGCCATAATTCATCTCGGCGCAACCTCCAGCTATGTCGGGGATAATACCGACTTGTTGCAACAGCGTGAGGCACTTATTCTCGTGAAAAAACGCCTTGTGAGCGTGATTAAAAAGGCGGCGGATTTTGCCGATAAATATAAAGACCTTGCCTGCCTTGCGTTTACTCATTTTCAGCCGGCGCAACCGACGACGCTCGGCAAACGCGCAACGCTATGGATAAACGAGTTGCTCCTCGATTTAGAGCAGCTTGATTTTGTCATAGACAACCTTAAATTTTTCGGCTGTAAAGGCACGACCGGCACCGCCGCGAGCTTCGCCTCCCTCTTTGACGGGGATGTCGATAAAATAAAACGTCTTGAAATGCTTATAGCAAAAAAGATGGGCTTTGATGATATCTATCCGGTTGGGGGGCAGACCTACTCTCGAAAGGTGGACTTTTATATCATGTCGGTGCTGTCCGGCATTGCGCAGAGCAGTTATAAATTTTCTAATGATATACGGCTTTTATCCAACCTGCGTGAGGTGGAGGAGCCGTTTGAGTCAGGGCAGGTAGGATCCTCCGCAATGGCGTATAAACGAAATCCAATGCGCAGTGAGCGCATAGCCTCCCTCGCGCGGTACGTGATGACGGACACCTTAAACCCTGCACTGACCGCGTCCTCCCAATGGTTTGAGCGCACACTGGACGACTCGGCGAACCGACGCATCGCCATTCCGGAGGCATTTTTAGCGGTGGACGCTATCCTTGCGCTTTACGGCAATATTATCGGTGGACTTTCCGTCTTTCCGCTGATAATAAAACGCCGACTCGACGGGGAACTCCCGTTCATGGCGACGGAAAATATTTTAATGCACTGCGTTAAACAGGGTAAGGATCGCCAGACGGTACACGAGCTGATTCGCACTCACTCGGTAGCGGCGGCCACTGCGTTAAAGCAGGGGGAGGACCCGCGTCTGTTGGAGCGCATAGCAGATGATGAGGCTTTTGGACTTAATATGGAACAGATTATGGATATAATTGAAAAGAGCAACCTCACCGGCATAGCACAGCTGCAAACCCGAGAGTTTTTAGCCACCGTAGAGGAGGTGTTGAAAAAGAACAAAGACTATTTAACCGAGGATGCGGTTATAAGGGTGTAGACTTACTATATAATAAACCCAACTGAACAAATCGTTATTTAGTTGGGTTTATTTTGTTTTATGAGAATTTCGATATTTTAATGGATTTATTCCACACATTTTTTTAAATGTCTTTGTAAAATGACTTTGATCAAAAAAACCTAAAGAATATGCTATTTCATTTAACGGTGTTGATGTTTCAAGAAGCATTTTGCATGAAATTTTGATTTTATGGGTAATAATGTATTGAATTGGCGAAACGAACCAATATTTTTCCCTTGTAATTTCAATATTGATCTGCTGGAGATAAGGTTTTACAATGTGGATTATACATTTATATATCTGTGTCGACAAATCATATTCGTAGTCATCGGATTTTTCTTTTGTCATTTCTAAAATATGAAAAACCATCTCGTCCACTTTTTTGTCGGTGAAAAATATAGGCAGTTGCCAGTAATTTGAAAGTGAGTTCATTATCGGCGCAGTTATGGCACCTCTAAAACAAAACCAGATAAAATTCGAGGGTTTTATCGGCAGGGTGTGATTTATTGGAATATGCTCGAAAATATAAAAAAGAGCTCACTTTTATCGGAGGATTGGACGCACAGTTGCTGACAGATGGTAGCAAAAGTGAAATACTCGCAGAATGCAAAAGAATTATGGATGGAATGAGGGAGATAGGTGCGGCGTTTATTTTTGGCTCCGATCATTCCATACCACCCGGTGTTAGTTTAGAAAACTATAAAATGGTGTTAGACTACTTTAATGCAAATTGTAATTAATGCCTGCTGAACAACTTAAAAATAGCTTTACCAAGCTACAAAAAGCTATTTTTAAGTTGTCAAAGTGCAAGGTTTTTTCCAATATTCAGACAAAAGCCTTGCACTTTGATTTTCGCCTAAAGCGAAAATTTAGCAGATAGCATCAATTAAAGCCGTAAAATTGGCACGTTTTGCCAGTTTTACAACAAACGCGTAGCGTTTGTGCTGAATAACTTGTTATTCAGTAGGCTTTAATTATAGTAATTGAATTTTTTTAACTTCATTTAAGGTTAGCCTATTAGAATAAGGTCAAACAAACAAGACTAACCGTTTAAAGGAGTTAACCATGAACAATCAAGATTACAATTATTATACCACCCCTACGACAGAGCAGTATCAAACATTGCCACCACCCTCAAAAAAGAACACCGGCAAAAAGGTGGCAAGGACGGTTTCGCTACTTCTTGCGGTGGCACTGGTGGGCACTGCCGGAGGATTCGGCGGCAGTATGCTCCATGCCGAGCTCAATCCGGTCGAGGCAACCTCAAATGTCGCCGCAACCGACGATATAGGTGTCTTAAACACAGCCGATACCTCAAAACAAAGCCTCAATCTCTCGGTGTCGGAGATAGCTCAAAAAGCTCAACCCTCCGTCGTGGAGATAACCACCGAGGTGGTTGTCTACGGTACATTTAACCAGTCCTACGTCGGCTCCGGTGCCGGCAGTGGTGTCATCGTGTCGGAGGATGGATATATCGTCACCAACCACCATGTCATCGACGATGCCTCCAGTATCACGGTCAAGACGGTAGACGGTGAGAGTTATGAGGCGACGCTTGTGGGTAGCGATGCCGAGACAGACCTTGCGGTTTTAAAGGTAGAGGCAAGTGGTCTTACCGCCGCAACCATCGGCTCTTCCGGTGACCTTGCGGTCGGCGACTATGTGATGGCTATAGGCAATCCGCTCGGTCATCTCGGCGGCTCGGTGTCGGACGGTATAATCAGCGCACTTTCCCGTGAGATCACCATCGAGGGTGAGACCATGACACTGCTTCAGACCAACGCCGCGGTCAACCCCGGCAACTCGGGCGGCGGTCTTTTCAACGAAAACGGCGAGCTAGTCGGGGTCGTCAACGCAAAATCCTCCAGTGTGGAGGTAGAGGGCATAGGCTTTGCAATCCCCATCGACATTGCTGTCGAGGTGATGGAGGATATAATCGAGGTCGGCTATGTGCAGGGTAGATTCACCCTCGGCGTCAGCGTCCTTGAGGTTGACAGCGAGGAGATGGCGGCAATGTATCGCTTAGATGAACTCGGTCTGTATATTCAAAGCATCACACAGGGTGGCAACGCCCATCTTGCAGGTATGCAGGCAGGCGACAGAATAGTGGAGTTCGACGGTCAAGAGATCATGAATTTTGAAGATTTGCAGTCGGCGCTTGAACAGAGCGAGGCAAACTCAACGGTAGAGGTGATTATCCAAAGAGCTGGCGAAACACAGGTTATGCGCGTGGTGCTCAACGAGACGGTGGCAAACACCATCGAGACGGCGATAGGATAATATATACAGTAAAGGGGCGAACATTTGGAGTTCGCCCCTTAGACTGTCAAAAAACCTGTAAATCCCTTAAAATGTCAAATTTGGTGACATGCGCGGCGAATTTGACCTTCGACAAATGGCTTCGCAAAGCCATTTGTGGGGGAGGGTACCGGGAGGGGATGCATCCCCTCTCGGGGCTGTCGAACTTTTTCGACAGCCAGAGGGGCGAACATTTGGAGTTCGCCCCTTAGACTGTCAAAAACAGCCGACAGATATGTAAAGTTTTGGTGACACAAGGTAGTAGGGGGCGTCGAGGACGCTCGCCCATCGGGGCGTCGAGGACGCCCCCTACAAATGACATCATGATTTTATGTAATATTTTTTTGGGTATACCTTTTTTGACAGTCTGAGGGACAGGGCAGAGTCCAGTCCCTACAACCCAACCATTAAATCGATACGATGAGATATTGTTAAAAAAGACAATTTACAATTAACACTAACTGTGTTAAAATAAAGGAACAACGCAGGAGGATACAAAATGGATTTACTGAAACAGCTCACGAACCCCACCTTTTACAAACAAAACCGCCTCGACGCACACTCCGACCACAAGTTTTTTGACGGTGAACACCGCTCGCAAAGTGTGCTTTTAAACGGCATGTGGAAGATGGCTTACTCCAAGCGCATCGCCGACCGACCAATCGGTTTTCACAAAATCGACTATCCAATCAACGACTTTTATGACATTGTCGTGCCGGGTCATGCGGAGTTGCAGGGCTTTGGTGGCATTCAATATGTCAACACACAGTACCCATGGGACGGGCTCGCCGACATAAATCCGCCGGAAATCGATCCCAACGACTCGCCGGTGTTGTCCTACGTCACCTTTTTTGACCTGCCGGAGCTGTTCCGAGATAAACGTGTCTGCATTAATTTTTGCGGTGTGGAACAGGCGTTCACCCTCTATCTCAACGGTGAGTACGTCGGCTTTTCGCAGGATAGCTTCACACCGTCCCACTTCGACCTCACCCCCTTTATAAAGGAAAAGGACAACCGCCTTTGTGTCGAGGTATATAAACGCACCTGTTTCGGCTGGATGGAAGATCAGGACTTTTTCCGCTTTTCCGGAATTTTTCGCGATGTAATCCTCTATGCAAAACCGAAAATACATATCGAGGATCTATTTGTCCTGCCCACTGTCGACGAGAGCCTAAAAAATGGCGAACTGACCGTCAAATTTAAGATTTCCGGCACCGATAAACCGACGGTGAAAATCTCACTTAAAAACTCGTGCGGTGTGGAACTTTACAGCGATACCCCACAATATAACTTTATAAAAACCGATACCGTCGAACCTGCGGAGAATGTTGACGAGTATTTTCTCGCGCCCGTTATCCCAATCGAAAACCCCACCCTTTGGGGTAAGTTCGCGCCCAATCTTTATGAGCTGACACTCACCGTATTTGATGGCGTTGATATAGTCGAATATGTAAAACAGGATGTAGGTTTTAGGCGGTTTGAGATGAAAGGCAATGCACTGTATCTCAATGGCGAGCGACTGGTGATAAACGGTGTCAACCGCCACGAGTGGCACGCCGCAAAAGGTCGTGCAATATCGGCGGAGGACATGCTCGCCGACATCGAAGTGTTTAAACGCAATAATATCGACAGTGTGCGCACCAGTCACTACCCCAACCAATCGCTGTGGTACGAGCTGTGCGACAAAAACGGCATAACGGTGCTGGATGAGGCGAACATAGAATCCCACGGTACATGGCAAAAAAACAACGTTGTCTGTGTCACCACCAACGTGCCGGGCAGTTTGCCGGATTGGCGAGACGTGGCGGTAGACAGAGCTGTGTCGGTATTCGAGCGCGATAAAAACCACCCCAGCATCCTCTTTTGGTCGTGTGGCAACGAGTCCTATGCAGGCGAGAATATGTTAGCCATGGCGAATTTCTTCCGTCGCAAAGACTCCTCTCGATTTGTGCACTATGAGGGGGTGTTCCACTGCCGTGAGTTTGAGGCGATAAGCGACGTCGAGAGCCAGATGTACACCACCCCGAGCGACTGCGAGCAATACCTCGGCAAAGACGCGAAAAAGCCGTTCTTCCTCTGTGAATACATGCACGACATGGGCAACTCACTCGGCGGTTTTGAGAGCTATATGAACCTCTATGATAAATACGAGAACTACCACGGCGGCTACATCTGGGACTATATGGACCAGGCGCTCTATCAAAATGTCGGCGGTGAGCGCGTGCTCGGCTACGGCGGTGATTTTCTGGAACGACCGAGCGACTACAACTTCTCCGGCAACGGCATAGTCTTTGCCGACCGGAGCGAAAAACCGGCGATGCAGGAGGTGAAATACTGGTACTCCTCACCGGAAAAACGTGCCGAATGGGACCGGCGCAATGCGGAGTTTTCCTACACAAAAACTATCGAAAAAACTGACAAAACGGTCAAACTTATCGAGGGCAACATGCATTACGGCGTTGTGGGAGACGGCTTTTCGGTGCTGTTTTCCACCGTCAAGGGCGGTCCTGTGTCGATAAACTACGATGGTGTCGAGTGGTTACGACATGCCATGAAGCCAACCTATCACCGCGCCCCGACCGAGAATGACACCGCCTGCGGATTCCCACAAAAAAGCGGTGTGTGGTCGCTCGCCGACCGCTACAGCGTCCACACCGACCTTGTAGCCGAGCTAAAGGGCGGCGCCGCGGTCATCTCCTACACCTACGACAATTCTACCGTTGTGTCCTACACCGTAGATGGTGACGGCAAAATTACGGTCGAGGCGAAGTTTAACGGCAAAAAAGGACTGCCACAGCTGCCGCTGTTCGGTATGCAGTTTGCAACACCGACGGCTATCCGGCATTTTGACTATGTCGGCTACAGCGGTGAGACCTACCCCGACCGCTACAAGGGCGGTGAGTACGGCGCACACAGTGAGCTTGTGTCAGGGCAACTTCCGGCATATATCGTGCCGCAGGAATGCGGTTGCCACTGTTACAGCAAGATGTTTGCACTCAAAAACGGCGATAAACAACTGCGATTTGTTGCAGAGGATAACTTCCACTTCTCCGTCCTGCCATACAGCACGGCACAGATGGAGGAGGCATGGCATAGCTACGAACTGCCGACCTCTCAAAACACCCATGTGCGGATACTCGCAAAGATGCGCGGTGTTGGTGGTATAAATACCTGGGGAGCAGACGTCGAGGAGCAGTATCATGTGAGCGCCGAGGAGGACATATTATTGAGGTTTTTTATCAAAGGAAAATAAAAAATTTAAAATTAGGTATAAAGTTTTTTAAATTTGGTGCGATGTTATTATCAGAGACGCAGAGAGCGTCGAAAAAGAGAGGAAAAGGAATTCCTCTTGTAGCAGATTAAGGAGAAAGAAATGATTATTCAACACAACATTATGGCGCTCAATTCTAATCGTCAGCTCGGCACAAACAACTCGGCAGTCGCAAAGAACCTTGAAAAATTATCGTCCGGTTACAAAATCAACCGCGCCGGCGACGACGCCGCAGGTCTTGCAATCTCCGAGAAGATGAGATCACAAATCAAAGGTCTCGAGGTCGCTCAGGTCAACGCACAGGACGCTATCTCGCTGATACAGACCGCTGAGGGTGCCCTTACCGAAGTTCACAGCATGTTAAATCGTATGGTCGAGCTTTCAACCAAAGCCGCCAACGGAACATATGCCGATGTCGACCGTAGTCAACTGCAACAGGAGATGGACAGCCTGTTAGAAGAAATAGATCGTATCGCTTCTTCCACCAACTTCAACGGCACAAGCCTACTCTCCGGTAGTGATTTAAATACCGCCACATCGGTTTCCACTCTCACATTCCAGATAGGCGACACATCGAAACAGACTGTAAGTATGGATCTCAAAAACATGAGCACTGTCGGTCTTCAATTAAATGGAGCTAATTTTAATATTTCCACGCTCACCAATGCACAAGCTGCAATTGATACCATTAACAGAGCTATCAGCTTAGTTTCCGCACAACGTGCAACATTCGGTGCGATGCAAAACCGCTTAGAGCACACCATCAACAACCTCGGCGTAACCACCGAGAACATGACAGCCGCTGAGAGTCGTATCCGCGACACCGACATGGCGACCGAAATGATGGCATACACCAAGAATACGGTGCTGGTACAGGCGGCGCAGGCAATGCTTGCACAGGCGAACACTCAACCGCAATCGGTACTGCAACTGCTCCAATAGTATAAACACTTTCTCCTCCCAAAGTAAGTTTTTCTTTGAAACTTACTTTGGGATTTTAGTTTTATCTGTTAAGATAATCTCTTAACATTGACATTTTGCCCTGTTTTATGGTATTATAAAACCGTACAAGTAAAAAGCGAAAGGACGTTTTTAACATGCCAAAAAGGACAGCCTATTGTGGGCTGATTACGCCGGACATGGTCGGGCAGGATATCACCGTTTGCGGTTGGGTGAGGACAAAGCGCGACATGGGCGGTCTTGTCTTTATCGACCTCGGCGACCGCGAGGGGGTTTTGCAGATTGTCTTTGATCTGGCGGACATGGACGAGGTTCAATTTAGACTTGCCGACGGGCTCAAAGTCCAGTCGGTCATTTCCGTAACCGGCGAGGTGGAGCCGCGCGATGCCGAGACCTATAACGACAAGATACCGACCGGCACCATAGAACTACGCGCGAAAAACATCGAGCTTTTGTCCGCCGCCGTGACATTGCCCTTCCCTCTTGATGAGAATATTGCGGTGCGTGAGGATTTAAGGATGCAGTATCGCTACCTCGACCTGCGTCGCCCTGCCATGATAGAAAATCTGCGCTTTCGCCACCGTCTGCAACGCGCCGCGCAGGACTACCTCGACCGTGACGGCTTTTTGTTTGTGGAGACACCGATGCTCTGCAAATCCACGCCGGAGGGGGCGAGGGACTACCTCGTGCCGAGCAGAATTCACGAGGGGCATTTTTATGCCTTGCCGCAATCCCCCCAGATTTTTAAACAGCTGTTGATGGTGGGCGGTATTGACCGCTACTATCAGGTGGCGCGGTGCTTCCGTGACGAGGATCTGCGCGCCGACCGTCAGCCGGAGTTCACCCAGGTGGACATGGAGCTGTCCTTTGTCGACCAAGAGCAGATACTCACCCACCTCGAGAGCATGTTTAAATATATGTTCCGTGAGGTCATGGGGCGTGAGATTGAGGGCGCGTTCCCCCGTATCAGCTGGCAGGAGTCGATGGACAGTTACGGCAGTGACAAACCGGACACCCGTTTTGACCTTAAAATAGTGGACATCACCGACATTGCCGGCGAGAGCTCGTTCAGCGTCTTTAAATCGGTCACCAAAAGCGGTGGCACGGTGCGCGCCATCACGGTGCCGAATAAATGTGACTTCACACGCAGTGAGATTGAGGAGCTTACAAACTCCGCCGTCAGCCTCGGCGCAAAGGGCATGGCATGGATTGCCCTGCGTGAGGACGGCGAGATATACTCGATACTCACAAAATATTTTGAAAAAGAGCTGATGGGGCGGCTTATCGATAGGGTCGGTGCAAAACCGGGCGATTTTATCCTTTTCAGCGCCGACAAATATGAGACGGTCTGTCGCGTGCTCGGTGGTCTGCGAGGTGAGCTTGCCGACCGATTATCACTTCGCCGTGATGACGACTATCAATTTTTGATTGTCACCGACTTCCCCCAGTTTGAATACAACGAGGAGCAGGACAGATATGTCGCCATGCACCACCCGTTCACCATGCCGTATGTCGAGGATATCCCGTATCTTGTCAGCGACCCCACAAGAGTCCGCGCGCAGGCGTATGACATCGTGCTCAACGGTGTGGAGCTGGGCAGTGGCTCCATCAGGATACACAGCGCTGAGGTGCAACAGCAGATGTTCGAGGCGCTCGGTTTTTCTAAAGAGGAGATAGCGGAGCGGTTTGGCTTTATGGTCAAAGCGTTCAGCTACGGCACGCCGCCGCACGGTGGTTTTGCGTTTGGACTCGACCGCCTTGCCATGCTACTGCTCGGGGCGAATTCACTTCGTGAAGTCATCGCATTCCCCAAAAATAAAGAGGCGGTGGACATGATGACCGACGCGCCGGGACTTGTGGATATAAAACAGCTGGAGGAGCTCGGTCTTGTCGGCGCATTTGTCGGTGAGGGCGCATTGCAGGGCGGCTCAAAGGGCGACAGCGCGCCACGCGTTGATGTCGAGGCGGTCGCAAACCTCGCAAACCTACGTCTCAAACCGGAGCAGATAGACGGCATGGCACGCGATATGGCGGCTATAGTGGACTTTGCCAATCACCTCGCCACCGTCGACACCTCCGACGTAGAAATAAGCGCGCGGAGCGTCGACACGGAAAATGTCTTTCGAGCCGACAACCCGAAACAGCTTTACGACCGTGAAAATCTGCTTAAAAATGCCAAAACCAAGACAGAGCAGTATGTATACGTCCCACGTTCGTTTGAATAGTAATACTAATCTCGGGCAAAAATACACCCCACTTCTTTGTTATTTTTGCCCACTGCTGCGTTGTCGTCAATCGCAATACGTTAGTATTACTCAATCCTCCGCCTTGCAGTGAACAAAAATTACTGTGAATTTGGGCATATTTTTACCCGAGATTAGTATAAAGGAAATAATAGATGTCAAAGTTATGCGACCTTAACATAAAAGAGCTCGGCGAGGGACTGCGCAAAAAGGATTTTTCCTCCCGTGAAATTGTGAGCGATTATCTTGAAAATATCGAGGGAGCAGATGGCGACATTGGCGCCTATCTCACCGTCACCGCCGACCTCGCCCTACAAAACGCCGACGAGGTGGACGATATTATAGCGGACGGTGGGGATTTATCACCGCTTGCAGGTATTCCTTGTGGTATAAAAGATAATATTTGTACCGACAGTATAAAAACAAGCTGTGCCTCCCGTATGCTCGCCGACTTTGTCCCCTGTTATGACGCGACGGTGGTAAAACAACTTAAAAACCACCGCGCCATCACCCTCGGCAAGCTCAACATGGACGAGTTCGCGATGGGCTCCTCCAACGAGAACTCCTACTTTAAGCCGGTGAAAAACCCGGTGGATTTATCGCGCGTGCCGGGCGGCTCCTCCGGTGGCAGTGCCGCCGCCGTTGCCGCGCGCATGGCGGTGTACACCCTCGGCAGTGACACCGGCGGTTCTATCCGTCAACCTGCCGCCTTTTGCGGTGTTGTCGGCATGAAACCGACCTACGGCGCGGTGTCTCGCTTTGGTTTGATCGCCTTTGCCTCCTCGCTGGACCAGATAGGTCCGCTGACCAAAACGGTTGCGGACAACGCGGCGGTGCTCGGCGCCATCGCCTGTGAGGACGGCAACGACGCGACCTGTATAAAGGGCACTCGCCCCGACTACAGCGCGCTTATCGGCAGTGACATCAAGGGCAAAAAGATAGGTCTGCCCATCGACTTTTTTGCGGACGGCATCGACCCCGAGGTCAAGGCGGCGGTGTTGTCGGCGGCAAAAACATTGGAACAACTCGGCGCGATTGTCGAGGAGGTTAAACTCCCGAATCTTGAGCATGCACTTTCCGCCTACTACGTAATATCCTCCGCCGAGGCGTCCTCAAACCTCGCGCGTTTTGACGGCATACGCTACGGCTACCGCTCCGACGATGCCGAGAGTCTGGAGGACATGTACCGAAACTCACGCAGTGAGGGCTTTGGTGCGGAGGTTCAGCGACGGATTATGCTCGGCACATTTGCGCTGTCGTCCGGCTACTATGATGCCTACTACAACAAGGCGTTGCAGGTGCGCACACTGATAAAACGCGACTACGCCAACGTTTTTGCGGAATTTGACTGCATAATCTCACCGGTCGCGCCCACCACCGCGTATAAAATCGGGGAAAAGACGAAAAATCCCCTCGAGATGTACCTCGGCGATATCTACTCCGTGCCTATAAACATCGCCGGTGTGCCAGCGATATCGCTCCCCTGCGCAAACGACAAAAACGGTTTGCCCATCGGTGTTCAGCTGATAGGGGATATGAACAGCGAGGCGAAGCTCTACGGCATAGCCCACGCACTGGAACAGCAACTTTTGAGCGTATAATTTGACTGAAATATACTCGCAGTAAAAAAAGGGACGTGATAAAACCATGATAAAAGGTTATGAGATGGTCATCGGGCTGGAGGTTCACACCGAGCTCGCCACCAAGACAAAGATATTTTGCTCCTGCAAGACCGATTTCGGCGCAGAGCCTAACACCCAGTGTTGCCCTGTCTGCATGGGTATGCCGGGCACCCTGCCGGTGCTAAACGAAAAGGTGGTGGAGTATGCCGTCAAGGTGGGCATAGCGACCGATTGCACCATACAAAAAAACTCAAAGCAGGATCGCAAGAACTATTTCTACCCCGACCTGCCCAAGGCATACCAGATATCGCAGTTTGATCTGCCACTTTGCGAGCACGGACATGTCGATATCGAGACCAAGAGCGGTGACAAACGAATCGGCATAACGAGAATTCACATTGAGGAGGACGCCGGCAAGCTCGTCCACGACGATAAATACGGCACCATGATAGACTGTAACCGTTGTGGTGTGCCACTTATCGAGATAGTGTCGGAGCCGGATATTCGCTCGGCGGAGGAGGCGATCGCATACCTGCAAAAGCTCCGCGCCACCATCATCTACACCGGCGTGTCGGAGTGCAAGATGCAGGAGGGGGCGTTTCGCTGTGATGTCAACCTGTCGGTACGCAAAGCCGGCGAGCCGTTCGGCACGCGAACCGAGATGAAAAACCTTAACTCGTTCGCATTTATCGCCAAGGCAATTGAGTATGAATATAAACGCCAGATAGACGCGATTGAGAGCGGTGAGGTCATCGTACAGGAGACGCGCCGTTTCGACGCCGACTCCGGCAAGACGTTCTCCATGCGCAAAAAGGAGAATGCCAACGACTACCGTTATTTCCCCGATCCCGATCTGCCGGTCATAACGCTGAACGAGGGGCAAATTGAACAGTATAAAGCGGAAATACCGACCCTGCCACATCAGCGCAAAAGCGACTATATGACACGATACGGTCTTGAGGGAGCAACGGCGGAACTGCTCGTGACCGAGCGCGCTCGCGCTGACTATTTTGAGAGCCTCGCACCACTTTGCAACAACCCAAAACACGCCGCCAACATGCTGACGGTGGAAGTGTTGCGCCTTTGCGGTGAGGAGAATATACCGATACAGCCGAGTTCCCTCGCCGATATCAGCAACATGTTCTGCGATGATATTATCAACAGCAACACGGTCAAAAAGGTTATAAAGGCGGTGTTTGAGGAGTGTGTCGACCCCTGTGAGTATGTAAAAACAAATGGTCTGTCCCAGATAAACGACGATGAAGCTATTGCAAAACTCGTCGACGAAGTACTGCGTGACAACGAAAAGTCGGCGAACGACTATCGCGCCGGCAAGACAAACGCCCTCGCCGCCCTGATAGGACAGGCAATGAAACGCAGTGGCGCAAGGGCAAATCCGGTCAAGTTGAATGAGATGATGCTGAATAGGCTAATGACTAATGGTGAATGACTAATGGTGGTGGAAACGGCTTCGCCTTTTTATTATTAACCTACGGTTGCAATGATGTTCCGTCCGACAAATCAGCATGACAATAAAATTAAAAACAATTTTTAAAGGTAATCACAATGTACGATGTTGCAATTATCGGCGCTGGGATATGTGGCTCGGCACTTGCGTTTGAGCTGTCGCGATACGACCTTTCGATTTGTCTTATCGAGAGGGAGAACGACGTCTCCATGCGTGCAACCCGTGCAAACAGTGCAATAATTCACGCCGGATACGACCCGACACCGGGCACATTGATGGCAAAATATAACGTGCAGGGCTCACACCTTGCCGAAAAACTCTGCGCCGACCTCTCGGTACTCTACCGCCGGGTCGGCTCGCTCGTGCTCGCTTTTAACGAAAAGGAGCACAAGACGGTTTTAAAACTCTATGAGCGTGGTGTCAAAAACGGTGTTCGTGCCCTCGAGATACTCAACACCGAGCAGGTGAAAAATAAAGAACCAAACCTATCGGATGATGTCTACTCCGCGCTTTTTGCGCCGGACTGCGCCATCGTCAGCCCGTGGGAGCTGTGCATAGCCCTCGCCGAGACGGCGGTCAAAAACGGTGCGGATATTATGCTCGGCAGTGAGGTTACGGCGATAGCAAAATCCGACAAGGTTTTCACCTTGACAGCAGGTGGGCATGAAATCTCGGCAAAGATCGTCATCAACGCCGCCGGTGTGCACGCCGACGAGATTAACGACATGGTTGGCGGTCACCCCTTTGAAATAAAGCCGTCCAAGGGGGAGTATTTCCTACTGGACAAGTCGCAGGGGGAGCTGATAGACACCGTCGTTTTCCAGTGCCCAAACGAGCACGGCAAGGGCGTTTTGGTCGCCCCAACGGTGCACGGCAACCTGATAGTGGGCCCGAATGCCGAGGACTGTGAGGCGGACGATACCTCCACAACTTCGGGCGGACTATCCTCGGTCAAAGAGCGCGCTTTCAAGACCCTGCCGAGCCTCAATCTGCGGGAGAATATACGCAACTTTGCCGGTATACGCGCCGTCTCGAGTGAGGAGGACTTTATTATCGGGGAGGAGCCGAACATCAACGGCTTTTATAACGTCGCCGGCATAAAATCACCCGGTCTGTCGTCGGCGGTGGCAATCGCGCAGGACATTGCAGAGCGAATAATTACAAAACTGCCGAATGTAAAGGATAATAAAAACTTTACCTCAAAACGTGAGGTGATAAGGATAAAACACCTTTCGCAAGAACAACGCAAAAAAGCTATCCGTCAAAATCCACTTTACGGTCGTATAGTTTGCCGTTGTGAGGGGGTGAGCGAGGGCGAGGTGGTGGACGCACTGCACTCACCGATAACTCCCCCCAGTCTCGCCGCCGTGAAGCGACGATGTTTTGCCGGTTCGGGGCGATGTCAGGGCGGTTTTTGCGGTCCTAAGATAACAGAGATTATCTGCCGTGAGCTAAACGTCACACCGGAGCAGGTGCTGTACGACGGCGAGGGGAGCAATATCATTGTCGGTCGAACAAAAGGTATTATATTGCTCCCCCAACTAAACAGTGGACAATCTTGTCGGTAATTTTGTCCATGATTTAATTGGTGGAGCAATAGTATGAACAGTTACGACGTTATAATAATCGGTGGCGGCCCTGCCGGACTTGCAGCGGCGGTCGGTGCGAGCGAGGGTGGAGCGCAGCGGATACTTATAATAGAGCGCGACGCGGAGCTCGGCGGCATCCTAAATCAGTGTATTCACAACGGTTTCGGACTGCACCGCTTTAAGGAGGAGTTGACCGGTCCGGAATATGCCGAGCGGTTTATCACGATGGTGAAGGAGCGGCGAGTTGAAATCCTTTGCGACACCATGGTGATTCAGATTACAAAGGAGCGTGAGGTTGTCGCGACCAACAAAGATTATGGTTTGATGACGCTTTGTGCCGGTGCTGTCGTCCTCTGCATGGGCTGTCGGGAGCGCACGAGGGAGGCTATTGCGATCCCCGGTGATCGCCCTGCCGGTGTCATGAGCGCAGGCACGGCGCAACTCTATATAAACATGAAAGGCTATATGATAGGCAAGAGGGCGGTGATCCTCGGCTCGGGGGACATCGGGCTGATTATGGCGCGCCGTCTGACGCTGGAGGGGGCGAGGGTGCTCGCCTGTTTGGAGCTCGCGCCCTATTCAAACGGGCTTAATCGCAACATTGTGCAATGCCTTGACGACTACGACATACCGCTCTTTCTCTCCCACACCGTCACGAGGATTATCGGCAAAAACCGACTTTCGGCTGTGGAGGTCGCAAGGGTGGACGAAAATATGCAACCGATAGAGGAGACAAAGTATATTATAGAATGTGACACCCTGCTACTCTCGGTCGGGCTGATACCGGAGAATGAGCTGACGCGCAAGGCAGGCATAACGCTCGACGCGCGCACAAACGGCGCGGTGGTCTATGAGGACATGCAGACCGACATAGAGGGAATATATGCCGCCGGCAACGTGGTGCATGTACACGACCTCGTCGATTTTGTCTCGCAGGAGAGCCATCGTGCAGGGTGTTCGGCGGCGAGGTATGCAAGCGGTGAAAAGTGCGTCAATGACCGTGAAATATCGGTGCTGACAGGACAAGGTGTGCGCTACACCGTGCCGCAAAAAATCCGCCCGAGCAATGCCGATGACAAAATCGAGCTGTTTTTCCGCGTCGATAATGTCTACCGCGACAAAATTATCACGGTAGAATGTGACGAACGCGAGATCGCAAAGGCGAATCGCCCCCACCTCGCACCGGGTGAGATGGAGCGCATCAGCGTGAGGGCGCAGGACATTACGGGGGATATCGTTGTGGGAGTGCAGGATAAAAAATGATTTGTATAGTCTGCCCAAAGGGCTGTCGATTGACGGTGGATGAGAGCGCCGACCCGATAAAGGTGAGCGGCGCGAGTTGTTCACGCGGTGTCGACTACGCGTGCAGTGAGGTGCGTGACCCACGTCGGGTGCTGACCACCACCGTGCGCGTGAGCGGTGGCGCACGTTCTCGTGTCGCGGTCAAGACATGCGCGCCCATACCAAAGCCACTGATGTTCAAAGCGATGGCAACCCTTGCCGATTTGACGGTGAGCGCGCCGGTGACGCTCGGCGATGTTATTCTTCATAATCTGCTTGATACAAAAATTGATGTGATAGCAACCGCAAACTGTAAAAAGGATGGAGAATTATAGTCAATCGACTTCAAAAAAGACACAATATTGACGAGCAGAAATTTCGCCTATCAAGGCGGAGGATTGAGTAATACTGTCGTATTCCGATTGACAGACAACAAATTGTCATAATGACAATTTTGATAGGCGGAATTTCTGCCGGAAAGATGTGGTGATTTTGATGTTGATTGACAATTTGTTTGAAAATATTAAAGGCGTGATATTCGACCTGGACGGCACACTGCTCGATTCCATGAAACACTTTGAGTCCACCTCCTTTTTGACGGTGGACAGATTTAAGATAGCCATGCCGGATCGCAAGGATTTTTATGGTCTTGCCATCCATGAGATGGCCGAGGTTATGCGCGATAAGTACGGCGCTACGGCGACGGTAAAGGAGATTGTGGACTTTATCAACTCCACCGTCGAGGATATATTTTTCAATACCGTTGAATTAAAACCGAATGTTGCGCAGTTTTTACAGGCGCTTTACAGCAGGGGCGTTTGCATGTGCATAGCGACGCTGACCGACCGTTATCTCGTCGAGGCGGCACTTAAAAGGCTGGGTGTTCGTCACTATTTCAGCGAAATTTTCTGCTGTGGTGAGGTTGGGGTCGGCAAGACCAGCCCCAAGGTCTACGACATCGCGCTCGCCCAACTCGGCACATCTAAGCAGGACACCTATATCTTTGAGGACTCACTCTACGCCATCGCCACCGCCAAAAAAGCAGGTTATAAGGTGGTAGGAATACAGGACGACAGTTCACAAAAGTACGAAGCACAGATTAAAGAATTGTGTGATATCTACTTTGATGAGTACCCGCTGTATTGACTAATGACTAAGGGTTAATGCTGAAAGGCTAATCGTGCACTTTGGTCGCGGTTGTAGGGCGAGCTGCGCTCGTCCGTCGGTTATGCAGGTCGTAAAAACTACACCCGATGTGCAACAAAAAAACATTTTAGTATTTCACCATTCACCTTTAGTCATTATTCAAAGGTCATTAACTCGCATAAAATACCCCCTTGTCAGCCGTCGCACCTCCCCTGCGAGTAGTGTGACGGCTATTAAGTTCGGTATCGCCATCAATCCGTTAAACACCGACGATATCTCCCACACCAGCTCCAGATGTGTAAGCGAGCCAACCACCACAAACAGGACATATACAATCCTATAGGCACCAATACCCCTGCCACCGAACAAAAATTCAAAGCAACGCACACCGTACATACTGAACGTGAGCATGGAGGTGAATGCGAAGAGTGACACCATAATCGCAACAAACAAGGCCGTTATCCGCTCGCCGAAAACCCCTTCAAAACCGGACATAGCAAGACCGATGCCTGCCATCTCACCGTAGGGCAGTGCGACGCCGCTCATCAGTATGCAAAGCGCGGTGGCGGTGCAGATGACTATAGTATCGACGAAAACCTCTATGACGCCGAGAAGTCCCTGCTCCACCGCCGATCTACAGTCGTTCGAGGCGTAGGCTATCGGCGAGGTGCCGAGACCTGCCTCGTTGGAGAAAATACCGCGTGCAAAGCCGAGGCGCAGTGCGTGGGACATGCTCACCCCGACCCCTGCGCCGAGCGCGGACATAGGGTCGAACGCCGAGTGAAGTATCAACGACAGGGTGGGCAGTAGATCTTCTATATTTAAGGCGATGACCGCCCCGACACAGAGTAGATAGAGTAGCGCCATGGGCGGGACGACCCTCTCGGCGATGTACCCCACGCGTTTTGCGCCCCCTAAAAGCGCCCGACCTATGACGAGGGCGAACAAAATCCCGACAACGAGTTTTATAACGGTGTCATAGCCGGAAATTGAGGGCGCGAGGGTGATGACCGCTGAACTTGTCACCTCGGCGACGGTGTTTATCTGTGCCATATTTCCGGTGCCGAGCACCGCGATGCATCCGAACACCGCGAACATGACGGCAAGTGGTGAAAATCTTTTCCCGAGTCCTTTTTTTATGTAGTACATCGGACCGCCTATGCGGTTGCCGTTTGCTCTGCGCTCCCGATAGCGCACCGCGAGGACAATCTCACAATATTTTGTCGCCATGCCGATAATGCCGGCGACCCACATCCAAAAAACCGCCCCCGGTCCCCCGAGCGCTATCGCCCCGGCCACGCCGACAATGTTCCCGATGCCGACGGTGGCACCGAGAGCGGTCGTAAAGGATTGAAAAGAGGTGAGCGAATGGCTGCGTGCATTTTTGTTTTTTTTGTTTGCGGAGCGAAATAGCAACCGTAAAGCATATCCAAATCGCCGTACCTGCACAAATCCGGTATTAAAGGTCAAGAAAACACCCACACCGATTAAAATAATCAGCATGGGAGCGCCCCATAAAAAAGCGCTAAACGCCGTTGCCACCTCCGACATAAATAAAATTTGTTCCTTTCGAATACTGTTTTAAGAAAGGATATGATAAAAATGAACAAATTATTTGACGAGAGATGAAATATTACAGAAAAAATGTTTTATTTCGGGTAGTGTAACATGTCTGTAACTTTTTCAACACAAAATAATGGCTTAAAATCAAGGTTTTTAAAAATATTTTAATTTTTTTGAAAAAAGGTATTGACATTTGATTACAAAAGTGTTACAATTCAGACATAGAGAAATACAAAGTGTATTTTAGCCTCTCATACGAGTTACTGCGGTGCTTATCCTCCTCGATACGTTAGCGCGTATTGTTAAGCACCGCAGTAGTTTTTTTGTGTCCAAATTTGGGTGTGAGAATTCTAATTTAGGCACGGGGGGGCGCGTCTGCGAACGAGTTCGCAGTCCCCCACATTACCCGGAGCGAGCACCTTATATAGACAACGGAAAACGACACCACCCAATATCAAGGTGGTGTCGTTTTTTCGGTATAAATTAGTCGTTGGTATAGGGCATCAGTGCAACGTGTCTTGAACGTTTGATAGCCACTGCCAGCATACGCTGGTGAGCGGCGCATGTTCCGGTCACACGACGGGGGATAATCTTGGAACGCTCGGTGATGAACTTGCGAAGACGTACCAGATCTTTATAATCTATTGATTTTGTATTGTCGGCACAAAAGGTACAAACCTTTTTGCGCGGACGACGGGAGGCGGCGCGAACTGCAGCGCTACCGCTTTCGTTGGGGTTAGCCATAAGTTATTCCTTTCTACATGTTTAGTATTCCGAATTTCGCACAATCATCACCAAATCACGTGGCGATGCCGTGGGCAATATCGGAAACATATTTTTAGTTTAGTCTTAGAATGGTAGATCCTCGCTGTCATCAACAACGGTAAAATCATCGTTAGAGCCACTCACAAACCCACTGTCGGAGTTGCCGGTCGGTGGCAACGACGGTGCCGGATAGGACGAGCCGGAGGAGGAGCTTTTGCTCTCGGCAAAGGATATGTTGTCCGCAACCACCTCAAAAGCGTAGCGATTATTTCCCTCTTTATCGGTATAGGTACGGGTCTGAATTGAGCCGGATACACCTATCATGTTGCCCTTGCGAAAATACTTCGCAGCAAACTCAGCGGTGTTACGCCATGCAACCACGTCTATAAAATCCGCCTTGCGTTCCTCACCGTGCTTGACATAGGCGCGGTTGACCGCAATGCGCATACGTGTGACCTGAATCCCCTGTGGGGTTTGTCTCAACTCCGGGTCGGCGACAAGTCGACCGAGCAATGCAACCACATTCATCCTTTAAAACCATTCCTTTCTCTTTTTGTTTTTAAAAAAGAATTAATCCTCTATGAAAGAAGTCTATTAGTCTTCTTTTGCAATTATCATGGTGCGTAGGATACCGTCTGTGATGTGAAAAATACGGTTAAGCTCTTTCGGGAAGTCGGCGTTGCTCTCGAAGTTGCAAAGGATATAATATCCATCGTTTTGGTAGTTGATAGCATATGCGAGACGGCGTTTACCCCACTCGTCAAAGCTCTCGATAGTTGCACCGGACTCTATAACACCGCGGAGTTTCGCGATAAGAGCTTTCAGTGCCTCCTCGTCCTTGTTACAGGACAGAACCAACATTACTTCATACTTGTTCAAAATATACATTCCTTTCTGCACAATTTTGTGCGATTTGCCTATCGGTTTTCGACAGGTTTCGATGACACGAAAGGGCACAAAACTGCAGACCTGAATGAAAAATCAGGTACGCTGTCGCCTCCTCACGGTCTAATGCGGCGAAAAATCGCCGAAGGATGCGCCATATGCATTTTTGCATATGGTTAGCCTATATATTATAAAACATTTTAATAAAAATGTCAATATATATTACCAAAAAACTGAAATTTACGTCTAATTTACATTCCACTATTTTTTAAGTTTAAGCAACAATGAGCGAAAAAAACCGTATCCGTTGGCGCGGTCGCTCGCTCGCTCCTCAATTCGCTTCCATATAAACTGGAAGTTCTCCACCGTCAACTGCTCACTCGACAGCTCCCGTATGTAAGCAGGGGGCTTGATTTCACGCGGCGGTTTGATGTCGCTCGGCCAGTGCAGTGTGCCGTCCGATGACATAGGCTGTGCAGAAAAACACTGAAATGTCAGCGTTGCCGCCTCACCATAACAGTAGGTCTCAAACTTAATCCGACCGTCACGATAAAAAATCAGTCGGTCACGGTTGGATAGATGACAGCGCTCTCGCTCATAAACGCAGGCTACCGAGCCATTTTTATGCTGAATTTCCATAAAACTCCTAATTTATAGTTCACTAACTATATAAGCAGAACCGACAGTGCAATCTGCGCCTTGTCCGCACTTGAATGATATCCTATCGATACTGAGTCGCCGACCGCAATCTCGGTGTCGGGTAGCTCGGTGCCCTCGTCCATAGCAAAACAGTATTCCATGCCGTTTTCGGTGCGTATAGTCACGCTGTTGAGGGCGAGCATGGTCACCTCCCCGTCGGTGAAAAGTATCTCCTCAGCTGCTCGTGTCACCGTCGAGGAGGCACCCTCCCCCTTATTCACGGCGCAGGAAACGAACAGAAAAACCGACACGACGGCAAGCAGGGCTATTATCACACCCTTTAAAATCATCAATCAACCTCAAAACCACATAATATATTGTCCGCCAAAATAATCGGTAGACAATATATTATGATACATTTAAGGTGGCGAAATAGCAAGCGTTTTCACGCAAATTTCAAATATATTTCTCATTCCCCGTCAATGGTCGAGACGGTAATCGTTATATCCTCCAGCACGTTGAGCAGGACGTTGACCGTCTCGAGCGAGGTGAAGATGTTGACACCGTTTTCCACCGCGGCACGGCGGATAAGATAGCCGTCGTTCACCGCCTCACTGTCCCCCACGTTGTCATAGGAGTTGATGACATAGGTGATAAAGCCTTTGGATATCGCCTCCGCAATCTCGTTCGAGCCGTCGCTGAACTTTTTGCGCACCCTTGTCTTAATGCCGTTTTTGCGGAGCACTTCAGAGGTGCCCCTCGTTCCCTCGATATTAAAACCGAGGTCATAAAAACGTTTTATAAGTGGCAAGGCATTTTCCTTGTCACGATCCGCTAAGGTGACAAAGACGGTGCCAAAGTTTTGCACCTTGGTGCCGGCGGCCTGCAATGCCTTGTAGAGCGCGCGGTTGATGTTGTAGTCGTAACCTATCGCCTCACCTGTGGACTTCATTTCGGGGGAGAGTCGAGCGTCCAGTTTGTGTATTTTTGCGAATGAAAATGTCGGTGCTTTTACATACCAACGTTTTACATTTTCGCTGATGCCGGTTTTAAAGCCCTGTTTTGCAAGGCTCTCACCCAACATAACCCTTGTTGCGATGTTTGCTATCGGCAGACCGGTCGCTTTGGAGATAAACGGCACGGTGCGAGAGGATCGCGGATTGACCTCGATAATATACACATCGTTATTATCGTCCAAAATAAACTGTATGTTATAAAGTCCTACGATGCCGATGCCGAGACCGAGTTTGACGGTGTAGTCCACAATCTTTTTGCAGACACTCTCGTCCACCGAGTAGGGTGGATAGATGCTCATGGAGTCGCCGGAGTGCACGCCGGTCTCCTCCACATGCTCCATAATGCCGGGGATAAAGACATCGACACCGTCACAGATGGCGTCCACCTCCAGCTCCTTGCCGGCGATGTAACGGTCGACTAATACCGGTTGGTCTGTGTTGACCGCGACGGCGGTTTCAAGGTAGCGTTTAAGCTCTGCTTCGCTGTGGCAGAGTTGCATGGCGCGTCCACCGAGCACGTAGGAGGGGCGCACCAAAACCGGATAACCGATGGAGTTTGCGACCTCAACACCCTTTTCGATGGTATGCACGGCGCGACCGAGCGGTTGCGGTATGCCGAGCTCCGTCATTATTTTTTCAAAGCTGTCGCGATTTTCCGCAAGGTCGATGGCGGTGTTGTCGGTGCCAATGATGTTGACCCCAAACTCGGCAAGGCCCTCGGCGAGGTTGATGGCGGTCTGACCGCCGAGTGTGACTATGACACCTTTCGGTTTTTCCAGCTCAACGATGTTCATGACATCCTCGATGGTCACCGGCTCGAAGTATAGTTTGTCGGCGGTGGTGAAGTCGGTGGAGACCGTCTCGGGATTGTTGTTGATGATAATTGCCTCATATCCGATGTTTTTTATCGCCCAGACGGCATGCACGGTGGAATAATCAAACTCAACACCCTGTCCGATCCGAATAGGTCCGGAGCCGAGCACTAAAATCTTTTCACGGTCGGTCACGACACTCTCGTTCTCGCCGCCGTAGTTCGCATAGAAATAGGGGACATACTCCTGCTGATGTTTGCAGTTGTCGACAATGCGATATACCGGCATGATACCATGCTCTTTTCGCATCTCAAACACCTCTTTGAGCGTTTTCCCGCTCGCCTTTGCGATAAAATCATCGCCAAAGCCGAGACGCTTTGCCTCACGCAGGGTCTCGGGATCGTTGGGGTTTTGTGCTATTGTCTTTTCAAAAGCTACCATACTGCAAAGTGCCTCGACAAAGGGCAGTGCGATGGCGGTTATCTTTGCGATTTCGTCGGCACTCGCGCCCTTGCGGATAGCCTCACAGAGGGTAAATATGCGCTCATCGGTCGGGGTAGCTATATTTTCGAGCAGCTCCTCCTTGGTCATGCGCGTATATTTTTCCTTATAGGGGTGCCTGGCCCCTGCCTCAAGCCCCTTGACCGATTTGAGCAATATCTCAACCAAATTGGAGCCGATACTCATAACCTCACCGGTTGCCTTCATCTGTGTGGAAAGCTCACGCGACGCGTCGGTAAATTTATCAAAGGGGAAGCGTGCCATCTTCGCGACGACATAATCAATGGCAGGGGATATCGACGCCGGAATACCGCTGAGATTAATCTCATCAAGGGTGAGACCGACCGCAATCTTGGCGGTGACCCTCGCTATCGGGTAGGCGGTAGCCTTGGAGGCGAGCGCAGAGGAGCGGGAAACACGCGGATTGACCTCGATCAGATAATACTCGTTGGTGTCCGGTTTGAGTGCGAACTGTATGTTACAGCCGCCCTCTATCTTCAGTGCGCGGATAATCTTTAGCGCCGATGTTTTTAGTATGGAAAACTGCTCCTCACGCAATGTCATGCAGGGGGCAAAAACTATCGAGTCACCGGTGTGGATGCCGACCGGGTCAAAGTTCTCCATGTCGCAGATGGATATGGCGAGGTCGGTGCTGTCGCGCATGACCTCAAACTCTATCTCCTGATAACCTTTGACACTTTTTTCTACCAAAACTTGGCTGACAGGGCTAAGTGAAAGACCGGTGTCGGTGAGGGCAACAAGCTCCCCCTCATTATAGGCAAACCCACCGCCTGTGCCGCCGAGGGTGAACGCCGGACGCACAACGACCGGATAGCCGATGCGCTGTGCCACCGCCTTTGCCTCGTCGGTGGTGTGGGCGATATCGCTTGCGATGACCGGCTCACCTATGTCGATACACAGTTGTTTGAACTGCTCGCGATCCTCCGCTTTGCCGATGGAGTCGATGGAGGTGCCGAGGATTTCAACTCCGCACTCCTCCAGAATGCCCTTTTTGGCAAGTTGCATACAGAGATTGAGTCCGGTCTGACCGCCGATGCCGGGGACTATAGCGTCGGGGCGTTCACGGCGGATAATACGCGCGACATATTCGAGGGTTAGCGGCTCCATATAGACCTTGTCCGCCATGTTGGTGTCGGTCATGATGGTCGCAGGGTTAGAGTTTATAAGCACCACGCTGTACCCCTCCTCCCGTAGGGCGATACAAGCCTGTGTGCCTGCATAGTCAAATTCCGCCGCCTGTCCTATGACGATAGGTCCGGAGCCGATGACCATAATCTTCTCTATGTCTGTTCTTTTTGGCATAATACTAATTCCTTTCTATAAATCACAAAAAAATATCAACGCCGATAGCGTTGATATCAAATAAAAATAGAAAAATTAAATAAATAGGGGAGGTGATGCTCTGTCGATTTGTAATTCTTTTTAAACATCATCCTTGTTCCTTTTACATTTTTCGTACCTTTTCAAGGATTATATCACGACAAAGAAAAAAAGTCAATAGCTCACAGGGGGATTGGGGATTTTTTAAAAAAAGTTTCCCGTTAGAATTTCGCCCTGTTTAATGCGAGCGTTTATAAAACTGCCCCGGGGTGCACCCGACGTGTTTTTTGAACACCTGAATAAAATAGCTTTGGTTTGAAAACCCGACATCGAGATAGACTGTCGGGATTTTCTCTTTGCTCTCGAGGATGATGGATTTCGCCTTTTCTATACGCACCTTTTGCAGATACTCGGTGAACGTCTCATCCGTAATCTGGTGAAAGAGAGAGGACAGGTAGCTGTAGTTGAGGTGCATCTCACCGGCGACGTCGGACAGTTTAAGGTCGTCGGAACACCTGTCAATCACCAATTTGTGAATTCGTTCAAAAAGGTCGTTGCCCGTCACGGAGCGATTTTGTGCTATAATGCGCTCGATAATGTCCCAGCAATGTTTGGCGTTTTCAAGCAGTTCTTTGCAGTCCAGAGAATCCTCCACCAGCCGCAATGTGGTCATCTTTGGCTCGATAAGCACCTCATAGTTGGAGATGATTTTATTGAGATGTTGGAACAGTGCGAAAAATTGCTCCTGTATTATCTTTTTATAACGATATTTCGGTATTGAGCGCTCGCTGTTTATCCTTTCGATAAAATCTATCATGGTATTTTTTGCACCTCGTAGGTCATAGCGCTCTATATGATCGAGATAGGTTTTTATATCAAACTTTACCGCCGAGTCACTGTAGACGATTTTATCGTTCAACACAATACAATCGTAGCTGTAAAAGGCGTATTCATCAATGTCTTTAAGACGCTGTGCCGACGAGGGCAGATCGCACAACGAGCATAGCGGTGGCGATATTGCTATATAAAATTCCTCTATCTCAAATTTTATCTCGGCAATCCTGCGCTCGACATCCTCGTTTATACTTTGTTCGGTCGATTGAAAGAGCAGATATAGTTGACCGGTGGACGACAGCACGGCAAGGGTGTGAGGCAGATCAAGGAAAACCGTGTTTACAAAGGGCGCTATAATAGTTGAGTTTATCTCGTTTGAGTGGGGTGTAAAGGAGATGAGATAAAATTCACGCCCCTGCAAAAAATCAATTCCGGCTGTGTTGAAACGGGCTATCAATCCATCCGAGTCGTCGGTTTTGGTCACTATGTTTTTTAAAAGCAGATATTCCGGCGAGGAGTTGCTCTTTATCTCATTGCTATCGGGTTTAGTGTACCGATTGAACGCCTGCACCATCTCGTCCTTGTTCAGCTGATTTTTAAGAAAAAAGTCACTTATACCGTTCTTAAAAGCCTCCTTCACCGAAACAAAATCGTCAAAACCGCTGAGCACAAACAATAAAATCTCGGGGTATTCCGATTTCACACGCTTTATAAGCTCGACCCCGTCCATTATCGGCATCCTCATGTCGGTCAAGACAATATCGGGATGGGTGTTTTTAATTATTTCAAGCGCCTCTTTTCCGTTTGATGCCTCACCCACTATCGAAAAACCGTGCTGTTCCCAGTCGCACAAGAACCGCACGCCGGTGCGCATGAGCATCTCATCGTCAACTATCAATATCTTTTTCATCGTCGTTCCTGTTTTGTGTGAAAGGGAATTTTAGGGTTATATGGGTGCCAAGATTTAATTTGCTATGGATATCAAAGGTACATTCATCACCGTATTTTAACTGCAATCGCTCCTTTACGTTTGCCACACCTATGTGGTTCACCCTGTTTTTTATGTCACTGCGTGAGTTGTCAAATATGGCATTTACGGTATGCTCGTCCATGCCTTTGCCGTTGTCGATAACCTCGATGGTCAAAACGCCGTTTTGCTCACTCGCGGAAATTTGTATACTTCCACTGCGAGTGCCACCGTCAAAAGCGTGTATAACAGAGTTTTCCACCAACGGTTGTAGTATCAATTTCGGCACGTTTGCCGACAAAAGCTCCGGCGGTATCAGCGTTAAAAGTTGCACCTTTGTATTATACCGATGTTTATATAGCTTTGTATAGGCGACTAAAAAGTCTATCTCCCGACGCAGGGTGATATTCTCGCCCAGATCCCCGAGCGTTCTACGTATGAGATCGGACAGGGCGAGGAGCATGTCCTGTGCCTCCTCCTTATCGTCCCTGTCGATAAGCGTCTTTATGCTCGCGAGGATGTTGCACAAAAAGTGGGGTTGAATTTGCATCTGGAGGGTTTGCAACTCCGCATTTCGTGTCTGCTCGTGCTCATGCTCCAACTCGTCTATATAGTAGTTAATATTTCCTACCATGCGGTTGAATGAGTCCGATACATCGACCACCTCGCGGCACCCTTTAAGATTGACGGTGGCGGAATTTTTGTTGTTGTGATATTCTTTCATGGTGCGTGAGAGCTGAGATATCGGATTTGTTATACCTCGAACCACACTCCAACAGATTACGGTCGCAAGTATTAATATTATTGCCAATATGATGATAGAGGTGCGCCAAAGGCTGTATATATCACGATAGAGGAGATCGCCGTCCGTCATCTGCACAAGGTAACTGCCCCCCATGTTGCTTTGCACCGCCATAATCCAATAATTTTTATCTCGGTAGACCACGTTTTGCGGTTGCACTGACTCGTCCTGTGCAACGACAAGAGACAACAACTCCTCGTCGGTTGAAAGGATATTTTCGCGGTCGGTGTCGGATATGATGACACCGTCACTGTCCAACAGCAAAAAGCGCTCCCCCTGTGAGACCTGCGGCATGAGGCTGTTGAGAGTGTTCTCGCTTATGACGGCGTAGACGTTGCCGTTGTATCTGCCACTATAGAGATTGTAAAGGGATTTGGTGACCAGTATCTGGGAGTTGTCGTGTGGGGAATATAAATTCTCCGGTGTGAGGTCGTAGAACAGCTTTTTATAGTCCTGCATAGAGTCCTTTGTAACCTGCATTTCGCTCAAATACTCCGTCGGGAGGTTGGTGGCGGTGGTGTTGACATTATAGGTGTATCCGTTCGCGCCGACCATCATCAGCTGAATGTCATATGCATCGCTAAAGGAGGAAAACAGCGTGAAAAAGGTCACCGCCTCCCGCTCCCATTGCAGGAATTCGTATATATCATACTCCTCCTGCGAAAGTGTGACATGCAGTTCCGTGTGCAGGTCCACCTGTGCTATGGTGTTGGAGAGTTGCTGTAAAAACTGTTCAAAGTTGAGTGTGACGGTGGCGAAGGATTGTGTCATATTTTGTGTAAGAGTCTTTTCATAATTTTGGGTGTAAACGACGGTGAGGCTCACGGTGACAAAGGTGACAGACAGTATAAGTGTGCCTATAACCCACCCGATAATCTTTATAAATATAGATTTTTCTCTCTTTATCGCGCTTTGCATAACGAAAATAACCTCAGACTATAGATACTATCTACTATTATATTGTGCCGATATCGCCTTGTCAATGCAACCTGAAAATTGTTATAATTAACCCAAAAATTACAACATTTTTCACATTTTCAAAACAAGTTCTAAAAATAACGACAAAAAAAGTTTATTTTATTATATATTTTAGTTTATAATTGTAATAGAATAATGATACTATCAAAAGGGGATGCCGCAAAGCCGACTTTTGGGGCACCCCCATCAAAAAGAGGAGAATTGATGATGAAAAAGCTACTATCGTTATTAATGGCATTGACCCTGCTGACGCTTAGTCTTGCGTCCTGTGCAGAGCCTGCACCTGCCGAGGAGGCGAGTGAGTCACCTGCCGACACCGAGACCGCCGACACCGAGGCACCGGCCGAGGAGAGCGCAGAGCCGGTAACCATCGAATACTGGCATTCCGGCATTGATGAGGTTGCGGTAGCCCTTGCGGAGGAACAAGCAAGCACCTTTACGGCGATGTACCCCCACATTACCGTCGACCTTTCCGCCACAGGTGATGTCGGTGAGGTGGAGACAAAGCTCAACGCCGCCGTACTTAGCGACACATTCCCCGACGTGCTCGGCGCGGCACTCGCGATTATCCCGTCGAGAGGCTCGCTCGGTGACCTTGAAATGTTACAGCCCTACATCGACGAGTGGGCCGACAAGGACGATATCCTTGATAGCGCGTATGAGGCAGGCATGTACGAGGGCGAGGTTTACGCTATAAGCACCTCCCCCACACCATATGTCAACGTATATAGAAAAGATTTATTCGTTGAGGCAGGTCTCGACCCCGAAGACCCACCCCAGACTTGGGAGGAAATCCTCGAAGTAGCGGAGCAACTTACCATCCGTGATGAGAGCGGCACCGTTATACAGGCAGGTTTTTCCATGCCGGCACTGGACACCGCGCTGGTATTCTCGGAGCCGTTCATGAGAAACGCCGGTTCCACCGTCATTGACGAGGTCAATTTCCTGCCCTACTACAACGACGAGGGCGCGATTGCCGCTTATGATTTCTTTGGACAGATTGCCCAGATGAATGTATCCATTCCATACAACTTCCAAAAATATGACGAGGATCCATTCCTTAACGGTCGCGCAGCTATTGGCGCAGTCAGCAGCACCCCGTTAAAACAATATCTGACCGACAACCCCGACATGATTGAAAACATAGGCTATATCGAAGCATTTATGCCGGAGGGCGGCGAGGACGAGTATATGTTCTGCGGACATACTTTATTTGCGATGGGCGCGTCCGGCGATGCTAAAGATCAGTCATGGATGTTCATGCAACATCTGTTGAGCGTTGATATGCTAACACTCTACAATGAGACACACGGCTCTGCGCCGGTGCGCGAGTCCATGCAGGAAGGCTTTTTCGCAGTGGACGAGAACTACAGTGCCGCTGTAAACTACAGTGTTTCCCACGGAAAACCAAAATCCGCCGTATCTTGGAATGCCGTAGCAAATAAACACATATCCGTCGCATTCGAAGAGGTAATCAACGGTGCTAAAACCGCTGAGCAAGCTCTCAACGATGCCAACGAGGCAATCATCGCCGAAATCGGTTAAGTAATAATATTAAACGTGCCGTGGTTATACACCACGGCACAATTTAAAAGAGGTTCTCTATGACAAAAAAATCAAAACTTAGATATGAAAATACGGCGTATCTTTATATACTGCCCTACTACATATTCTTTATGATATTCATCGCCCTGCCGATAATCGTCAACATCGTGCTCAGCTTCACCGACTTTAACCTGCGCGAGATGAGCTTTGTCGGGCTGGAAAACTATATAAAACTTTTCAGCGATGCGACCTTTATCCGCTCGGTGCAAAATACGATAGTGTACGTTGTATTCACGGTCGGCATAACCATCGTGCTCGGGCTGATGTGTGCCTTAGCGCTCAATAATGTCGCCTTTTGGGGGGCGAAGTTTTTCCGCGGTATTTACTTTATGCCGTATGTAATCTCGATGGTGTCCTGCTCCATGGTTTGGCTGTGGTTGTATGAGCCGTCCGCCGGTTTCATCAACGAGCTGATGCGCCTGCTCGGTCTGCCGACACAAAAGTGGCTGTATGACGAGCGTTTTGCGATGGGGTCGGTCATACTGATGGTTGTCTGGAAGAACCTCGGCTATTATATGACGATATTTATCGCCGGTCTCAACGGTATCCCCTCCAGCCTTTATGAGGCGGCGACGGTGGACGGCGCAAACGCTCTGCAAAAGTTTTGGTTTATCACACTGCCCATGCTCAAACCGGTGACCTTTTTCATCACCATCACCGGCACGGTCGGTGCGTTCAATGTCTTTGAGCAGGTCAACGTCATGACAAGCGGCGGTCCGATGAACTCCACCACCACCATCGTCCATCAGATATATACGCGCGCTTTCACCGAGTTTCGCCTCGGCTATGCCGCTTCACAGGCTATAGTCCTGCTGATAGTCGTGCTTATCTTCACCCTGATAAACTTCCGATACGGCAATCAGGGCAACGATCTTGACATGTAAAGGAGTGAATAATGAACAAAGTTTCCATCGGCAAAAAGGTCGTCGCGCTGATAATAATGTCAATATTTGCCCTCGCGATTCTTGTGCCGTTTTTTATGATGATATCCACCTCGCTTAAAACCCCTGCCGAAATAAAAAGCGTGGATTTTATATGGGTGCCGGAGCAACCGAAATTTTCCAACTATGTTGAGGCGATGACCTCGTCACAGTGGGGGAGGTTTTTCTTCAATAGTGTGCTTATCACATTTTTATCGGTCGCAATCAGCATAACCATCAATTCCTCCGCCGGTTTTGCCTTTGCGAGGATGAAATTCCGCGGTAAGAACGTCCTTTTTTTACTCGCCCTCACCGGTATGATGATACCGATACAGGTCACCATGCTCCCGAACTTTGTTATTATGAAATACTTCCCGCTGCTCGGTGGCAACGATATCCTCGGGCAGGGTGGCACCGGCATGGTCGGCACATATGCCGGCATTTTGATGCCGTCCATCGCAGGGGCGTTCGGCGTGTTCTTGTTCCGCCAATTTTTTATGAATTTTCCCACTGCGTTGGACGATGCGGCGAAGATTGACGGTCTGTCACGCTTCGGCACATTCACAAGGATATATATTCCACTCTCCAAGCCGGTTTTCGCCACCATGGTGGTGTTAAAGACAACCGCCACATGGAACGACTACTCCTGGCCGCTAATCATCACAAACGAGCGCGAGATGTGGACGGTTCAGCTCGCCCTCTCGCTGTTTAAGACGGAATATACCACAAGTTGGGAATATATAATGGCAGCGACCACCCTCATAATGTTGCCGCTGATAATACTCTATCTATTGATGCAAAAATATTTTGTGGAGGGCATTGTCACCTCCGGAGTGAAAGGATAATATATGCGTACCGTAACCATACTGCTCGATTCCCTCAACAAACATTTTTTAACCTGTTATAAGGATAGACCGTTCAGACTGCCGGCATTTGAGCGACTTGCGGCGAAAAGCCACGTCTTTGACAACCACTGGGTCGGCTCACTCCCCTGTATGCCGGCACGGCGCGACCTTTTTACCGGTCGCCTTGAGTTTTTAGAGCGTGGCTGGGGTCCGCTCGAGCCGTTTGATGTCACCTTTATAAAACAACTGAAAAATAAAGATGTCTATACCCATATGATAACCGATCACTATCACTATTTCGAGAGTGCCGGCAACCATTACTGTCAACAATTCGACACCTTTGACTTTATCAGAGGGCAGGAGTTTGACCAATGGCAGGGCGATGTAGAAAAGGATATTAAATTCTATCCCACCAAGGAGGACTACGACAACGACCCCTACAGTGATGGGCAACGTCGATACGGCATTTATTCCAGCCAATACGAGAAGAACAAGGCGGCATTTAAAGAAGAATTCCCTGTCGAGACAGTTTTCGGCAATGCCTGCGAATGGTTAAGGCGGAATAGGGAGCAGGACGATTGGTTTTTGATGGTGGAGACGTTCGACCCTCACGAGCCGTTCGACGCGCCGCAACGTTTTAAAGAGATGGCAGGGGCTATCGATGACGATGTGCTCTATAACTGGTCGGCATATAACTACACCTACGAGCCGGAAAATGCGGTGGAAAACTTGAAAAACCACTATGTCGCAAATCTGCTTTATGCCGATCATTGCCTCGGCAAAATGCTGGATTGCTTTGACGAGCTTGACATATGGGACGACACCATGATAATACTCACCACCGACCACGGTCACATGGTGGGGGAGCACAATTTTGCCGGCAAAAACATTATGCCGCTTTATAATGAGATTGCGGCGATACCGTTGTTTATCCACACGCCGGGTCAAAGCGAGCAGACAAGGCGACCTCAGTTGACACAGGTGACCGACCTCTTCCCGACCATACTCGATTATTATAACGTCCCGTACAACGAGAAGCGACTGCACGGCAGTGCTATACCGCTGTGCGACGGCTGTGAGAGTGATGGCGTGCATAGCATACGTGAAAACCTGCTCTTTGGAGTTTTTGGGGCAAACGTCAACATAACGGATGGTGAATACACGTATTTTCGTGCACATGTCAACGCCGACAATCAGCCGAAATACTGTTATACCGCCGTGCCGTCCACCTATCGTGCGCCACACAACGGCGATGAGGAGATGTTTAAAACAATAGAGTGCGGAAGATTTTTAAATTACACAAATCATCCGGTGTTCAAGGTGCCGTCTTATGCCGTGTTTTTAAACGATAGGTTTATGCAGTTTTGTGGCGAGGACAGACTCTACAACCTAAAACTCGACCCCTGTCAGGAGAACAATCTTGTCGGTGAGGATATAGAGCAAATTTATATCAAAATGATGAAAAAGGAGATGCAAAAACTCGACGCACCACAGGAACAGTATGTGCGATTGGGGTTGTGATGAAATAGTATCAGCGATCAATGGCACAAGGTACCATCTCAATCCGGCGAGGAAATCCTGCGCTCGGCGAGTTGCATCTTGCTGACCAGCACGGCGCGCGGTTTTGAGCCCTCGTATCCACCGATAAGCCCTGCCGTCTCCAGCTCGTCCATTATCCTCGCCGCGCGTGCATAGCCCAGTTTTAGGCGGCGTTGTAAAAGCGATGTCGACGCCATCCCTGCCTCGGCGACCACCTCGGCGGCGTCCCAAAACATGATATCCACCTCCGGCTCGCCCTCACCCTGTGCTGTGTTCGCCGACTTTTTGCCGCCTTTGCTCGGCTCCTGCGCCGCAATCTTCTCGGCACTTTCGATGAGTTCCTGGTCATAGTCGGCGGTTTTTTGCTTTTTCACAAAGTCCAGCACCTTTCGTATCTCGCTGTCCTTGACAAAGTTGCCCTGTATGCGCAGTGGTTTGCCGGCACCGACCGGCATATAGAGCATGTCGCCACTGCCGAGCAGTTTTTCCGCACCGGCACCATCCAGAATTGTCCGGCTGTCAATTTGACTGGAGACGGCGAACGCAATTCGTGACGGGATATTTGCCTTGATAAGACCGGTGATGACGTCCACCGACGGTCGCTGTGTCGCGACGATAAGGTGCATACCGGCGGCGCGCGCCTTTTGGGCTATACGGCAGATATAATCCTCCACCTCCTTGCCGGACACCATCATAAGGTCGGCAAGCTCGTCAATAATAATCGCAATATAGGGCATGTGCTCCAGCTCCATTTCGGGGTTTTGGGCGGCAAGAGCGTTAAAACTGCGTATGTCACGCACATTATTCTCTGCAAAACAGCGGTATCGGCGCTCCATCTCGGCGACGGCGGCACCGAGTGCGCCTGCCGCTTTTCGCGGCTCCGTTACCACCGGCATGAGCAGGTGCGGTATGCCGTTATAGTCGGCAAGCTCCACCACCTTGGGGTCAATAAGTATCAGCCGTAGTTGGTGCGGTGTCGCCTTGCACAAAAAGCTGATAATACAGCTGTTGATACAGACCGATTTACCGCTACCGGTCGAGCCTGCTATAAGCAGATGGGGCATACGTGAGAGGTCCGCGACCTGCACCTGCCCTGCGATGTCCTGACCGAGGGCGATGGTGACCGGTGACTCCTGCGCTTTGAACTCACGGCTGTCCAACACACTGCGTATGCCGACCGGCACGACCGTCTTGTTCGGGACCTCTATACCGACCGCTGCCTTGTTGGGTATCGGCGCCTCGATTCGCACCCCTGCGGTGGCGAGGTTGAGGGCAAGGTCGTCGGCGAGGGCGGTTATTTTACTTATCTTGACACCGGCGAGCGGTTGAAGCTCATATCTTGTGAGGGTCGGTCCGCGGCTGATATCCATCATGCGTGTCTCGACCCCAAAGCTTTTTAGTGTGCTGACAAGGAGGTCCGCGGTGGTGCGCATCTCCTGCTGTGCGCCGTCCTCCGACACGGTTTTTTGCGGCTCGAAAAACTCAATGGACGGCATCTCATAGCCGGCAAGTGTCACCGGCACGGCGCTTAGCACCTCATCGTCCTCAATTCGGCGTGTGACCGCCTTTTCGATAAGGCTCTCTATCCCCGACGAATCGCCGAGGGGTTGCTCCTCCTGCACAGGTGGCTCCGCCTCACCTGCGAGTATGTACTCTATAGACTTTTGAAACGGGTCGCTGGATACATTCGCCTCTTTCGGTTGCTCCGGTGCCGGGGTCGGCTCGTCCGTATCCTCCACATCGTTAAAGACAACCCCCTCGACACGGTCGTTTGCTATGATTGCGGTAGCGCCGGGTATCGCCGAAATCTGTGATATAGGCATTGCGACCGGCACCGCCTGTGCGACCGAGACGGTGGAGCGGATAAGCCCGTTTTCCACCACGTTGGGGTCGGGGGTGAACGGCGGCTCCGCCTCGCCCGATACCTCCTTTATATCCTCGCCGAGCGGCAGGTCGAGGTTTATTTTCCGACGGCTGAAAGGTCGCTCATGCGGTGCTTTTTCCGGTATGTACACCGCCTCTTTTTTTGCCGACTGCTTAGTCGATTGCTTGCTCGACGGCTCCTGTTGTTTCGTCGACCATCCCTCGGTAAAGTAACGTGTGGTACGACGGCAGAATACATATATGTCATAAGGGGTCATGCCGCTCAAAACCATAAAGATAATGATACCGAGCAGAATTAAGATGATGTTGGCGACCGGTCGACCGAGCAGTGCAACGAGCGGCAGTCCGAACAGCGCCACCACGACACCGCCGCCGTCGCCCTGTTTGCCAAGCTCGGCGAGTTGCTCCACCATGTCGGACAGCTCGGTGCCGTCGAGCTCGGTGGAGGAAAAGACGAAGAACAATGACGAGAACATCACCACAAAAACGCAGGAAAAGATTGCCTTGACTTTAAGCGGCTGTTCCATGCCGGCGAGCACCGCGAGATAGATTAGCAGAACACCGACGACATACCCCCCAAAGCCAAACAGCGAGAAGTAGAGGTCCTTAAAGTTGTTCCAGTGCTCCGACCCGTCCACAAAGCAGAGCACAAGGCACAGCACCCCCACCCCGAAAAGGATTATGCTGAGCAGAATATGATTGATGACCGGCTCGGGTTTTGCCGGTTGTTTTTTTTGTGGTTGTTTCCTTTGTGTTGCCATTCCTTGTTAACGCTCCTTTTAAACGATATAATTATAAATTCCGACCGAAATGCTGATTATTCCTAAAACAAGGGTATAGACCGCAAATATGCGAAACTTGTTCTTTTTAAGTATCAATTGCAGAAGTTTAATGCTCGCAACGCCGGAGATAAGCGCCGTTATAAAACCGACGATGGTGGGCAGGATAGGTAGAATAAAGCCGGTTTCCAGCATGTCGGCAAATTCCAGTACCGCACCGCCGAGGATCGCCGGTATGCCCATCAAAAAGGAGAACTTGACCGCAAACTCACGGTCAAAACCGCACATCAGTCCGGTTGAGACGGTGGAACCACTGCGCGACACGCCGGGGAACATGGCGAGAATTTGCGCAAGCCCGACCTTGACAGCGTCGGCAATGGTGGCGGTCTCGGCGGTTTTGGTGTTGTTTTTCACCGCCGAGCCGAAAAACAGCAGTGCCGAGGTGATTAAAAAACAAACTCCCTCGACCACTATATCGTCGTCCTCCGCAAATCCTTCGATAACGCCGGTGAGCGGCAGGGCAAAAAATAGCAGGAAAAAGGTGACGGCAAGCAGTATGAGCATACGGCGGTAGGGCGACGCATTTTTATAGGAGAAACGTCGTCGCGCAATATCCCCGACCGATAAAAATGCCTCCCTTATAAGCTCGATAATATCACGATAAAAGACGATGAAAACGGCGAGCAACGTCCCGAGGTGCAAAACCAAGGTAAAGGAAAACGCCCCCTCACCGCTGTTGTCGGTAAAGTGCTGATAAAGCGAGAGATGCCCACTGCTCGAAATCGGCAAAAATTCACTCAATCCCTGTATAAGCCCCTGTAAAAAGCCATCGACAATGCTCAATATATACCTCTTTTGGTGTTTTTATTATAATATAATAATGTATCGGGGTAATTATACCATATTTTCGGTGGAAAAAAAAGGGGTTTTTATGGCTTTTATAATTATATAAAAAACTCAATATATGTAAAAAAAACGAAATTTATGAAAAAACTCTTGACAAATTTAAAAAAAAGCATTATAAATTCTTTAAAGAATATTTTATTATACATTTACACGCATCAACGACGAAATGGAGGAAAAAATGATTTTTGACAAGATTAGAGAGATTATAAGTGAAGAACTTGATATTGATATCGACAAGATTTCAAAAGAGTCCAGTCTCGTGGAGGATTTTGATGCCGACTCGCTTGATGTTGTCGACATTGTGATGAGTATAGAGGATGAATTCGGTGTCGAAATACCGGACGATGCCGCCGAACAGTTCAAAACCGTTGGTGATGTGGCAAAATTTGTGGAGGACAACCTCGCCTAATTAACCATATTTACCAAAATTCACGATATAGCTTGACATGGGTGGCTATTTTTAGTATTATTTATATATAACTTATGTCGAAAGGAAGAGTGACAGTATGATTATTAAAGAAGTGACTGTTGAAAACCAGGTAGGTTTACATGCGCGCCCCGCAACCTTTTTTATCCAAAAGGCGAACGAGTTCCGTTCCTCTATCTGGGTTGAAAAGGAAGAGCGTCGTGTCAACGCAAAAAGTCTCCTCGGAGTTCTTTCGCTCGGCATTGTAGGCGGTACCACCATCCGTGTCATTGCGGACGGTCAGGACGAGATTGAGGCCGTTGAGGGTCTTGTTAAGCTCGTCAACTCCGGTTTTTCCGATTAATTTGGGCACACTATCTCTAAATGACTAAGCAGGAACTGTTAGATAAATCAAAATCACTCCCTCTTTTACCCGGCGTGTATATCATGAAGGGTAAGGGAGGGTGTGTTATTTATGTGGGAAAAGCAAAGCAGTTGCAAAAACGCGTCTCGCAGTATTTTGGCGCAAGTGTAAAGGAGATTAAGGTTCAGCGCATGGTCGAGGCGGTGGAGGATTTTGATACCATCGTCACCAATAGTGAGTTTGAGGCACTGGTGCTGGAGTGCTCCCAGATAAAGTTACACAGCCCCAAATACAACATCCTGCTCAAGGACGACAAGGGCTACAGCTATATAAAAATATCAGATGAGGAGTATCCGCGTATTCGTGCGGTGCTCCAAAAGGAGAAGGACGCGGCGCGATATATCGGCCCTTTCACCAGCTCCTTTGCGGTGAAGGAGATTACCGAGACGGCAAATGCCGCCTTTCGCCTACCGATATGTAACCGTGTTTTTCCGCGCGATATTGGCAGGTCGCGTGCCTGCCTTAACCACCATATCGGGCGATGTATAGGGCTTTGCAACGGCAAAATTTCAAAGCAGAAGTACCTCGAATTGGTGGAGGGGGCGACCACCCTAATCACTAAGGGGCAAAAGGAAATTCTATCCATATTGGAAACCCGTATGGTCGAGGAGGCGGACGCTCTGCGGTTTGAAAATGCCGCCGTCATTCGCAACCAAATAGATGCAATAAAACGTATGCACAAAGGGCAACGCGTCAGCCTGTCCGGCAAGCTGGAGCAGGATGTCGTCTCGGTCGTGTTTTTTGGCACCAGAGCCGCGGTTGCGGTGTTGCGGTTTCGCGGTGGGCGGCTATTTGACAAGAGGGAGTTTGTATTTGAAAACCCCGACGGGGAAAGCCTACGTGAGGACTTTTTGCTACAGTATTACAGCACCGAGTTGCAGATACCAAAGCGGATTATCTTAGACGAGGGCTTTGACGGCATGGAGTTGTTGGAGCAACTTTTCAGCGAAAAACGCGGCAGTGCGGTCAACATAATCGTGCCGCAAAAGGGGGATCAAAAATCACTGGTCGAGATGGCGAGGGTCAACGCGTCGGAGCGATTGACACGGGATGCCGGCAGAACCGGCAGAGCGGAGCGGCTGTTGGACAACGTCGCCGAACTGCTATCAATGGCTACACCGCCCCACCGTATTGAGGCGTACGACATCAGCAACTGGGGCGAGGGTAGCTCCGTCGCCGGCATGGTGGTGTTTAAGGACGCAAAGCCGTACAAGGCGGCGTATCGACGTTTTGCCATGAAAACGGTGAGCGGCACCGATGATTATGCCTCGATAAATGAGGTGCTCACACGGCGCATAGACAACTACAATCGCAAGAGTGACGAAGAGTTTGCAACGCTGCCGGACCTCGTCCTACTGGACGGCGGTGCAGGTCAACTGTCGGCGGCACGAAAGGCCTCAAAGGGCACCGAGTTTGAGTCTGTCCCGTTTTTCGGCATGGTCAAGGACAACCGCCACCGCACAAGAGGGCTTATCTGTGAGCAGGGCGAAATTGCACTATCCCCCCACAAGGAAATTTTTTCCTTTATTACAAAAATTCAGGATGAGACCCACCGCTTTGCCCTCGCCTACGAGAAGAACAGGGCAAAGACAAAGACCTACGCGAGCAACCTTGTCGGGATTGACGGCGTAGGTCCTGCGACCCAAAAAAAATTATTTGCAACCTTTAAAACCATCGCAAAGATGAAAAAAGCGGACGAGGAGCAGTTGATAGCGGCAGGAATTAATCAAAAAACGGCAAAAAACATCGTGCGGCACTTCGCCGAAAAGGGATAACACGGTAGCCACAAATGAGGACACGACATAGTATGTCCTATGCAACCCCATCAGGGGATGCAAGGACAATATGGTGGTCAAAGACTACAAGGGACGTGCACACAGTGCAACCCACCCATTTTTGCGAAAGATTCGCTCAATCGCAAAGCCGCTCTCGGTCAGGGCGTTGGCGACCTCGTCGGCTCGCTCCTCGATTATACCGCTCGATATAAAGACACCTCGCAAAGACAGCAAAGGTAATATCTGTGGGGCAAGTGCAATTATTGCAGATGCGACTATATTGGCGCACACGACCTCAAAATCGCCCTCGACCGCCTCGGCAAGGTCACCGTTTTGTATATCTATTTTCACGCCATTCAGTTCGGCGTTGCTCTTTGCAACCTCGACGGCGACCGGGTCGATATCGACGGCGGCAACATAATCTGCTCCGAGCTTTTTGGCGGCAATCGCCAATATGCCACTTCCACACCCTACATCCAAAACCCTGTCCCCTGCGCCGACCTCATCTGCAAGACATTCAAGGCACAGCGATGTAGTCTCATGACCACCATGTCCAAAAGCCATGCCGGGATCAAGCTTTATCTTTATCGCCGTAGTCTCGATATCCTCCCACATCGGGACTATCGCAAACGGGCCGATAAACAACGGGTGATAATGCTTTTTCCAGCTGTTTGCAAAATCCTCCTCCTTGACCTTGTCGGTCATCATGCGATACCCTATACTCTCGCTGTCAAGGTGCAAGCAAAAACCCTCTACAATACGCTCGCCCTCATCGTCGATGGGGGTGTAGATGTGTAGTATAACCTCATTTCTATCCCTTTCGAGCAGCTCCTGTTCTATAAGATCACAGTGAGCTATTATCGGCGCTTGCGTCTCTATATCGGCATAGTCCTCAATATATATGCCCTCGGTATACATGATAGCGATAGCCTCGGCACGCTCGGCATCATCCCTTGCAAGGGTGAAGATGTACTCTTTAAAATCCATTTTTTCTCCTGTGTTGTTGATGTTTGAGGGTATTTCTGACTAAGGGTGAATGGCATTTTAGTCATTAATCTAAAAAGCTACACACCATTGCATATCTAACCTACAAACCTACCAAAAACGTATAAAAGGAAAAAGCCATGATCTACCTCGACAACGCCGCCACCACCAAGGTCGCGCCCGACATAGCACAGCTTGTTGCGAACACCCTGTGCGAGAGCTTTGCCAACCCTTCCGCCGTCTATGAGAGCGGTATGCACTGTGAGGACATTATCTCCGATGCGCGGCGCAGTGTCGCGGCGGTGCTGTCGGTCAAACCGGCGAGCGTCTACTTCACCTCCGGCGGTACCGAGGCAAATCATATCGGTATCACGGGGCTTTATTATGCACGACGCGGCTTTGCCGAAAACATAGTGGTGAGCGGATATGAGCACCCGAGCGTCGCCATGACGTTAGAGCGGCTTGCGATACTGCACAATATCGAACTGCGCAAGGTTCTGCCGAGCACGGGCGGTGTTATAGATCCAAACGAGATTATCGCAAAAATTGACGACAAAACGGCGATGGTCTGCATTATGCATGTCAATAACGAAATCGGTACGGTATTTGATATAGCGGATATTGTAGGTAAGGTGCGGCAAAAAAATCGGCGCACAGCGATATTCTGTGACGGCGTGCAGGGCTATTTAAAGCACCCATTGCCGATAGAGCTGGGCGGTGTCGATGCCTACACCATATCCGGTCACAAGGTCGGCGCACCCAAAGGGGTCGGTGCACTCTACCTGCGCGCCGGCGTCAACTATGAGCCGGTCATGGTGGGCGGCGGTCAGGAAAAAGGGATAAGATGCGGCACCGAAAATGTCGCCGGCATAGCGGCACTCGGTGAGGTCAGTCGCCTTTTGCGAGCGAGCATATCACAGCGCGCTCACATTGTCGGCACACTGCGCGATACTATTCTTTGCGAGCTTGACGGGATAGACTATGTTATCAACTCCCCCGAAGATGCCTCCCCCTACATACTCAACCTATCCTTTAAAGACACCCAAAGTGCAGTTTTACAACGCGCTTTGGACGAACTTGGGCTGATGGTCTCGGCAGGGTCGTCCTGCTCTAAAGGGGCGAACAGCAAGACCCTCACTGCCATGTCGCTGTCACCGGAGCGCATTGCCTCGGCACTGCGTATCAGCTTTTCACCGGACAACACCGAGGTCGAGTGTCGGCAGGCGGCGGAGCTACTCAAAACCGCGGTACGGCGCATGAATAGGGTGTTGGTGGGGATATTTTAGTGAAAAGTTAATAATTAATAGTGAATAGTTGAGGAAACGGCTTCGCCTTTTTTATTTAAAAAAAACCATGATGTGATATCGTTTCATTGCGTAGGTCGAGACCCTAATCTACAAACTAACCCTATAAATCCATCGCCGCAGGCGATACCATAACTATTCACTAAAAAACCTCTACCTCATCTTGCTCTCAATCTGTGAGCGTATCATTTCGACAAACTCGTTTATCGGCTTGACACCGCCGAACTCCTCACCTCTGGGTGAGCGCACCGCGAGTGTTTTGTCCTCTACCTCCTTGTCACCCACGACGAGGATGTAGGGGATTTTTTCCAGTTGAGCCTCACGTATTTTATAGCCCATCTTCTCGTTGCGATAGTCGGCGGATACGCGAATACCCTCACTCGAAAGTTGCCTCTCCAGCGCCTCGGCATAGTCGTGGTGGGCGTCGCTTATCGGCACTATTCTCACCTGTTCCGGCATCATCCAGACCGGCAGTGCACCGGCATATTTCTCCAATAAAAGTGCGAGCGTGCGCTCATAACAGCCGATGGAGGTGCGGTGAATTATATAGGGGTTGTGGGGCGCGGAGTCCTCCCCTATATACTCCATGCCAAATTTCTTGGCGAGGAGCATGTCTATCTGCAGCGTGATGAGTGTGTCCTCTTTGCCGTGAACATTCTTTATCTGTATGTCTAGTTTCGGACCGTAGAACGCCGCCTCGTCGATACCCTCAACATAGTCGACGTTTAACTCTTTTAATATTGTCTCCATCGTGCTTTCTGCCGCCTCCCACTGTTCGGCGGTGCCCTCATATTTGTCGGTGCGATTCGGATCCCAGCGGCTGAAGCGGTAGCTGCAATCCTCCTCAAGACCTATAATATCCAGCATATAACGCGCGAGCTCCAAACAGTCGGAAAACTCCTTTGCGAGCTGGTCGGGGCGGACAATCAAATGCCCCTCACTGATGGTGAACTGGCGCACACGGATAAGCCCGTGCATCTCGCCGCTATCCTCATTTCGGAAAAGGGTGCTGGTCTCGCCGAGGCGCATGGGTAGGTCGCGATAACTGCGCTTGCGGTTTAAAAATACCTGATACTGGAAAGGGCAGGTCATGGGGCGCAGTGCAAGACATGCACTCTCGTCCTTTTCGGCATCGCCGATGACAAACATGCCGTCGCGATAGTGGTCCCAGTGACCGCTGATTTTATAGACGTCGCTCTTGCCCATCAGCGGTGTTTTGGTGAGCAGGTAACCTCTGCGCTGTTCCTCATCCTCCACAAAGCGTTGCAACAGTTGAATGACCCGCGCGCCTTTGGGCAGTAGAATTGGTAGACCCTGCCCCACCACATCGGCGGTGGTGAAATACTCCAGTTCGCGACCGATTTTGTTGTGGTCGCGTTTTTTAGCCTCCTCCACGGCGGCGAGATGGGCTTTGAGTTTTTTCGGATTTTCGAAAGAAACACCGTATATGCGCTGTAGCATCTTATTTTTGCTGTTGCCGCGCCAATACGCGCCGGTACTGCCGGTGAGCTTCACCGCCCCGACCGTGCCGGTGTGGGAGAGGTGCGGTCCTGCGCACATGTCGCAAAACTCCCCCTGCTTGTAAAAAGAAATGACCGTGCCATCGGGGAGCTCCGACGCCATTTCGTATTTATACGGCTGATCTTTGAGCAGTTTGAGCGCCTCATTTTTCGGGTATTCAAACCGTTCAAGACGATGATTTTCCTTGCTGATTTTCACCATCTCCGCCTCAATCTCGGCGAGAGTATCCTCGGTAAAACGAGTCTCGCAATCTATATCATAATAAAACCCGTTTGAAATAGCGGGGCCTATGGCGAGCTGAGCGTCGGGATAAAGGCGTTTCACCGCCTGTGCAAGCATGTGGGAACTGGTGTGCCAAAACGCCTCCCGTCCGGCATCAAACTCCACCTTTTGACCGTTTTCCAGTGTAATCATCTGTATTTCCTTAACTTTTATTGTTCTTTGATACTGGGGGCACCCCCCTTATATATAATATCATAAAAATATATTTATTGCAATAATTGTAACCAAACCGGTTTAAAAATCATCGTGGTATATTTGCTTGACTTGTTGTAAAAATAGTGCAATAATAAATGGGAGTGCTGAAAACCTAATCAAAAAGGATTTAACCCATGACCACCGACAACTTCCTCCCCACCAACTACGACGAGCTTACGAGACGTGGCACACACTATGTCGACTTTGTTTTTGTGACCGGCGATGCCTATGTCGACCACCCGAGCTTTGGGGTTGCCGTCCTGTCGCGACTTTTGGAAAGTATGGGGTTCACCGTCGGCATTCTTGCACAGCCGCGCTTTGATAACTGTGAGGATTTTAAACGATTTCGTCGACCGCGATATGCCTTTTTAATCAACGGCGGCAACATCGACAGCATGGTCGCCCACTACACCGCCGCCAAAAAACGACGCGCGTTCGATGAATATTCCCCCGGCAACAAAGCAGGTCTGCGCCCCGACAGGGCGGTGAGCGTCTATACAAAACTTGCAAAACAGGCTTTCCCCGATACGCCGGTCATTATCGGCGGTTTGGAGGCGAGCCTGCGACGTTTTGCACACTACGACTATTGGAGCAACAGCGTTCTGCCGTCGGTCTTGGAGAGCAGTGGCGCCGACCTATTACTTTTCGGGATGGGGGAGCGCGCAATACGCGAACTGGCTAAGCGATTTGCGGCGCGAAAAAACATCACCGACATGCAGACCATACCCGGCAGTTGCTATCTTGCAAAATCCGCCGAGGATCTGCCAATCGGCGCAAGGCAGATATCCGGCTTTCACAAGGTTGCTACCGACAAAGCGGCATACATGAGGGCGGCTATACTGCAACAGCAAAATAACGACGCGCTCAATGCCGAGATATTAGTGCAAAAGCAGAAAAACGGTTTTTTGGTGCAAAATCTACCGTCCGAGCCTTTGAGCGCCGACGAGCTGGACGAGATCTATGACCTGCCCTATGCGCGCGCCGCCCACCCGTCCTACGATGCCCTCGGCGGTGTCAAATCCATCGAGGAGGTGCAATTTTCCATCATACACAATCGCGGTTGTTTCGGCGGTTGCAACTTTTGCGCCCTCACCATGCATCAGGGGCGACGAGTGAGCGCGCGCAGTGCCGAAAGTGTCCTGCGTGAGGCACGGCTTATCACCGAAATGCCGAATTTCAAGGGGTATATCCATGATGTAGGCGGTCCGAGCGCGAATTTCCGCGTCCCTTCCTGTAAAAAACAACTGACAAAGGGCGTTTGCAAAGATCGGCAGTGTCTAACCCCTCGCCCCTGCCCTGCGCTTGTTGTCGACCACTCAGGATATGCCGATCTACTTCTCGAAATATCAAAATTGCCGAGGGTGAAAAAGGTGTTTGTGCGCAGTGGGATACGGTACGACTATTTGCTACTGGACAAAAACCCGAAATTTTTAAATCAACTGATAAATCACCATGTGAGCGGTCAACTTAAGGTCGCGCCGGAGCACACCGAACCGCGCACCCTGCACTATATGGGCAAGCCGGAAATATCGGTGTTCGACAGATTTCGGGGTGTTTACAGCACCCTCTCCAAAAAGGCGGGCAAGGAGCAGTATCTCGTGCCCTATCTTATGAGCTCCCACCCCGGTTGCACGTTGCAAAACGCGCGCAGTATGGCGGCATATCTTACAAAAAATCGTCTGCACCCCGAGCAGGTGCAGGACTTTTATCCTACGCCCGGCACCATCTCCACGGCAATGTTTTATACCGAACTCGACCCGGAGTCGTTAAAGCCGATATATGTCGCAAAAAAGCCGAGCGACAAGGCGGCACAGCGCACCCTTTTAAAACCGCACAAACACCCCTTTAATAAAAAAAGGTATAATGGATAGATAAAACCATATAATAACACTGTATCGACGAATGATACAGTGTTATTAATATGGAGGATAAAAAATGTTAAGAAAAACCGTTACAATTATAGCGGCGGCAGGATTTTTGGCGCTGAGCGTTTCGGCTTGTTCCATGTTGGAGGAGGCGCCGTCCTCATCCATTGCCGTCAACCCGACAACGCAGGATCAATCGATAGCTACCGACTCCGCCACCGATAGAGAGGACGCCAACTCAAACTCGGCACAGGATATGACGCAGAATGCGAGCGATGACCCCTCTGCTACAAACACCGATAACAGCGACTCGGAATTCGACGGCTATTCCGTCGAGGTAGAAAATCGCACCGGCAGTGATATGTACGGCGTGCAGTACGCCCTGACCGGCTCGGACGAATGGGGCGAAGAATATGCCAGTGATATGCTCCGTGAGGGTGAATCCGCAACACTTCAGATACCACGTGGTGAGGATGGCGAGCGTTTTGACCTGCGTGGATACGACAACGAGGAGATGAGCGGCGACGGTTGGATTTTCCCCGACATCGACTTCACAAACGACGGGCGCATAATTCTACGCTATAAGGACGAGGCACCGGACTACGAATACGAATAAATTTTAAACGAAATAGCCTGCTGAATGTGAACTATTCGGCAGGCTTTATGTTATGGGGCAAATTCCAATTGTATTATACTTAAAACTCTGCTATAATATAATCAAACCCAAGAGTAACTCCATATGTTTAATATTGCCGTCTGTGACGACAAAAAGTTAATATGCGCCGAGATTGAGAATGTTATCCTCGACTATCGTTTAGGCAGTGACGTGAAGATTGAGGTCGACGTTTTCTACAGTGCGTTTGAACTGTTCTCCTGTTTAAAGCAGGGGGGCAGCTTTCAGTTGATTTTTTTGGATATCGAGATACCGAGCATGAACGGCATAGAGCTTGCCGACAATATCCGCAACTATCTCGAGGATTACCGCACCAAAATTGTCTTTGTCTCCGGCTCAGAGATGTATTATCGGGAGCTTTTTGATGTTCAACCGCTCCACTTTTTGTTAAAGCCGTTTAAAAAAGAGGATATCATCAAGGATTTAGAGCTTGCACTGCACCTTTGCGGTCTCGACAGGGCGGATTTTGAGTATTGTATCGCGCGCGAGTGGTATCGCCTGCCCGTTGCCGAGATAATCCACATCCAGTCGGAGGGGCGGCGGATGGTGGTGACCACCTCGGACGACTGTGTGAAATATTACGGCACCACCGATGAGGCGTTTGAGCAGGTGAAAAACCACCGTTTTTTGCGGATACACCGTGCATTTATCGTCAACTATGAGTTTATCACGCGCATCTCGGCGGACTCACTCACCACCGTTGACGGGCAGGAGTTCTCCATCGGTCGCTCCTATAAAGAGGGTTTTCACAGGCGTGTCGCGGAGTTTGAAAGGGATAAAATGAGATGATTATATTTCTTTTATTGCTATGTGCATTGTTGCTTGTCGTTATAATTATATTAGCAAAAAAGCACCGTGAATTAAAACGGATCTCAAAGGATAAAGAGGGGCGGTCTATCGGTCAACTCGACACACTTGAAAGGGAATTGCAGGAGGCACGCCGTGGCAGGCACGACCTTAAAAACCATCTGCTGACCACCATCGAGTTGATTAACCGTGGGGAAGAACAGCAGGCGAGTGAATATCTGCAACAACTCATAGACGAGAGCGAGCACCGCGTTGTCGGCTGTGGCAACGCGGTCATCGACAGTATAATAAAAGCAAAAACCGAGGAGATGAAAAGGCAGGATATAATCTTCAAGTTAAGTTCCACCCTCCCGAGGAGGTTGGAGCTTTCGCCCTCACAAATCACCTGTATACTTGCAAATCTACTCGATAACGCAATCACAGCCGCGGCGAGGTGTGAGTTTAAATATATAGATTTAAAGATGAACTACAGCAAGGGGAATCTTATAATAATGATAAAAAACCCTTTTGTCGGTGAGGTGATAAAAAAGAATGACCGATTTTTAACCACAAAGGAGGATAAAGACGAGCACGGCATAGGTCTTATGTCGGTGCAAAGGGCGGTTGAGCGCCGTGGCGGTCGGGTGGAGATAGAGAGCGAAAACAACATATTCTCTGTGTTTGTGATGGTGCCGGGATAAATTGCGTGGATTTATCCCTCAACTATCAATATCTGCTCCTGCTCTGTTGATATTGTTTCGTCGGCGCGAACGTTTTTACAGGTTAAATTTTTCACGTTGCGTGCAAACACCGCCACCGACGGGAGGGTAGCTTTATAGTTATACGCTTCCGCTCGTTTGTCGTGGTGTGTGGGGATATCGTCTTTTTCATACCCCGATTTAAGTTCGCCGTGCACCTGCATGTATATATTTTCCAAGGTGATGTTATTTATGGTATCGCCTGCCTCACAGTCCATGACAATACCGGTTGGCTGTGTCCATGACAACAGCTCCTTGTTTTTATCCCGTCCGTCTGAAATGATGTTGGAGAAAGTCATGTGTTCCAGCACCGAGGGGGTATTAATTTCGAGTGGGGTGTCAATCCGCTCACGATAGCGGTTTGCGGTGATAAGTATCGGGCGCATGACGTTTTTCATCACGAGGTTTGAAAAGGTCATGTAGGACACCGAGCTACCCTCCGACGATTGGATTTTCAGTCCACTGCAATCGATATTTTCGAACACACAGTTGCTGACCGTGACCTGTTCAATAGGCGCACAGCTTAAAAGTCCTATTCTCATGCCTGCCCAACGGCTGGACATGGTGCAGTTGGTGACCACGATATTTTTGCAAACCCTATCAAAATAAGAGTTTTGCAGGCAGATACAGTCATCGCTACAGTTCAGTTTACAGTTTGAGACAAACACGTTTTGACAGCCGTCGAAGTCGAGACCGTCACCGTTCTCGTTCGCACGGCTTTTTATGTCTATGCCGTTCACCCATATGTTGTCGCAACCGATAAAGGCGTTTGTCCAGGAGGCAGGCGCACGCAGGGTGATGTCACTTATGCGTATATTCTCACACTCGATGTATCGAAACATCATGGGGCGAAAGGAGGAGAACTCCGCTCCACGTCCATCAATGATACCGCGCCCGCACACGCCGATATTTTTGCAATTTTTCGCGAAAAAAAGGCATTTATCCATATGCGTCTCGTTTCGATACATCTGGACATGCGTATCATCGGGGTAGGAGGCGCGGTCAGTCTTTGCGACAATCTTGCCCAAAAGTCCGACTTCAAGCACCACGCCGGAGCGAAAATACAGCGTACCGGTTAGGAATTCACCATCGTCAAACAGCACGGTTCCACCGCCGTTTTCACTGCATTCGTCTATGGTTTTTTGCAATGCGAAAGTGTCGTCGGTCACGCCGTCACCGAGCGCACCGTAATTTTTAACATCATAGATTTTCAACATAACCGCTCCTTATATTGTCCTTTTTGTCAAGAATACATCACTATAAATTATCTGTCAAGTGATATACTGTGAAAAACTGTTTTTTCGATGTGTAGTGGAGGGTCTTGACCGTTGCGAAAATGATTTAGGCTACATCATATCCGCTGATTGTGGGTGCGATGCCCCGAATGATGTGGGGGGCGCGTGTTTGAAAGCCTTCAAACTCGCCGAAAGGGATAAGAGCCCGAGGGGGTGCCTTGGGTTTTTAGGTGAGTTTGGGGGCTCTTATCCCTTTCGGCGACTGCGAACAGGTTCGCAGACGCGCCCCCCCTGCCTACAGCCGGGCACCAACCCGACCGCAATGCACGGGTAAACAAAATTTCGGGCGGATATGGAATCCGCCCCTACAATTTCACCGCAACACAAAATAATAATATTTCACCAAAAACCTTGCTTATTCCTGCTAATATATGGTATAATCAAAGGGATTATAGACGGGGCGCATTATAAAATATTGCAAAAAAGGGCAAATAATCCTATAGAATGAGGATATAAAAACGTTGAAGAGAGATTATGAAAGCTGACATACAGCTGAAAAATAAGATAATAAAGCTGATACTCCTGCTTTTTATGGTGGTGGGTATGTTCCATCTTGTGAGCATTACGGGCTATGCGGCGGCGGCAACTGAGGTTAAGGTGAACGGCACTGTGCTTGCCGCCGGCACAACATATAATAAAGACATGATTAACGGTCTAAGTGATGGCACGATGCTGTTTACGAATAATGCCGGTACGGCGACACTTACCCTAACCGGCGCAAATATAAACGCATCAGGCGCAAACCACGGCATCGAGGCAAACGGTGACCTCACCATTGTTTTGAATGGGAATAATAATGTGAGCGGTGCCTCGGGCATTGAAATGCCATCGAATGAACTTAAAATCGTTAATGGTAGCGGTAGCGGCAACAACGGTAGTTTGAGAGTAAGCGGCGACAGCGGATTCTTCACCGGCACCGGCGGCGTCGGAATTAACGCAAATGTAACTATTTTGAATGGCACGCTGACTGCAATCGGCGGCAGTGGCGGCAGTAGTGGCGGCGTCGGCGGCGTCGGAATTAACGGAAATGTAACTATTTTGAATGGCAAACTGGTGGCATTCGGCGGCAACGGCGGCAACGGCGGCAACGGCGGCATATCAGGCGGCACCGGCGGTATCGGTGGCAGCGGCGGTGCCGGAATCGGCGGAGCTGTAGAGCAAAATGGCGGCACGCTGACTGCAACCGGCGGCAACGGCGGCAACGGCGGCACCGGCGGCAACGGCGGCAACGGCGGCACCGGCGTCATATCAGGCGGCACCGGCGGTAGCGGCGGTAGCGGCGGTAGCGGCGGTGCCGGAATTGGCGGAGCTGTAAAGCAAATTGACGGCACGCTGACTGCAACCGGCGGCACCGGAGGCACCGGCGGTAACGGTGGCAACGGCGGCAGCCTTAGCGTTATCGGCGGCAAAGGTGGCAACGGTGGCAACGGCGGCAACGCCGGCAACGGAATTTATAACGATATATCAATTACAATCGGTACACTGACTGCAAACGGTGGCAACAGCGGTAGCGGCGGCACCGGCGGAAACGGCGGCACCGGCGACATAAACACCGGCGCTGACGGCCGCACCGGTACCGGCGGCAACGACGGCAGAGCCGTTAGCGAGGATAAAAAAGTTAATATAGGTTCTGACGAAATATCACCGACAGGAAAACACTACAGCGTATCCGTTCAAGACGGCAATTTTTATCGGATAGAATACAATTTAACAAATATTACAAGCAACGGAGCGTTGTCTATAGCGCACACAGGTAGCACCCCCACCGCCAACTACACCGCCACGCTCACGGCAACAAACGGCAGGTTTTTGCCCCATGCTATCACCGTAAAGGTGGGAAGTACAACGCTTGACGCAAGCGGTTATACATACACTCGCTCTGACGGCACGCTCACCATCCCCCAAGCAAACATCACGGGGAATATAGAAATCACCGCGGTGGCGATTACAGGACAGGAAGTAAAATATTCTTTAACAAATATCAACACCAATAATAATACAAAGTATTTAGATGTCGGCAATGACGGCACCGCCACCGACGACTACACCGCCACGCTCATGGCAACGAACGGCAGATTTCTGCCCAAAACCATCAGCGTGACGGTAGACAGTGCACCGCTTGACGCAAGCAATTATACATACACTCGCTCTGGCGACAAAAAGACCGCCACGCTCACCATCCCCCAAGGGAAAATCACGGGGAATATAGAAATCACCGCGGCGGCGATTTCGGAATATAACGTCACCTATGACACCACAGATATATCATCTACCGGAGCAAAAACTGTGCCTATTGGCAGTGACGGCAATGCTGCCGCCAACTACACCACCACGCTCACGGCGACGGGTGGCAAATTTCTGCCCCACACCATCACCGTGACGGTGGACGGCACTGCGCTTGCGGTAGACACCGATTATACATACATCCGCTCTACCGGCACGCTCACCATTTTTAAAGCAAAAATCACGGGGGATATAGAAATCACGGCGACGGCGATTGCAGGACGCAAAGTCGAATATTCTTTAACAAATATCAGTACCGATAATAATACAGAATATTTAGTTGTAGACAAAGACGACAAAGTGACCGCCAACTACACCGCCACGCTCACGGCGACTGCAGCCTATCTGCCCTCTACCATCACCGTGACGGTGGGCGGCACTGCGCTTGTCGTAGGCACCGATTATACATACAAGCGCACCGACGGCAAGCTCACTATACCCAAAGAAAAAATTACGGGAGATATAAAAATCACGGCGTCGGCGTCGAATGATCCTGTAATCACAATAGAAGTGAAAAGAGGCAACGAATCTGACTCTCCGACTACGCGGGATGGCAAGAGCTTGAGCGACGCACTGGGAAAAAGCAATTTTGAATTAAATGAAATAACCCAGTTAACCATACATTCAGGGGACCTCTCCACCGCCGATTGGAATTATTTAATAAATCTCACCGCTCTTCGGTTCTTTAATATAGAAAATGCTGTGTCCGTTGAAACTATGCCGGACGGAAAAGGCGGTGAGCCCATCTTCCCCGCTACAATACAATCAGTTAGATTGAACAAAGGGGATTACATAAGCAGCAATGCCTTTTATCAGCGCACGGCACTTCTCGACGTGACTGTTAATGAAGTGACGACAATTGGTGACCATGCCTTTGACGGGTGCGAGCACCTCCTTTGGGTGACCGCACCCAAACTCACGACAGTCGGCAACTATGCCTTTCGAAATTGCAATGATTTAGGTGATATAATAAACTCGAAAATCACCCGTATAGGCGACTTTGCTTTTTATGACTGTGATCGCGTAAACAATGATATTTTTGTCGATCGCACTTTAGAGCATGTCTCAGGAGTGACGAGGGGGCTTGCCTACCTGACCCATCTGGGCGAGAGTGCCTTTGCAAGGTCGACTCCAAACGACGCACCCATGACCGAAATATCCATGCCTTTGGTAGAGAGCATTGGTGTTAACGCATTTCAGAACCAAGCCAACCTCACCAACATAAGGCTGGGTGAGACACCGCCCACCACCGTGGGTGCAGGTGCATTTACTGGGATATCCGCAGACGCTGCCATATCGCCTGTTAGCTCAACCGACACCGCGCTGGATGTCACGTCATATGATGCGGCAGTCACTGCCTATAAAAACGCAAACGACGGCAACACCGCAGACGACTTATTTCATAACGTGCCCTTAAAGGTGAGAACCGACCTTATCAAGTATGTGGACACAAGCGGTAATACGCACTTTATCGAGAACAAAAATTTAGCGGATTCGACTCTTGATTTTACCAAAATCACAGAGCTTGAGATTTTATTAGGCGATTTCACCACAGCGGATTGGGACAAGCTGAAAAGTGTCGTAAGCAGTGCCGTTTATACCAAATTTGTGATACACGATGAGGTGACAAGCGTCGCGGATATGCCGGACGGAACTCACTTCCCCACCACAATACAAAATGTGACGGTGCATAATTTGGCTAAAATCGGCAATGAAGCATTCCTCCAACGTGAAAATTTGGAGGCGGTGAATTTCCCCGATGTGACAGAGGTCGGTGTCAATGCGTTTACGCAAACGAAGCTCACAGGTGTAACGGAGGCAAATTTCCCTAAACTTATAACGGCTCAGCAACAAGCCTTTGCCAGTATTTCCACGCTCACCACCGTAAGCCTGCCAAACGCCAAAACCCTCGCCCAAAACGCTTTTTTAGGCTCGGGTAGTATTAGCACCATAACACTGCCAAAGGTGACAAGTTTGGGTGCTCGTGTGTTTTCTTCCGGCAGTATTACGACCCTTGAACTCCCCGGCACTCCCCCGACGATGGGCGCTGAACCCTTTTTCTATGGTAGCACAAATACTGTCACCATAACGTTTATAACCACCGACGGCAGAGCTTTAATAGGCAACCAACTAAACGATGCGGTAGACGAATATACAGCGGCAACCGACGGCGACACCACCGACAGTTTGTGGTATAAATGTACAATTCCGGCAAAAGTGACACCCCAGTCCGACGCCGATGAATTAGCCGCCGATAAGATTTTGATGGAAGCCGCAATAAATAAAATTACCCCCACCAACACCACCACGGCAGACGAGATTTTAACGGCGGCAAACAACGCCGCTCTACAGGGCACAACCGCCGTGTGGGATGCTATGAGCGGTTTCACATTAACCCCTGCCACAGGCATATCGGCAGGCTCTATCAAAGGAACATTAACCTTATCCAACGGCTCGGAAAGCGGCACGATAGTACTGGACTTGACGATTGCGCAGTTGCCAACCTACGACGTTGCAGTAACCGGCGGCACAGCGGACATGACCCCGGTGACACAGGGCACGACCGTCACCATCACGGCAGACACGCCACCGACCGGACAACGCTTTACCGGCTGGTCGGTGAACAGCGGCGGTGTAATACTTGCAGATGCAAGCAGTGTATCAACCACATTCATAATGGGAACCGACAATGTGACTGTCACGGCAAATTTCCAGCCTATCCCCCCGACCGTGACAGGGGTGAGTGTCTCACCGGCAAGCGTGAGTGTGCAAAAAGGGCAGTCACAGACGTTCACAGCATCTGTACAAGGCACATACAATCCTGCACAGACCGTGACATGGACGGTTGAGGGCAACAATAACATCGGCACAACCATCACAGCCGGTCAGCTCACCATAGCGACAGGCGAGACGGCAACGACCCTCACCATAAGGGCAACCTCCAACGTCGACAATAAAGTATCCGGCACGGCGACGGTGACGGTGACCGAAATCCCCGTGGTATATCACACCATAACCCCAAGCGCCGGTGCAAACGGCAGTATATCGCCGAACACCCCACAGAGTATCAGCAAAAACGGCAGTATAAACTTCACCTTTATCCCGAACAGCGGATTTGAGGTCGATACCGTCACGGTGGATAGCAGTGCGGTGACCCCCACAACCGCAACAAGCCACACCATATCAAATGTGCAAAATGACATGACTATTCATGTTACATTTAAGGCGGCGGGGACCAATACCCACAACATAACCCTCGGCGCAAACAGCACGGTGCAACAGGGGCAAAATGCCGACTTTGTATCGGACGGCGAGCACAGCAATCTGCACAGCGTCGCGGTGGACGGCATAACACTGACAAAAGGCACGCACTACACCGACCGCTCGGGCAGTACGGTGATTACCCTGCTCGCAAGTTATACAAAAACCCTCACCACCGGTGTGCACACCCTCGAAATTATAAGCACCACAGGCACAGCAACGACACAGTTCACCATAACCGACCCGAGTGCAACAACACCACTCCACCAGTCATCGGCATCAACACCATTCGACCCGGCAATAGCACCGCTTACGGGGGTGGGAGGTTGAGGTGAAATTCACCCTTTGGGTTTGTGTCTACTATAAATTAACCGCGATTACGGAGGGAAAACTTGCTGTTTAATTCGTTGGAATATCTCGTTTTTTTCCCCGTGACCGCTTTTTTGTATTTTATCGCCCCCAAAAAATATGCCTATTTGGTGTTGCTTGCGGCAAGCTTGTTTTTTTATGCGAGCTTTAATATATCCTACCTTTTTTTAATGCTGACCACCATTCTCGTGACATATGCCTGCGGTGTGGCGATAGAAAAATTCGGCGAGCGCGATAAAACGAGAAAACTTCTTCTGATGAGCTCACTTATTATCAACGTCGGGATACTGTTTTTCTTCAAATATTTCGACTTTTTTTTGGAAAATGTCAACACGGCTTTCGGTAGTGAGTTTTTACTCTTGAATTTCCTGTTGCCCGTCGGCATCAGCTTTTATACCTTTCAGGCTATCGGTTATACCATCGATGTTTATAGAAAAAGCATCAGCGCCGAGAAAAATGTGCTTAAATACGCTCTTTTTGTCTCCTTTTTTCCGCAGTTGGTTGCAGGACCTATCGAGCGGTCGACAAATCTTTTGCCACAACTTAACAGACCAAAACAGATAAAATACGACAATATACTCAACGGTCTATTGATAATGAGCTGGGGCTTTTTCTTAAAACTTGTCATCGCCGACAGAGTTGCCGTCGTTGTAAACTCGGTATACGGGGATTACACCTCGCATGGCGGCGCTGTACTGTCTTTCGCCACGGTGTTCTTTGCTTTTCAGATATACTGTGACTTTTTCTCCTATTCAACCATTGCCGTCGGGAGTGCAAAGGTGCTCGGCATACAACTATCGGAGAATTTTAAGGCACCCTATTTGTCACCCTCGATAAGTGCTTTTTGGCAAAGATGGCACATATCCCTCTCGGAGTGGTTTCAGGAATATATCTTCACCCCACTCGTATGGGTCAACCCCTTTAAAAAGATACCCGTTATCGGGAAGTTTTTTAAAAACCCACCGGTAATCCTCTCAATATTAATTGTATTTTTTGTCAGCGGTCTTTGGCACGGTGCGGCATGGACCTTTGTGGTGTGGGGGCTGTTGCACGGCATTTTTCGAGCCGTTGAGATTATCACAAAAAAATACAGGAAAAAAATAAATAAAAAACTGAAAATAAACAGCAAAAGTGCGGTGTACAAGAGCCTTTGTGTGCTTTTTACCTTCTTTTTGGTGTGCATTTCCTACGTTTTTTTCCGCAGTGCGAGTATAGGAGAGGCGTTTGCGATAATTGCAAAGATATTTACCGAGTTTGAAGCGGTCGACCTATCGGTGATAACATCGTTGGGATTGAGTGCCCGAGAGCTCATCTTCACCGCTATATTCTTGCTCGTATTGTTGTTGCATGATGTGCTGTACACAAAAAAAATCCTCCTGCCCACAACCGGATACAAAAGATATCTACTTATCTGGATTTTTGTGATGGCAACGCTTGTTTTTGGTGTTTATGGCACCGAGTATGTGCTCGTCCCCTTTATCTACTTCCAGTTTTAACCCGCAGGAGCTGTAATAAGTGATCAAAACGTTAAAAAAATTTATTGCCTGTGTGCTGCTTTGTCTTTCGCTTATCGTCGGATTGTATTTCGTCGAAAGGGCACTTGCGCCGGACAATTCCACCTTTAGCGGCTTTTATGAGGAGCCTAAAGATACCATCGATGTCGTCTTTATCGGCGGCAGCCACAGCATGGCGGCTTTTTCACCTGCTCAAATGTGGATAGAGAACAATTTCACCTCCTACAACATGTATTCATGGAGCCAAAACCCATGGACAGCCTATCACTATGCCATCGAGGCTATAAGAGAGCAAGATGTCAGCGTTTTGGTGGTGGAGGCATTCTCCTTTGCGTATAATCAAAGCTATCTCCCTGCCGAGACATCGGACGAGACCTCCAACGAGTTCGCACTATCGATACCGCCCTCACTCAACCGTATTGGGTTGTCTTTAGCTATCCGACAAAATCAGGTGATACCTCTTCCCCTTTCAAAGATGATACCTTTTGTGCGATATCATAGCAGATGGAGTGATATACCACCGACTGAGGTATATGAAAACCTGTTTGTGAGCAACTATTCCTCCAACAAGGGTTTTGGTCCTGTCTATACAACAGAGGTGTTTGACAACTATAACTATTCCGATATCGGCACAGCGACAACTCTCGAGGCAAACAGCAAAGAGTATCTTTTAAAATTGATTGAGCTTTGTGAAAAAGAGGGTGTGGAGTTGATTTTGACAAAAACACCCTATATAATGGAAGCGCAAGACAGGGGGTACCTCGATGAGATTGCCGAAATATGCACCGAAAATGATGTACCGTTTTTAAACTATCTTACTGAGGATTTGATAGAGCAGATAAACTTCGACTACAATACCGACATGGCGGAACATGCGCATGTAAATTATCTCGGCGCGTCGAAAATATCCGCACACATGGGCGAATACCTGCAAGACAACTATCGGCAAGAAATTATGTATAGTGCAGATACAATTGAACGCTGGAATAATGAGTCCGCCATAGAACAGCGAGACATAGATAATTATGACATAAGGCTCGCGTCAACCTTCAACGCGCTCTCACAGGTTTTAGCTCAAAAAAGCAACTATATAACCATCATAACCGCACACGGCGACATGACCGCCGCAGATGCAAGCGAAATAATGCCGGCACTGGAGGCGTTGAACATCGACACCGACATAATAAAAAGTGAAAATGCGAGTGAGGTCTATGTATATAAAAACGGTGAGGATATCGATGTAAACTCGCTATCACCGTATGGGATAGAGGTTACGGTAACGCAAAATTCCTCCCATGTGGTTTTCACTCAGGAGGAACATTCCAGAAATCGCGAGGGATTCAATGTTGTGGTGTATGATGAGCTCAATGACGAAATTATCCACTCCGTAAGTTTTGCAACACAGCACAACTATTCTTATCATACAGCGTGAGGAGATTATCTTATAGTCAGCGTATATTTTTAACACAAAAAAACCGTGGCGCATTTCGCACCACGGCTTTTTGTTTTATTAATTAACCCTTAACCTGATTAACCAGTGCGGAAAAGGAGGCCGGGTCACTGATTGCCAGCTCCGAAAGCATTTTGCGGTTAAGCTCTATGCCCGCCTTTTTAAGTCCGTTCATGAATGTAGAGTAGTTTGTACCCTCAGCACGGCAACCTGCCGATATACGAGTTATCCACATACGACGAAAGTCGCGTTTTTTCTGTTTGCGGCCGATGAAAGCGTAGTTTCCGCTCTTCATAACCTGCTGTTTAGCCATCTTAAAATGGTTACTTTTACTACCGAAATATCCTTTAGCGAGCTTTAAAATCTTCTTCCTGCGCTTGCGAGTCATGGTCGCGCCTTTAATTCTTGCCATTTTATCTATCCTTTCTGTATGTTTTGTGCCTTTTTAGCTGTGACACAAAACCGCTGTTATTCATTATGCGTAGGGTATCATCTTTTTAATGTTCGCCGCGTTGGTCACATCGGCATATCCGCCCTTACGAAGCCTGCGCTTTCTTTTGGTGGACATCTTGGTGAGGATGTGGCTACGGTTGGCACTGCCGCGTTTCACCTTACCGTTTTTGGTGAGAGAAAAGCGTTTTTTTGCGCCGGAATGAGTTTTAATTTTTGGCATAATATCAGCTAATCCTTTCTGCACGTATGGTGCGTCTTTACTATTTCTTTTGTTTTTTATCGGGAGAGACTCGCGACAAAATCATGGTCATGCTGCGCCCCTCAAGTTTAGGATTCTTCTCCGCTGTGGCTACATCGGAGAGCTCGGCGGCAAACCGACGCATGACATCGGCACCGAGATTTGTGTGGGACATCTCACGACCGCGAAAACGTATGGAACATTTAACCTTGTCGCCGGCGCTCAAAAATTTGCGCGCGTGGGACAGCTTGGTATTAAAGTCACCAATGTCGATATTCGCCGACAGACGAATTTCTTTAAGTTCGGTGACATGTTGGTTGCGACGTTGCTCCTTGTCACGTTTTTGTTGCTCAAAACGATACTTGCCATAGTCCATAATCTTACAGACCGGCGGATTTGCGGTCGGCGCAATCTTGACAAGGTCGAGATTTTTAGACTTGGCTCGTTCCAGAGCGGATGCCGAGCTCATAATACCGAGCTGAGAGCCGTCGTCGTCGATAACTCGCAGTTCCTTATCACGGATAGCACCGTTTAACTCTGCATCTTTTTTGCCTGTTGCGATAAAAAAACACCCCCTAACAAAATAAAAAACAACTGTAAAAACAGTTGCACAAAAGTATGACCCATAATAGGTCTTAACTATTGACCCGCTACCCATAATCGGTGGCTAAGGTGAGATGTGTCGACATCTGCTTTGTTTTTACCTTCCAATAATAACACGCTTTATCTTTTTTGTCAAGTGGTATTTTTCTATCTTGACAAAAATCAAAACTGATGGTATACTGTTAATATCGAACAATAACAGTATGAACAGTACGAACGGAGTGAAATGGACATAATTATTACAAATTCCGGCGATACTCCCATATATGAACAGCTCTATAATCAGATAAAGAACCATATTATATCGGGCAGTTTAGATGAGGGGGACGGCATACCCTCCATTCGCAATCTTGCAAAGGATTTGAGGATAAGCGTCGTAACCACCAAAAAGGCTTATGACGAGTTGGAACGTGACGGTTTTATCAACACCATTCCCGGCAAAGGCTCCTTTGTAGCGCCAAAAAATACCGAGCTGTTGCGTGAGACGCGACTGCGTGAGATCGAAAAACATATGCAGGATATAGCCGATATCGCGCCGTCCTGCGGATTGTCGGAGGATGAACTGATTGAAATGTTTCAAAATTTTATAGGAGGATAGATTATGTACAGCGTCGAAATAAACCACCTTACAAAAAGATACAAAGATTTTGCGTTGGAGGATGTGAGCTTTTGCGTCCAAAAGGGCAGTATCATCGGGCTTGTCGGCGAAAACGGCGCCGGAAAAAGTACCACCATCAACGCTATTTTAGGTGTGTGCGACTATGACGAGGGGGAAATAAAAGTCTTTGATAAAAACAACCGTGAAGATAGTTTTTTGGCGTCGCGTCAGGATATCGGCGCGGTCATCGACGGTGCCTCTTTCCCCGAGAGTTTGACACCGAATAACATCAAATCTATACTAAAAAGCACCTATCAAAATTTTGACGGCGAGCTTTTCGACTCCTATCTTCAGCGGTTCAACCTCAACGCTGCGAAACGGTTGAAGGATCTGTCACGGGGGATGAAGATGAAGTTCTCCATCACCGCCGCACTGTCCCACCGACCGCGTTTGTTGGTGCTGGACGAGGCAACCTCCGGACTTGACCCACTAATTCGAGACGATATCCTCGACATACTCAACGAGTTTACAAGGCAGGAGGAAAATTCGGTGCTTTTTTCCTCCCATATTGTCAGCGACCTTGAGAAAATATGCGACTATATCGTGTTTATACACGAAGGTCGAATTGTACTATTTGAGGAAAAGGACACGCTGATGGAGCGATATGCAATACTGAAAACCGCCCGAATAGAGGATATCCCCACCGAGGCGATTGTGAGCAAAAAACGCTCCGACTACGGCTATGAACTGTTGATTAAACGCGGTGAAGTTTCCAAGGCATTTGTCACCGAGGTGACGACACTCGAGGATATTATTATCTTCCTTTCAAAACATTAAAAGAGGTGTATCATGAAAGCGTTATTAAAAAAAGACCTGCTCGTTCTTTATCGCGATTACGGCAAATTTGTGCTATTGCTGTTAATATTTTCCATTTTAAATTTTGGTATGTCGCTCATGGGGGTTGTCATAGCTACATTTTTCACCTCCACCAGTGTCTCCTATGACGAGCGATGCGGTTTTAATAAGCTCGCTCGGGTTCTCCCTTTTTCCGCCTTGCAGCGAACGTTCAGCAAATATCTTCTCGGCTATCTCGGGGTTGTGGGGTTTGTGCTGATAAACAGTGCGATACAGATTTTCATCTCCCCCGATACCGTCCTGTCCACCGCATCCTTGGGCGCTTTTGCCGGTTTTTTTATCACCGCCGTCAATCTGCCGATCATATTCAAATTCGGGGTGGAAAAAGGGCGGTTTATTTACACCTTTATCTTCTTCGCATTTATAATACTCGCCGGTATTTTGACAGTCGATGTTAATTCCGACCTCATCGGTTTTGATTTTTCAACGATAAATCCGCTCGTCTACCTTGTTATCGGTGTGGGGATAAACCTTTTGTCGATATCTATTTCGTTGAGGGTTAACAAAATCTATTAAAACCCTCTCACTCCAACAACCGCATATTCCCCCTTGACAAATTTCTTCTACAGTTGTATAATAAAACCACTACAAATGTAGAGGATTTATGTTATGAAAAAATTACCGGATGCAGAGCTTAAAATTATGTCGCTGTTGTGGGACGTGCCGCCGCCGGTCACGCGGTGGACGGTCTCGCAGGAACTTTCAAGCAAAGGGTGGAGAGACACCACCATACTCACCATGCTGTCAAGACTGGTCAAAAAAGGATTTTTATCGGTGAAAAAATCCGGCAATAAAAATCTCTATACCCCCATAATATCGCGGGAGCAATACATGACGGTGGAGAGCGGCAACATCCGCTCACGGGCAGAAAATTTGTCCATATCGGGGTTGATGGCGGCGATGATAGACACCGACGGCATCACCGACCACGAGATTGACGAGATTGAGCGCCTTATTAAAGAGTATAAATCGGGCTGTTGAAAGGGGGGGCAAACATCATGGTTAACTTTATTATCGGTGCGCTCGGAATACAGCTTGCCATCAGCGTAATAATTGTCTTGTTGATACTCATACGACGGTTTATGAAACAGCGATACGCCGCGAATATGCGCTACTTTTTGTGGCTTGCGCTCGCCGTAAGGCTGTTGTTGCCGTTTAGTTTTTCGCAGGATAGCATGGTGCAACCGATGGTCAATTTAAATGTAGAGAATACCGTCGTTGTCCAAGATGTCGATCTGCCTTTATTATTTGAGGATAGCACGCAACACGCACCTTTTGCCGAGGGTGTGCCATCCTCCGACCTACCCTCTCACAGCGACACCGATGTGGCGGTTCCCGCCGGGGCGCAAAGTGGGGTGTCACTCTCCCTCACCCTGCCGCAGATTATCGCATTAGTCTGGTTTTTAGGCGCGTTAATCTCGCTTTTATTCTCGGCTTTTCGATACACAAAATGTCGTCGCGCGTTGCTTAAAAAGGCCACCTATGCCACCGAACTTGAACGGGAGTTAAGGCAGATAAAAAGCTCCCTTAAGATAAGGCGACGGGTGTCTATAATGTACACACAGCGCGTCGACTCGCCGCTGCTTATCGGCTTTTTCCGCCCTGTTATACTGATAAATTCTCGATTTGATGATGCTATAAAACGTGAGATGATATTGCGCCATGAGCTGATACATCTAAAAAGAGGGGATATTGCCGCCCTATTTGTATTGAACCTTGCACGCTGTCTCTACTGGTTCAACCCTTTGATACGGTATATGGAAACGCTCGCGAGGGAGGATATCGAGCTATCCTGTGACGAGCAGGTAATCAAAGGTCAAAATGAGGAGTTTAAACTCTGCTACGCCGAGACGTTATTAAAGGTGATAAATGCCGGTCGAAAGAGCAATGTTATACTCACCACGTCCTTTTTCCACAATAAAAAAATGCTCAAAGACCGTTTTAATGCGATTTTGAAGAATGTGCGCCGCCGCTCCGGAAGATTGCTCGGTGGGGTTTTGCTGGTGGTCATACTGCTTTGCGGCACATTTATCGGGTGCACCGTCACCGAGTCGGAGGTGGTAGAGCAGGTGGTGGACAGCGCGGTGGAACAGCTGACCACACCACCACTCGTCACCAGTGAGCCGACGCTGGTCACAAGCGAGCAAGAACCGGAAGCACTGCCCGAAATAATCCCCCTATCGTACGGCACCGGCTTTGAAAATGTCCTGTATTTTCATGAGTATGTCGGGGAGCAATATATTTTAAAGAGCATGGACGAGCAGGGCGAGATTAACATCTTCTGCCAAAGGGAGGGTTGCACCCACGACAGTGCGGATTGTGACGCCGCCCTCGGTGAGGACGGCGCGTCGGCAAATGTTTTTGTGTATGACGGCGTAGTTTATTCATTGGTCTACAATCGCGACATGACGGCGGATTTGTATATTATAGAAGAGGACGGCTATAGGGATAACGAGTCGGTCACGGCGCTGGACTACTCCTTTTCCCATGCACTCAAATATCTATATGACGGCAAAATGTACTTTGTGGATGCAAACTTTGAGACCGAGACCATTCAACTGATGTCGTTAGACCTTTCAAGCTATGAGGTGGAGACGGTGGCGCAAAATTTGACCACCAACACGCTGACACACTCCGGCACAAAACTTTATTATTATGAGCTGATATCGCAGGATGTTGAGCCACGGATGTACGCCATCTATTCGATAGACCTTGCCGACGGTGAGGTGAAAAAGGAGTATGAGACCGACATCGAAATGATGAGCGGACTTTGGATCAACGACGGATACATGATGTCGGTGAGCAATTATCACCATTTGACGGTGATGGACTATGTCACCGGCGAACAGTTGGTTATCACCGAAAATTTAGGCGGCTTTGTAAACTGGGAGGGGGGCTACTTCACCTATGCCGAGAACACGGTGCAGAACATGGAGGCGACGACCGGCAGTTCGGTAATCCTCATCTATGTTGATATCCCAAAGAGCTTTGAGAGTGGCGAGGTGGTTCATTATGAGCAGACCTACATCATCGGTCACACCTACCCCGAATTTTCACACGTGCGGGCGGAGTTTGAGGACAGCTTTTTGATAGAGCGTGACACAAGTGATGCCACCGCCAATCAACTATCCTACTATCTAATCGACAAAGATTCATTTTGGAGCGGTGACAGCGAATATATATTGGTCGGCGAGGGCGGCGGATGGAATTTTTGAAAACCTTTGATCAAGGGTCAAGTGCTTGTTTTTAAAGCCCGGCATATTGCATTTTCCTATAAAATTCCCCCGACTGAATTCTACCACCTTTTCTTCCCAAAGTAAGTTCCACCGCAAATTCCACTGTGGAACTTATTTTGGGAATTTACTTTGTTAATTAAAATGGGGAGTGTCAAAAAATAGATATTGACAAATTACAAATTCGGTATTATAATTAATAAATAGGATATGCGCCTTTAGCTCAGCTGGATAGAGTGTGTGGCTACGAACCACAAGGTCGGGAGTTCGAATCTCTCAAGGCGCGCCAATAAAAACCTTGTAATTAAGCCGTTTTACGGTGATTGCGGGGTTTTTTATATTGCCAAAATATTGCTAAAATGAAATTTTCATCATGTCCCGAAAACCAATGATGTCATTTTATATACTGCCCCCAAAAACCGAACAGAAATTTGCAAAACTAAATGACACCTGATATTGCCGATGTATTTTGCAAAGGAAGATAAACACACCTCGCTAAAAAAGGTGTGTTTCGGTGTTTTTGTACCCTAATTATCACATCATAGATGTTTTTTGTGGACTTATATGAGCTTTGTATTTTGTCCGACATAATCTCTCTCCTGTAAAAATGTTGTTAGCGTTCGCTAACTTGCATATAAAAATTTTTGACATATTTAAATGCCAAAAATCTTTTTCCATCCCTCGTTAAAAAAATCAATAAGTGTTGCTATTTGGCGGAATGCGTCGTCTTTAGGTGTGTCGTGGCGCACCACCTCAAAAAGCGCATAGATTTGTGCAGACAAAACGGTGTGCAACTCCTGCGGTGACAGTGGAGTGCAGGAGTACCCCTTTTTAATCAGCTCCTGCAAAAATTCCATCGTTAAAACTTCCTCCGTTTCGATAACCTTTTCGATAAAATCTTCATAGCTGCTGCCATGTGAGCAGTTTACAAGAAGAAGAAAACCCTCCCTGTTTTGGTAAATTAACTCCACCAACTCATGTCCGGTGGAATGATTGCCGGATAAAATCATTGTCTCGGCATCGGTTTTGAGCGTCTCAAAAACTCGGTTGTTGCCCTGCTCGTTTACCTTCAAAAAAATGTCGGCAACCGGTTTTACAATAGCGGAAAAAAGCATATCCTTGTTAGGATATCTCGCATATAAAGCACCTGTGGTAACATCGGCTTTTTTTGCGATAACACGCATACTCGCCTTTTCATATCCGTTTTGCAAAAACTCTGCCTTAGCGGATCCTATTATTCTTTTTGTAACAGCATCGGTATTTTTCATATCACCTCATAATTATAACACCGTTATATAACAGTGTTATGATATCATGTTTTTATTATCGTGTCAAGCTGTAAATAAAATTATTCCCTCTGGTATTTTATCCCCCTCTAACAGATGTACATAGTGAGAACAATTTAGCCTGACAACCTTTGCGCCATCATTTTTTCTATAACTCTATTGTAGGTGTTTACATACAAATTTTTGTCAATGCCTGTTTTTATCTTTTAGTTTATTATAGCATGAATTAATAAAAATTTGATTAAAACGGTGGTATAAATATTTTGTTCAGTATATTAAATTACTTAATTTTAATGTAAAATTAAGGTCTATGCTATATAATATAAACTAATAGTGCAAATGCCAGGAGTGAGAATGCGGATTTTATTATGTGAGGACGATAGGAAAATCTCGAAAGCATTAGTCAAGATACTTGAGTTTCACAACTACGCAGTAGATTCGGTTTATGATGGTGAGGAGGCTGTTTATTATATTGAATCTTTGGATTATGATGCAGTGGTTTTGGATATAATGATGCCTAAGATGGACGGAATCGCAGTACTAAAACACGTGAGGGCGAAAGGCAATGCAGTTCCGATTATTATGCTTACCGCAAAATCCACCGTCGACGACAAGGTTGCAGGGCTTGATTTAGGTGCTAATGATTATTTAACAAAGCCCTTCGATGCAAAGGAATTACTGGCACGAATACGCAACATAACACGAACCCCCACCGACAGCACATCATCTAAACTCAAATACGGCAATGTGAGCTTAGATCGTAAAACGTTTGAGCTATCAAGCGACAAATCTCTTTTTAAACTCGCAGGCAAAGAATTTCAAATGATGGAAATGCTTATGATAAACGAGGGGAGTGTTATATCGACCGAGCGTTTTTTGGAAAAAATCTGGGGGCTTGACAGTGATGTCGAAATAAACATTGTTTGGGTTTATATAGCATATCTTAGAAAAAAGCTGACGCTTTTAGATGCAGACATAAAAATAGTGGCTGTGCGCAACACGGGTTATTCGTTGGAGAAGAAAAGTGATTAAAAAACTTCAAAAAAAGTTTGTGCTACTAACAACACTAATATCGCTAATTGTGCTGATTATTATATCGGTGTTAATTAACGTGACCAACTATATATCTATAATGAACAACTCTGATTTTTTACTAAATATGATGCTTGAAAGCGATTTAAAGTTGGCGGAAACATCTCGCCCTCCCGATAGACTACCGAGAGAAATAGCCTTTACTACAAGATTTTTTGTCTTGCGCTCTGACGAAGATTTCAACATAAACTACATCGACACCAAAAATATAAGTAGCATTTCCCCCGCAGAAGCAACGACATACGCAAAAGCGGTTGACAGTAATAATTTAATTAGCGGCACCATCGATGATTTTAGATTTATTAAAACAGAAACGTTATATGGTTATACCTATATATTTTTAGATATTGAGGCGGAGATGATAGGTTTTAGACAGTACCTTTTGTTTTCGGTTTTTATTATGCTGGGTGCAATTATCTTTATTTTTGTTTTGTCATGCTTATTTTCTAAGTGGGCAGTAAAACCTATTTCAACAATGTATGAAAAGCAAAAAAGATTTATTACCGATGTGAACCATGAGTTTAAAACCCCGTTATCTATAATCAGATCAAACTGTGATGTCGTTGAAATTTACAACGGTGAAAATGAGTGGATTGACGGCGTAAAAATGCAAACCGATAGACTCAATCTGCTTGTGGAAAACTTAATTTCTCTTTCTAAACTTGACGAGGTAAAAGGGCTTGATGTTAAAACTGATTTTTCTTTAGATGAGGCATTAGTTGAAACGATTGATGAGTTTTCATCGGCATTTCAACAAAAAAAATTAGATGTGCAAAAAAACATCGCTATAAACATATCATTATCCGCGTCTGAAAGTGATATCAGAAAATTAATCAGCATTCTTATAGAAAACGCAATAAAATACTCACCACAAAACAGTGATGTTATAATAAATCTTCTGCATAAAGGCGGCAAGAGAATATTGTCGATAAAAAACAAATGTGAAAACGTTTCTGTCGGAGTGCACGAAAACTGGTTTGATAGATTTTATCAGGAAGATGAATCCAGAAGCGGTGAAACATCGGGGTTTGGAATAGGACTATCCATTGCAAAATCCATCTGTGAGAATAACGGAGCAAAAATTTATGCCGAGAGTAAAAACTACAATGAAATCGAAATTATGGTAATTTTTTAAAAATGGAATTATTTTAAAGTAAGATTAAAGTCGCCATTGTATAATATAGTCATCGGAAATATTTTTATTGTGAGGTTACAGTGGCAGTTCAAACAGTTTTTAAACGACATGAATTAAAATACAGCTTAACAAAGCGACAATATGAGCTTTTATGCCGATGTATGGAAAACCGCATGGTGCTTGATAGCTATGGAAGACACAAAATATCAAATGTTTATTTTGATACCGACAATTTCAGCATAATTAGGCACAGTATTGAAAAACCGAAGTATAAAGAGAAGTTGCGGCTTCGTGTTTATGGAAATCCGGGCGAGGATTCTGTAAGTTTTATTGAGCTTAAAAAGAAATACGACGGTGTAGTTTACAAAAGAAGATTACAGTCCACCCAGTCGGTGGCAATGTCTTATCTTTGTAGCAAGACTGAACTCGGTGATACCTCTCAAATTAAAAAAGAGGTAGACTACTTTAAAGGTATGCACAGCAGCCTTTTGCCGAGTATATATCTTTCGTATGAGCGAGAAGCATATTTTTCGCCTGATGATGAAAATTTTAGAATTACCTTTGATTTTAATATCAAGATGCGTGATGTCGATATTTCACCGTACGAAAGCGATGATGATGTTATGATACTGTCAGATGATGCCGTAGTGCTTGAGGTGAAAACCGTAAAAGGGTTACCTTTTTGGTTTGTGGATTTTCTTGGGAAAAACGGTTTGTATAAAACGTCATTTTCAAAATACGGCACAGCATATAACAATTTTATTCTACCTAAATATTTAAAACGTCAAAGAGGTATAGCCGATGCTCAATAATGTTTTTGCAGGTATTTTTAATAATACAGCCGCACTTTCCATAACCTTGCCACAATTTTTCGCCTGTATGGTTTCGGCAATAATTTTAGGTGTGTTTATGGCTAAAATTTACGCCTTTAAAACAAGATGCACAAAAGGGTTTGTGGCAACGCTTGCGCTTTTACCACTTGCGGTTGCTATGGTGATTATCATGGTCAACGGAAATATAGGGGCCGGAGTTGCCGTGGCAGGTGCATTCAGCCTTGTGCGCTTTCGCTCTGTTCCCGGCACAGCAAAGGAAATTGGTGCGATTTTTACCGCAATGTGCACCGGACTTACCATCGGCATGGGATATATAGGGTTTGCTGTATTGTTCTCGATTATCGCTTGTTTGTTTGCACTTTTGCTAAACACCACAAACTTTGGTGAACAAAAAAGCAACAGCCGAACCCTGCATATAACAATTCCGGAAAATTTAAACTATTTTGATGTGTTTGACGATCTTTTTGAAAAATATGTCGATAAGGTAAACCTCGTCGCCTCAAAAACCACAAATATGGGAAGTATGTTTAAACTTAGCTACGAAATAGAGCTTAAAAACACGGCAAGCGAAAAAGAGTTTATCGACGAGCTACGAACAAGAAACGGGAATTTAGAAATAATCATCACAAAACAGGAAATTTTTGCAAATGTACTTTAATTCCGAAAAGGTGGAGGTTATGGAAAAGAATACGGTTATAATTATTCCGGCATACAAGCCATCGTTTGAGCTGTTGGGTTTTATTGCCGAGTTGCAAAAAAACGGATTGCAAAAAATAATAGTAGTTAACGATGGTAGTGGAGCCGCATACCAACAGGTATTTGAGTGCGTGGTAAAAAAGGGTTGTTCGGTAATAGAGCATACGGTCAACGCCGGCAAAGGAAAAGCACTAAAAACAGGGTTAAAATCTGCAATTCAATTATATGGAGAAGAGGTGAGATGTATCACCGCAGATGCAGACGGTCAACACCTTGTATGCGACATCGTTAAGGTTGCCGAGGCTATGCAGGCTCACCCTAATACACTCATTCTCGGATCGCGCGACTTTAAAACAAAAAATGTACCAATAAAAAGCCTTTTGGGTAATAAAATCTCAGCCTTTTTATTTAGGTTAAGCACCGGAATAAAATGCAACGACACCCAGACGGGTTTGCGAGGAATACCATCGAACATGCTCCGTTTTGCACTGGGGGTGGAGGGTGCACGCTATGATTATGAGTATAATTTTTTACAGGAAGCATCCGCTATATTCCCTATTATAAGTGTTCCGATAGCAACGGTATACATCAACAACAATTCATCGTCACACTTTCGATGCGTTCGTGATGCTATGCTGATATACAGCAGATTAATAAAGTTTGTTGCAAGCTCGGTTGCCGGTGCGTTAGTCGATATCGCGTTTTTTTATCTCTTTATATTGGTTTTACCTTTTGGCATATTCGCAAGCGTTTCCACTGCTACTATTTTAGCAAGAACAATAGCCGGGGCGATAAACTTTATCTTGAACAAAAAGATGGTGTTTGGTTCACGGGATAAAACATTGCAACAATCACTAAAATATATTACACTGTTTATTGTGATAATGGCGGCAAGTGCCATAGGTACAGCCATCCTTTCCACGTTATTGCAAAGTCCGGTAATATCAAAAATAATCATAGACGGAGGGCTGTTTTTATTCAGCTATAATATGCAAAAAAAATGGGTTTTTAATAATAATGTATCAAAACAAACAGCCTCACGAGTGTGGAAGATAGCCGCAACAGCCTTTTTTATGCTTTACATGAGTTTTGCACTGCTAAATCGCTTTATCATACCACAAAACGTTGTAGCTCTCGAGGAAAACTCGACCTCACAGCAACAGATAACACCAACGACGGAGGAGTCTCAAAGCGTTGCAACGAGCGATGACACCGACCACTCGCAGGTGCTTGCCGAACCCATCATAACACAAAACAGCTATACAAGCGATAATATCGAAATAATCATATCAACAATACGCGAGTATGATACCGATATCTATATTGCAGAGGTAAAAATAGAAGAAAGTTATATGTTGCAATCGGGTCTTGCGTATGGTTCCTTTGGCAATAATTTGAAACAAACAACCTCTGAAATTGCACAGGCAAACGATGCTATCCTTGCTATTAACGGCGATTTTTACGGCTTTCGTGATACGGGATATGTTATGCGAAACGGTCAGCTTTATAGGGATATAGCTATGAGCGGTGGCAATGAGGATCTTGTCATATTTGAAGATGGGAGCATGAAAATCGTTGACGAGGCCAATATTTCAGCAGCCGAGTTAGCACAGCAAGGTGCACAGCAGATATACTCTTTCGGACCGGGGCTGATTAGCGATGGAAGTATTCTTGTGGACGAAAACTCTCAGGTAGATAGAGAAGATCCCAGCAACCCCAGAACAGCGATAGGCATGATTGCACCTAATCATTACATTTTTATGGTTGCCGACGGAAGGACGACAAGCAGTGAGGGGCTTTCACTGATAGAAATAGCGAACGTACTCAGCTCTTATGGTTGTGTAGAGGGCTATAATTTAGATGGTGGAGGCTCCGCAACGATGGTGTTTATGGGAGAGCTTGTCAACAACCCGACCACAAACGGAAAAACCTTTAATGAAAGGAGTGTGAGTGACATTGTCTACATCGCAGAATAAACAGGATATTATAAAATATTATTTTAAGAGACGTGTTATACCTTATGTTGTAGTAACGATAGTTTGTGCCATTGTAGCTTTTGTGTATTCACAATTTTCACACGGCGTCAACTCACCCCACATGACCTATCTATTTGCATACCCACTGATAATGGGAGTAAGTATGGGTTTGCTGGCAATGATATTTGCAGGGCACAAGCCACAAAGTTTTTTAGCGTCGCATCTTTATCATACGGGAGTGGTTGCACTTATTTTAAGCTCAATTTTACGGGGAGTATTTGAAATAGCCGGAACATCTTCAATATATGAAAACATTCTATTGGTTATAGGTGCCGTCTTAATAGGATGTGGTGGTATAAGCTATATGATTAACCGAGTATTTAGTAAATAAGACAGGAGTTTTTATGAAGTTGTTTTATACATTATTTTTAGTAACAGCGATGCTTTCGCTATCTGCGTGTAATGAGGCTATAAATAGCGAGTTTATCAGTGACGTTACTTTGCAGGAAGAGGTGTTGGCTGATAGTGGTATAAATCAAGCTACCGATGAAACCATAACTAATTTCAATTATCCCACCAATGATTTTACCGAAGATTTTAGCGATGCGGTATTTATAGAGGAACAAGAGGTTCTTATAACTCAAAGCGGCATATATGAGTTTAGCGGTGACTACTCCGAAATAGTCGTTAATGTCAACAAGGATATTGACGAAGGTGCGGTGTATCTTATATTAAACAATGCTAACGTCGAAACCGATACCGGCACGCCGATAAATATTATCGAAGCAAAAGATGTTGTTTTAGTGCTTATGGGTGAAAATACCGTAACTCAGGGAGCAATATCCACACAGGATAGCGAATTCCCATCTGCTGCCGTCTATTCCGCTGCTGATACTGCAATAATCGGTGATGGCACACTTGTTGTAAACACCCTTTATCAAGATGGCATCAACAGCCGTGACGACCTTGTGATAGAGGGCGGAATCATAACGGTAAGTTCTGTGGAAGATGGAATTGTCGGAAAAGATCTGCTTGCTGTCAGCAATTCAACCATAACAATTGAATGTGGCAAAGATGGGCTGAAATCCTCCAATGATGAGGATCTAGACAGAGGGAACATTATAATCACCGACGGTAATTATTATGTAATGGCGCAAAACGATGCGATAAGTGCAGAGCAAATTTTACAGATAGATGGTGGTATATTCAACCTTTATTCCGGTGGTGGCTATGTAGAAGTTTTAAACGAGATTACCCGAGGTGAGGGCTCCGGAGGTATTGTTCAATCAACCGACCTGCTGGAAGATAGCATGAAAGGTATCAAGTCTAACGATATTGTTATCAATGCGGGCGAATTTATAATTTCATCATACGAAGACTCAATCCATGCGAATAACAGCCTTACGGTAAACGGTGGTAACATTTCTATTAACTCAGGTGATGATGCTTTACATGCGGATAATGATTTAATCATAAACGAAACTAATCTAACAGTAGAAAACGCATACGAGGGCATAGAGGGTACGACTGTAACAATTAACGACGGAGATATAAATATAAATGTATTAGATGATGCGATTAACGCAGGAGCAGACGATGGGCATATTATTATAACCGGCGGAATGATATTTTTAAGATGCCAGGGTGACGGCATAGATTCTAACGGAGATTTGACGATAGAGGGTGGAGAAATTGTGATAGAGGCTAACTCAATATATTCAGGTGGCGATGGTGCACTGGATGTAACCGGAGTATACAGCATTTCAGGGGGTAGTATAACCGACGAAAACGGAAATCCGATCGATGTATTAAATATGGGTCCCGGCATGAATCAGCCTGCCGGCAATCGACCGGGGCGATAGCGCGCATATAGAATGCCTTCAAGTCTAAATGCCAACGACGTAAAACTTCTCATTTAGGGGTGCTTCTGATGAGTGTACGGTGAGTGACAGCTATCATTTAGATTGTAGGCGACCACAAGAGTGGAGCGTTGTCATTCAAGCACGCTTTGTGCACTAAAAAATATTTTAAAGGCAATATAGTATATCTAATAACAAAAATAAAAGGTGCTTTTTGACTAACAAGAGTGCCTTTTGTTTTTGTATAAAATCATTACGATAATATACGATATTGTTAAATGGCTACTTAACGAAAAAGATTGAATAAAATTTACCAAAGCAGTTAAAACATACTTATCTATTTTGCATATATATTTATTTGGCAAAAGGGGGTATACTATATACAAGTTAAAAATATTATTCACGCGGGTTAGTTGCCACCAACTTAAGAGCGGAAAGGAATTATATATGGAGTTTAATTTTACAAACGCATGGAAAGGGTTTAAGACAGGTAGGTGGTGCAGTGTTGCGGTAGACACCGGAGAATTTATTACACTTAACTATACACCTTATGACGGTGACGAGGGTTTTTTATCGCCTGCCGCCAATAGTACAAAAAAGTTATGGGAAAAAGTCACCAAGCTTAACAAAATGGAAAACGACAAGGGCGGAGTGTTGGAAATGGATAGCGATATCGTTTCTACCGTGACTTCGCATTCCCCGGGCTACCTTGATAAAGAACTCGAAACAATTGTCGGGTTTCAAACGGACAAACCTTTTAAACGTAGTTTTCAGCCTTTTGGTGGAATAAGAACCGCGGTAAATGCCTGTGCTCAATACGGTTATGAAGTTAGCAAAAGCACCAAAGATATTTTTGTCAAATATCGCAAAACGCATAATGATGGGGTTTTTGATGTTTACACCGACGAGATAAAACTTGCTCGAAAATCCGCAATTATAACAGGTCTTCCCGATGCATATGGCCGTGGAAGAATAATCGGTGACTATCGTAGAATTGCACTTTACGGCATAGATATGCTTAAAGAGGATAAACTTGAGCAGTTTAAAACTGCGCCCGAGCGCATGACCGAGGATAATATACGGCTACGTGAGGAGCTCTCGGAACAATACAGAGCACTTGAAGATATAAAGACTATGGCGGCAAGCTATGGTTTTGATATATCTAAGCCGGCATCAACAGCAAAAGAAGCCATACAGTGGCTATATTTCGGATATCTTGCTGCAATCAAAGAGCAAAACGGTGCCGCAATGAGCCTTGGCAGAGTGTCTACTTTTTTAGATATCTATATTGAACGTGATCTTAAAGCCGGAGCTGTAACCGAAGACGAAATTCAGGAGTATATCGATCATTTTGTAATGAAATTACGTCTCGTTAAATTTGCACGAACAGCCGATTACAACAATCTTTTTTCCGGCGATCCAACCTGGGTTACCGAATCGATAGGTGGTATGGCAACCGGGGGAAATCACTTAGTTACAAAAACATCCTATCGTTTTTTGCACACGCTCGATACTCTGGGACCCGCTCCGGAGCCAAACTTAACCGTTCTTTGGTCGTGGCGCTTGCCTGCCAACTTTAAAAGATACTGTGCGAAAATGTCGATAAAAACCTCTTCTATACAATATGAAAACGACGAGCTTATGCGAGAGATTCACGGGCATGATTATGCAATAGCTTGCTGTGTGTCCTCTATGAAGGTAGGCAAAGAAATGCAATTTTTCGGTGCAAGGGCAAATCTTGCTAAATGCCTACTGTATGCAATTAACGGTGGTGTGGATGAAAAACTTAAAATTCAGGTCGGACCCAAATATCGACCCGTGACAACGGAGTATCTGGAGTATGATGATGTTGTGCAAAAATACGACGTCATGTTGGAATGGCTGGCGGGTTTGTATGTCAATACTCTCAACATAATCCACTATATGCATGACAAATATTGTTATGAGCGTGTTCAGATGGCATTACACGACCGTGAGGTAAAACGATATTTTGCCACCGGTATTGCAGGGCTTTCGGTTATTGCCGACTCATTAAGTGCCATTAAATATGCCAAAGTAAAAGCAATAAGGGACGAGGACGGTCTTGTCGTGGATTATCAGTTGGAGGGGGATTACCCTAAGTTTGGGAATAATGACGACAGGGTCGACAGCATAGCCACCGACATCATCCATACATTTATGGAGAAAATACGCAAGTTCTATACCTACAGAAACGGTGTTCCGACTATGTCTATATTAACCATAACCTCCAATGTGGTATACGGCAAGAAGACAGGCAATACACCCGACGGTAGAAAGGCAGGTGTACCTTTTGCACCCGGTGCAAACCCGATGCATGGCAGAGATACCAACGGTGCGGCGGCTTCCCTTGCTTCGGTTGCAAAACTACCGTTTGAAGATGCACTCGATGGCATTTCCGATACCTTTTCTATAGTTCCGGGGGCTCTCGGCAAAGACGATAAGGTGTTTTTTGGCGATTTTAATATAGATGATATCAGTATTGAGATTGGCGAAATAAACGATTGCGATGCAGGTAATCTTGCGTGTATGCAGCCAAATGAAAATATCGACTGATAAAGGAGAAATAATAATGGCAAGCAAACAACAGGTAGACAATCTTGTAGAATTACTGGACAGCTACACAAAAAAAGGCGGTCATCATCTTAATGTAAACGTTTTTACCAAAGAAACGCTTTTAGACGCACAAAATCATCCCGAAAAATATCCGCAGTTGACCGTTCGTGTATCGGGATATGCGGTAAATTTTGTAAAACTTAACAAAGAACAACAGGATGATATCATATCACGCACCTTTCACTCAAAGTTGTAGGTTGCTATGAATGGGTATATTCACTCATTTGATACCTTTGGAACTGTAGACGGTCCGGGAATTCGTTTTGTAATTTTTTTACAAGGCTGTCCGTTGCGTTGTCTATATTGTCACAATCCGGACACATGGGAAATAGGTGTCGGAAGTATAATGTCGGTTGACGAGGTTATTAATAAATTTAATAAAACAAGCGAATTTACAAAAGGTGGTATCACCGTCACCGGCGGTGAGCCCCTTTTGCAGATTGATTTTGTAACGGAACTTTTTAAACTCGCAAAATCTAAAGGTATTCATACTGCGCTGGATACTTCGGGAATTACCTTTAATATACAAGACACTGCTCGGTTTGACGAGCTGATGTCGGTGACCGATCTTGTATTATTAGACATAAAGCATATTGATAAAAAAGAACATATTATATTAACCGGTGTAGACAACGAGCCGATATTGCAATTTGCACAGCATCTTTCGGATATAAACAAGGATGTATGGATAAGGCAGGTAATAATAAAGGGTAAAACTTTAAACGATGATTTTTTGTTTAGGCTTGGGCTTTTTTTGGCGAGACTAAAAAATATTAAAGCACTTGACTTTATCCCTTATCACCGCATGGGAGAGAATAAATACAAAGAACTGAATTTAATATATCCTTTAGAGGGCGTACCTGCAACAAGCAACGAACAGGTAGAGTATGCCCTAAAACAGGTTATTATAGGAATAAGGGCAGGAAAAAACAATGAAATATAAATATATGTTAAAAAGCATTTTGGCGGGGGTTTCAATATCGCTTGCAGGTGTTGCGTATCTTTCGGTTGATAACTCGGTAGTAGGGTCTGTTTTGTTTTCAATGGGATTACTGGTTGTTTATCTTTTTGACTGGAATTTATATACAGGAAAGTGTTGCTTTATACCTACCGATACACAAACATATCTTCCGATAGCCTTGGTTGCTTTTGCCGGAAATCTTATCGGAACAGCACTGACAGGATAACCAATGGAATACATGTCACATTCATCCACAATCACGTCATTTTCACCGACTCGCCTTTTATCAACACAGCAGGTAGCTCAAGAGTGTAGTAAGTGTCGTGTTCCTGTGCGCCAGTTATTTTGTTTATTGTTATATCCGCAGCGGAGTTTGCTATTTTTTCCACCGGTTGCATTATCATAGTGAGTGCCGGATTTGTTATTTTTGATATGTTTCGATCGTCTGCCCCGATTACAGAGATGTCGTCCGGGATTTTTATCTTACGCTCTTTCATAATATGAAGGCAAGCGTTGAGCGCCTTGCAGTTGGCACAAAAAATTGCAGTAGGTAGATTTTTCTGCGATAAAAAACGCTCTATCTCCACAAACATCTCTTCTTCATTAAGACTGACATCTAAAATATATTGCTCCATGACCGGCAGACCGTTTTTTTGCAATGCCTCGGTAAAACCCTCGATGCGAAGCTTGGAGGTGTATGCCTGACCCATTGCAATTATTGCTATCCTTTTATGGTTGTGTGCGCAAAACTCGTCGACAGCCATCGCCGCCGAGAGTTTGTTGTCCACGATAACGGCATCTGTTTTTATATCGCTGCTCAACTTGTCGAGCAGGACTATAGGAATGTTTCGATTTTGCAGATTTATGAGATTTAAGGTCTCGTCGTCGTTAGGGATAGCGACAATAGCGCAGACATGATTGTCAAGCAGTAACTCAATAGCCGCTTTTTCGTCATAATCGTTCTGCCCGGCAAAGTTACAAACAAGTGTTCTCATACCTCGCTCGCCGAAAGCTTTTTCAAGCTCTGAACATAGCCACATATAAAAGGGGCTGTTTGTAAGATGCGGTAGCAACAGCCCCACCACATTTGATTTTTGTTTTTTGCCCACAAAAGTCGTGTGATGTGGCTTGTAGTTTAGGGTTGATATTGCCTCCTCAATAAGATTTACACTCTTACTTCTCAGCACCTCCCCATTAAAATAACGTGAAATGGTAGATAATGATAACCCCGTCAGTTTTTGCACATCTCTGTATGTCGGTGTAGCCATGTTCGATTCCTTTATGCTTGATGTTCCGTTTATATAATAAGTCAAATGCGACAAAATGTCAATAGATGGCACTAAAAATCGAACAAATATTATATTTGTTCGATTTAATCAGAACAAGAGTTTGTGCGATTTTGCTATAAAAACCTGGCGGACTTGTACAATTTGCTATTTTTAAATTAAAGTATTGACAATTTACTCGTCTCTTTGTATAATGTGATTGTAGATTAAATCGAACAAATCAAAAGAAATCGCCTGTCATTTGTTCGATTTTAATAGAACAAACGGGTTCAAGGAGAATTGTGCATGACTGATCGAAAAACAAGATTTAAGGCAAATTTAAAGATGTTTAAGAAAAGCATCCCCTTATACATAATTATGCTGATTCCTCTTGCCGTCTTTTTCATAACTCGATATGCGCCGATGGACGGATTGCAGATTGCATTTAAAGATTATCGGGCAGTCGATGGCATTGACGGCAGTCCATGGGTAGGATTTAAACACTTTTTGAGGTTCATCGACTCCTACAACTTTTGGCAGATAATGTGGAACACCATTTCACTCAGCTTTTATCAACTGCTTGTCGGGTTCCCGTTTCCGATCATCTTAGCCTTATCGCTCAATACCATTAAAAACGGTAGATTTAAGAAATCGATACAACTTATAACCTACGCACCGCACTTTATCTCGGTTGTCGTTATGTGTGGACTTATACTTCAAATGCTCTCACCGCGCACCGGAATAATAAACAATCTTATCGTTATGCTTGGCGGTCCCGAGATTAACTTCATGGGTGAGCCGGAGTTGTTCAGCAGTATATATGTATGGTCCGGCATTTGGCAGAGTACAGGCTGGGGCACTATCATCTACCTCGCAAGTCTCTCCAGTGTTGACTCCCAGATGCATGAGGCGGCAATAATTGACGGCGCATCGCTCTTTCAAAGGGTTATAAACATCGACCTTATGACAATTCTCCCGATGGTTATTACCATGCTGATAGTAAATGTCGGCAGTATGTTGCAGGTTGGTTTCCAAAAAGTATTGCTTCTGCAAACCCCGCTCAACCTCTCCGCGTCGGAGGTAATACAAACTTATGTCTACAAAATAGGTCTTGCATCTCCCGTTCCCGATTTTTCTTACTCGACAGCTATAGGACTGTTTACCGGCATCATCAACTTTATACTCATAGTCACGGTAAATAAGATCGCGAGAAAGCTCGGCGATACGAGTCTCTGGTAAACAATACATAAGAAAGGGTCATGCACAGATGACAACTGTTATAAAAGAAAAATCCCCGGTATCAAAAATCGGCTCCCGTCTTTCAAACCGACTTTTCGAAAAACATGCCACCGCAGGTGATAAAGTCTTTGTATCAATTAACTATTTTCTATTGTTATTGGCAGGAATTGTAACCCTTTATCCCCTCATATACGTTGTAAGCTCGTCCCTCTCGTCCAGTGATGCCGTTATAGCGGGAGAGGTATTTCTGCTCCCCGTTGAGTTCACGTTAGAAGCATATAAAGCGGTATTTGAGTATCAAGATATCTGGACGGGCTACGGTAACACGATAATAAATGCGGTGACCGGCACGGCACTTAACATTGCGCTCACCGTAATGATAGCATATCCTATATCACGCCCCGATCTGTTCGGCAGACGTTTCATCACCTTTGCGCTAACCTTCACCATGATGTTCAACGCCGGAATTATTCCGACATATCTTTTGATGGATGATCTCGGGCTGGTCAATACAAGGGCGGCGGTTATTATTCTCGGACTACTCAACGTTCGCAACATCATCCTTGCGCGCAGCTTTTACACCTCCTCTATCGGCCAGGAGTTAATCGAGGCATCGAAAATTGACGGCGCAAACGAATTTCATATCATGACAAGAATTATTGTACCACTCTCAAAGGCTATACTTGCTGTCATCGGGCTTTTTACCTTTGTCGATTACTGGAACGAATTTTTCAATTCCCTTATCTATCTCAACGATTCCTCGCTCTATCCGTTGCAACTTTTCCTGCGTCAAATACTCGTGATGGGTAACATTGACACGAGCAGTGCAATGGTGGATCAAGACACGCTCGAGAAGATCGTCGGCATGGCGGAACTGCTCAAGTTTGCCGTCATCGTAGTAGCTACCCTACCTATTATGTGTATCTATCCATTCGCCCAGAAATTCTTTGTAAAAGGCGTTATGGCAGGTGCGGTAAAAGGTTAGTAGATATAATTATAATGGAGGAAATCATGAAAAAACTTTTAAGTTTACTATTAGTAGTGGCAGTTATGTCGACAATGCTCGCGAGCTGTTCGAGTGCACCGACCGAGTCCGAGGCGGACTCGCAGTCGTCCGCTGAGGGTGATGCTTCAGCAGAGGAAAATTCCGGTGTAGCTCCGAGCGGCGAATTCCCGATAGTTGCAGAACCTATCGAGCTCAACATCATGGCGGCACAACAGGCACAAATCTCAGATCTTGAAGAGAATGATTTTACAAAATATCTTGAAGAGATGACAAACATAGACATTATCTGGAACGCAGTTCCACAGGCGAGTGCCGCAGAAAAACTCAACGTCACACTCTCGAGCGGTGCGAATATGCCGGAGGTTATCATGGGTTTTGACATCAACATGTCACAGCAGATAGCCTTAGGCGAAAGTCAGGGTATGTTCGTCGACATGATGCCGTATCTCGACACATACGGACAGAATATCCAAAAGGTATTTGAAGATATCCCTGTTCTTGAGCTCATAGCCAAAACACCGAGTGGAAAGCTGCTTGGAATGGTAGGTGCAGAGGAAACATACCACGTAAAATATCCGCAAAAGGCGTGGACAAACGCGGCCTTCCTTGAAGCGGTGGATATGGAAGTTCCGACCACTACCGATGAATTTAAAGACCTACTCATAGCATATCGTGACGAAGATCCGAACGGCAACGGCGTAGCGGACGAAATCCCAATGAGCGGTGCTATCACGGGCTGGAATACGTTTATAGTACCCTACGTAATGTCTGCATTTGTGGAGTACATGCAACCCACAGGTGTCACCGGCACAACCGATAAATCTGTAACTAAAATGGCTCTCGGTATTGAGGACGGCACGATCGTCCCGAGCTTTACAACAGACGGTTGGAAAGAGGGATTGAAATACCTCAACGATTTGGTGAACGAGGGACTGCTCGATCCTCTTGCATTCACTCAGGATCAAAATCAACTCAAAAATTCCGTAGCGGCAGAACCGAGAATTGTCGGTGTAGCAACAGGTGGTGCTACCGGTGCTATCTCACCCTCACAGGAAATTCAGGAAGAATATCGAGTGGCACTACCCCCACTTGAAGGACCCGACGGCTTTGTAAGCACATATTATTCGCCGATATCCGCCTCTTCCGGCAGATACGTCATCACAAGCGAGTGCCAGAATGTGGAAGCAGCAGTCCGCCTGCTTGACTACCTCGTATCAGAGGAGGGTTCACTCACCTCGCTTTACGGTATGCAAGACCGTGACTGGAGATACGTGGAAGATGAGTCTGTCTTAGGTCTCAACGGCGAACCCGCTGTATTTGAAACAATCCTCGAGTTCGGTCAGCAGACCAGCGCTCACTGGGCGAAAATGGCTCCTCAAATCATGCCCGATGCACTACGTAACGGCATGGCAGTAGATCAGGACGGTGCTTTCGACTCGGAAGTTAACCTTTACGACAATACTAAAGACAAATACGAGCCGGCATCAGACGGCAAATATCTGTTACCGCTCACCCTTAAAGAAGACCTTGTTCAGGAATACGTCGACCTATTCACCCCGATTTCCGGCTACCTTGATCAGATGACCTCGGAATTCATAACCGGAACACGCGACATAGATGCCGACTGGGATGAGTACATCTCGACATTAAACGACATGGGTCTTGAGAGATTTATGGAAGTCCTGAACGAATCCTACGTATATGCTTACGGCGAAGACGCATTGACTAACTTTTAGCTAATCACAAACGGTGGGGCAAGGGCAAGGTCCTCGCCCCACCATCTTTATATTTTGAATGGATACTGATAATGAAAAATATCTTTTTTTATGTTTCTCCAAATGGCGATGACAGCTTTGACGGCAAAAGTCTATACACACCTTTTAAAACTATCGAGCGTGCAAAAAAAGAGACACGCACAATCACCGAGGGTGATATTCACGTTATTCTCCGAGGGGGTGTATATTTTATCGATAGCACCGTCGTTTTCTCTCTTGAGGACGGTGGCAACGACAATAAAAAAATCACATATGAAAATTACGAGAACGAGGAACCGATATTTTCCTCGTCCGTTCAGATAAAAGACTGGGTTAAAACAGACGACATAGAATTTTTACCGGCCGAAGCAAGAGGCAAAGTGTGGAAAGCAAGATTTCCGCAGGGAGTAAAAAATATATTAACACTCTTTAATGAGGAAAACGCTTTGACAAGGTGTCACAGCGACCTTGTCATGCCCACCAAAGAGATTGAGTACAATCGAATGGACAGCCTCAATGTTGAGAAAGAGGAGGAACGCCCTCTGCTTCGCCGAGTGGATTTTCCGACCGGCATGATTAAGGCGCGTGACAACATGGAAGACGTTGAGTTGCGTTTTATGCCTGTGCCGTGGACCATGAATCTACTGCCTATAGCGAGTGTAGACGAGAAAAACTCGGTGGCAACCCTCGCGGTCGAGGCGACAAACCCCTTGACGGCAAAACCGAAAGGAATGCGTGTTGAAAACGATATTGCATACCTCACACAGAGCGGAACATGGTGCGCAAACAGTCTGAAAAAAGAGATATACTATATTCCAAGCGGCACAGAGCCGGAGGGGGATATCTATGCTCCGACCCTCAAACAATATTTTTTGGTAGAGGGGCAAATTCGATACGATGAGCCGAAAGACATGCTTGTGCAAAATTTGCACTTTAAGGGGCTTACCTTCCGACACGGCATGCGTGATACGACCGAGGACGGATATAAAGGTCTCGGAATACAGCACGACTGGGAGATGTTTGACAAAGGTAATGCACTGATGCGTTTTCGAGGTGCACATAATTGTTCCGTCAGCGGATGTTATTTTCACAATACTTCGGCGAGCGCACTGCGCCTTGACCTATCCTGCCAAAACATAAAAATACATAACAACATGTTCGACAACATAGGCAACATGGGTGTGCTGTTATGCGGTTACGGTCCCGGCACAAAGGATGAAAACCACCACAACGAGATAACCAATAATATCATCACACGTTGTGGCGAAGAGATCTGGCACGGGCATGGAATTTTCTTGTGGCAGAGCGGACACAACTTTATCGCACACAATAAAATCCACCACTGTGCACGCAAGGCGATAGGGCTTTGTGGTGTGCGAATTACCATTTTACAGCGCCCCGACCATAGATTTGATGAGGCATCTCGCACGGTGCGATGGGATGAGATGCTCGGTGCGATGAAGGACACCGACGACGAGTTTGAGAGATATCTACCGTTTTTACACGCAAGAGAAAATAAGGTCATCGGCAACGAGTGTTATAATGTGCTCGAAAAAATGGGGGACGGCTCGGCTATCAACATCTCGGGTGCAGGTGACGGAAATCTTATTCAAAACAACTACGTCCACCATATCTCGACCTATAACGCGAGTGCTGCAATACGTTTTGACGATTGGCAATGCGGCACGACGGTGGACAGCAACATAATATATATGTGCAACCTTATCGGAATTACAAGAAAAAACAACAACAATGTGACAAATAACTTTATCGTCGATGTCAGCTGTAAAAGCGGTTATCTGCGCTTTGCATCCTACCCGAACGAGAAGCCGAACTATGGTGCGAAGATAGAAAAAAATATTATGTTCGACACCGACGACGAGATGCAGGTGTTTACCGACGGATACCTCGTGTCGGACGGCGCATGTCTGCCGCAACATTGCAATATTAACAGCAATCTCTACTGGTGCGAAAAAAATGAGCGTGACTGCCATACCCACATTGAAAAGATGCGAAAGCTCAAACCGGAACTTGAAAGGGGTAGTGTAGTCGCAAATCCGCTTTTCCGTGATGTACAGGGAGGCGATTTCTCCTTTTTGCCGAATTCACCTGCAATTGCGATGGGAATCAAACCTATCGACATGCGAAAAATTGGCATAAAAGATGAATACCCGGAGCATCTACTTGCAAGGGAATACAGTGAAAAAAACAATGACAGTTATGAGCGTGGTAAAAACCCGGAAAAAGAAAATTATGCATGGTGGTAATTGACACTTATAAATCAATGTAATAAAATCAAGGAGGATAAAACATGTTTCCAAGCTATTTGAAAAACTATGCAGACCTCTATAAAACCGACCCTCGCAGGGCTAACAGAGAATGGTTTAAAAACGCTCGGTATGGGCTTTTTATCCACTACGGGCTCTATTCGCTCAGTGTCGAAAAATACGGAATCTGCGACCGACCACAGGAGTGGGTGCAGTACAACAACAAAATCCATGTGGACGAGTATGCACTGCTTGAAAAGGATTTCACAGCCGAGGATTTTTCCGCTAAAGATATAGTCACCTTTGCAAAAAAGGCAGGTATGCGATATATCAATCTGACCACTCGTCACCACGACTGTTTTTGTCTTTTCAACACAAAAGAGACCGAGTTCAACAGCCTCAATTCACCGGCAAAGCGTGACTTTGTGAAAGAGCTTTCCGACGAGTGTGAAAAAGAGGAGCTTGCGTTTTTCGCCTACTATTCCCACGGTAGAGACTGGCGACATCCGCACGCACCGAACAACGACAGCTACGGTGGCGCGGCGCGTCCCGAGTATGAGACGGCGGAACCTCACTACAAATATGGCAAGGAACACGACCTTGACATCTATCTTGACTTTATGAAAGCGCAGATTACTGAACTTTTAACACAGTACCCGACAATCGCCGGTATATGGCTGGACGGCATAGCTACTCCTATGTCGGGCGACGCCGAGGCTTTTAAGGTACAAGAACTCTACGACCTTGTACAAGAGCTGTCTCCACACGCTATCTTGTCATATAAGCAGGGGCTACTCGGCACGGAGGATTTCTTTGCACCGGAGCACAAAATCCCTACCCTCGACACAAACACCACCAACACACAGGAACATCAAAAAAACATCAGCGCCATCGGGAAAATAACCACCGCACCCGAAAAGACAATAGAGATGTGCACAACGATGATAACCTCGCCCGTGTCGTGGGGTTATAAAGGCGAAAACTGCACCCACCTTACCGCCGAGCAGGTGGAAGAAAAACTGCGTCATGCTATCGAAACAGGCTATAACCTACTGTTAAATGTAGGTCCGACCCCGAGCGGTGCGATAGAAAAGTGCGACAAAACAGCGATTTTATCGGTAGGCGAAAAGATTGCTAAAGGCGAGATAGTTTTATAAAAGGAAAAATTATGAAAAAACCAAACATCTTATTTCTCTTTGCCGACGACCAGCGTTTTGATACTGTAAACGCTGTGAACAATCCGGAAATTATTACCCCGAACCTCGATAAACTCGTCGCTCGGGGCACGACTTTCACTCATGCACATATTCCGTGTGGCACGTCGGGGGCTGTCTGTATGCCCTCACGAGCGATGCTGCACACCGGCAGGACGCTTTTTCATCTGCAAGGCGAGGGGCAAGAAATTCCGAGTGAGCACATAACACTCGGCGAGACACTCAAAGCGAATGGTTATCACGCATTCGGTACCGGCAAATGGCATAACGGCACAAACGCTTACACCAGAAGTTTTAACGAGGGCAAAAGTGTGTTTTTCGGCGGAATGTGGGATCACTGGAACGTGCCTGCATGTGACTACAACGCCGAGGGCGTCTATCCCACAAGCAATACCTGCAACGCACCCTTTTCCTCAAATAAAGTTATACAAAACCATGTCGAGTATATGAAGTTCGGCGAGCATTCCACCGACATTTTTGCACAGCGTGCACTGGAATTTCTCGATGGTTATAAGTCGGACGATCCATTTTTCTTATATGTATCCTTCATGGCACCGCACGACCCACGCACCATGCCACAAAAATATATAGATATGTATGACGTGAATAATATAACCTTGCCGGAAAGCTATATGGAGGAGCATCCGTTCGATTTCGGCATCCGAGATCTTCGTGACGAGGTGCTCGCACCGTATCCGCGCACAAAGGAGGACACACTCAATCAGATTAAAGAATACTATGCAATGATAACGCATCTTGACGACAGGGTGGGCGAGATCTTAGCAAAACTTGAAGAAAAAGGCGAGCTTGAAAACACGATTATCGTCTACTCCGGCGACAACGGTTTAGCGCTCGGCAGCCACGGACTTTTCGGCAAGCAAAATCATTATGAGCACAGTATTCGTGTGCCGCTGATATTCGCAGGACCCGATATCCCAAAGGGTGAAACCCGTGATACCTACGCATACCTGCTCGATATCTACCCGACGCTCTGCGACATGATAGGTGTGAGTGCGCCGAGCAGTGTCGAGGGTAGGTCGATGTTGCCATCGATTAAAAATAAAGAAATAAAGACAAGAGAAAACCTTTATTTTGCCTACATCGACATGCTTCGTAGCGTGAAAAACGACCGCTATAAGTTGATTGAGTATCGCACTAACGAGCTGGCGAAAACGCAACTTTTTGATGTTATAGACGACCCGAACGAACTCTGCGACCTCTACACAGATGCGAAATATTCCGCGGTAGTAGAGGAATTGCGTGAGCTGCTGAAACAGTACAAAGACGAATGGAGTGATGAAAAACACCCTATGGGCAGGACTTTTTGGGGGAGATATTGATGGGGAGAAATTATATCGAATTGCAAAAAAAGATCGTCAACTACGGGCTCGGGCAGTTTATACATTTCAACAGCGCAACGGAGCAATTTTGCAACATAGAGGACGACCCGAGGGCAAAGGACTGGGAATGGATAATGGAAAATCGCACGGGGGTACGAAAATATCCGTTTGATCCCAAGGCCTGGAACCCGAGCAAACTCGACTGCAAACAATGGGCGGCGGCGAGCAAAAAACTCGGTGCTCGCTTTGCCTCGTTCACAGCAAAACATCACGAGGGTTTTTGTGTGTGGCCGACTAAAACCACGGAGCACTGTGTGCGAAACGCTACTTACTCTAATGATGTCGTGGGAGAGTATCTTGAAGCCTACCGCAGTGCCGGAATTGAGGCAGGGCTCTATTTCTCCATGCTCGACATACAGGAGCGAATCAACCGCCACCACTGCACAAAAGAGCAGGTAGAGTTTACAAAAGCACAGCTTGAAGAACTTTTGATGAACTACGGTGATATACCTTTCATGGTTATCGACGGGTGGCACGCTTTTTGGGGAGGTCCGAGGTATGAGAGGATGGAATACGAGGACATGGAGCGATTTATAAAATCTATTCAGCCGAGCTGCCTTATTCTCAATCACAGCTGCGAGGTTAACCTTGACCACACAGATATGGTGTTTTTTGAAAACGCCGCAGGGCAGAATGTGCCAAAATGGTTTGAGGGACCGGGACTCGGCGGAAATGTGCTGACCGATACATGGTTTTGGAAAGAGCGTCACCCCGAAGCCGAGCTGAAAAGCGCCGAGTGGGCAATAGATAAAATTTGTGAATTTAACTCGCATAACTGCGCGTTTTTATTAAATGCCTCACCGAACAAATACGGTTTAATCGATGACAACATGGTCGAGCGGTTTGAAGAGATAGGGGCTATGTACAAATATAAAGAATTGGTCGGCGATACACTCCCGGATGAGTGGCTGACAAAATGGTGGAAAGAGGTATATTAAAAAAGCATTGCCGACTTTCTTTGCTTCCAGCAGGTCAAAATTTGATACCCACATCATGAGCACCATTCTATTTTTATCTTTTATGTTGTGGTAGTAAAATAAAGCAATAATTTTTTGACCACATGAAATCCCACAGACGGAAAAACTGTCTTTGGTGTCGTGATCAAACTATTGAATATCACCTGCCGTCGTGAAATGCGACGGCAGGTGATATTTCTTTGTTGCGATGGGTTTTCTTTGGTTAGTTACACGAAAGCTCACCTGAGTTTCAACCTGCTTAATCGAACGCATATAATAAGAGATGGTTGACTGTTTCTTATTCCGGATGCGTTAATCCTAAATACACCTCGCCAGACCAATTACTTCTCTTATTATACTAAAATAAGTATAGCTTATCTGCAATCTCATTTTGAGACATACCACTCATACGTAGCTGTAAAATGTTTCTATCCTCCTCCGAGTTTGACTTTTCTCTTTGCTTACACCGGTTCAATATTTGACTGGTTATGTGATAACACATTTTTTGTGCTTTCAAATAAAATATGTGTGATTATGACGGCGAACGGAAACTCTCATATAGATCAATCATTTTTTGAGACATTTTGTCCGTCGCATCAAAAGCATAGTATGACGGAACAAGATCCATAGTAACAGTGTACCAGATTGACATATGAGGTTCGTAACCACCCTCTCGGAGTTCTTTTTCGGTCACAAGATAACCATTACCGCCGTTTGCATAACCGAGTGTGAATATGTTTTTTTTGTTCATGCCATATCTCTCGAGCATCATTCTCTCGATATTAAAAGAAAAAGAGGAAACCGGCTCATACGGAATGGCAAACACAATAATGTTACCCGGTAAACGTATGGTTTGAAGATTGACTGTCACATTTAGCGGTTTGCCGTCGGCGATGTAGTCAAACGATTGTGTCATCCACTCCTTGTAAAGTTTAGCAAGCGTAATGTCCCATGCCTCGGGATTTTCGGCTTTTTGGGCATAACCCTCTATTATTTTGTATTCTGACTCCCGTTCTGCTCTTGTGAAGTTTTGCAATGGAACTTCAAACATCACCTCCGCTACCCCTATTTTTTCCTTTTGATCAATGCTTACAAATTCTTTGTTAAGCAGTTGTTTTATGTCTGACACAAATATATTCGTGGTCCGTGCGAGACAAGCATTGTCTGTCTCGATGCTGTATCGCTTAGGGTTGATGTCACCTGGTGTGCCGTTTACAAATAAAGCTATCGCACCCGGATATGTCAACTCCATAATTTTGCAAGCCCTGCCACAGAAATCGCCTGAAATCTTAGTGTTTTTAGAGTAAAGGCAAACCGGATGACAGGAACTGCGGATTATAAACCCAAGATATTCTCCCGTATCGGTACTGCGCACTCGCAAAATTCTGAGCGATTTATCTATTATCCCGTTTTCGTCCTCGCCTATGGTATATCTTCCGTCCACCTCTTCACGACGACAAATACCTATGTCCGTAGTGCCGAGTACAATGTCAATTTCCGCTTGTTCAGTATTTTTTAGCGCTTGTAATGCCGTCTTTTCTGCCGAATAATACATTCGTTCGAAGTATCGGTCATACAGCTCTTGTCCCTCGTTCGACACCTGATGATACCAGGGTGTTGCGTGACTGTGCGTCACGGTAAAAATCGTATTTTCCTTAGGGATATTCAAAGCCCTCGACACACGTTCACGAAACTCATCTGCCATCTTATTACTTACAAGGCATAGCTCAGCGCTTATCCAGACAAATACGTTTTCACCATCATCTACAGCAACCGCTCTGAGATACAGGTTGTCTAAATAATCATCAGAGGGACCGGGTCTGTCGGCAAATCCACCTTGAAATATTCCAAGTTCAGGTGTTACATCTATCTGTGAAAATCCCCATTTAGCCATAATCTTATCCTTTCAATTTAAAATATGATAGTCACAATAAGTAAAGCCTACTGAATAACCCGTTATTCAGTACAAACGCTTGCGTTTCTTGTAAAATTGGCTAAGAGAGGCAATTTTACGGCTTTAATTGATGCTATCTGCTGAATTTTCGCTTTGGGCCGAAAATCGAAGCGCAAGGGTTTTGTTTGAATATTGGAAAAAACCTTGCGCTTCGACAACTTAAAAATAGCTTTTTATCGCTTGGTTAAGGTATTTTTAAGTTGTCCAGCAGGCATTAAGTAAGTTTGGACACTGTAGGCAGGTATGCGTGCGTTATAGATTTTGCCATTTAACTCAATACGAAAATTTGTATCCTTTGCACCGGCCTCATTGTTTTCCACATAGAGCACAATGCTACCATCCGGATTTTCAAACGCTACATTTGTCAGAGCCTCGTTTGTCTGCACCGCCTTTGCACCCCGCTCTACATACCTTCCCAAATGTCCCATCATATACAGTGCAGGCGCATAATGGACTTTGCCGTCCTTAAGGTTGTAAATAGCAAGGTCAAATGTGGCGGCATCATGAACATTGCGGCGCACTATAAAGACGCCCTCACCGGGGCCACCCTCTGAATTGAGCATGGTAATCCAATTTATAAGACAACCGGCTCGGTTGTAGAACACTTCTGCAAGCGAAGTTTGCCCATAAACTCTTTTACCGTCCGACCATGGTTTTATCTGTCCTTCCGTAAAATATTGTGGCATTTTATACTTATCATATGCTTTCCTCATTGTACTCACCTTGCCCTCATAGTGATGCCATGCCATTGCACTGTAACAACTCTTTGCCTCATTTATCAAGGCATCGGTGTACCAAAGCATGTCATAATTATGGTCCATGCCCCAGATTTGTGTGGTAATATTGTTAGCTTTAAATAGAGGGAACAGGTGGTCTCTCACAAATTCCGCCTCCTGCTGTGGTGTATAAAGACACTGTGGCATTTTATGTGACTTTAATCCGCCATGGTCTGCCTGTGGTTCGTTTTGAATTGTAAGGGCATCTATTTTTACACCGAGTTTCGTCATGCCGACAACATAGTTTAACAAATATTTTGCAAATGCAGGATAGTATTTTTTCAACAGAATACCACCTTTGCCAACCATGCTTTTTGTGTCCTTCATCCATTCGGGCGGACTCCAAACAGAGCCGAGCACAAAAACATTCGGATTCACCTTTTTAATCTTGTTAATGATGGGAATAGTGTATATTTTTTCTCGTTCAAGGCTAAATGATGTCATCTGCGTGTCGTCAAACTGCACTGCAAGATTATACCTGCCGGCTGTGAAATCCGATGAGCCTATATCGTCTCGAATTATATTTAATCCTGCACCTTTTTCCTTGTCAAACAGCAGCTCGATAAATTTATCCTGATCTGTCGGTGCAAGTCTCATTATATTTTGACAGGTACACTCTGTCACATCGCTTCCAAGCCCTAAAAACTCCTGATGCTTTATTTCAGGATCAATTTTGACGATTTTTATGTTGGTATCACCGTCAATTTCCAAAATTGGTTTAACTTCGCACCACTTTTGTCCGCTCTTACTGCTCTCTATTATTCTCATTTTTATGACCATTCCTTTCTCGATGTTTGAAAATAATTTTTAAACTTCCTCATTTTTTTACATTATTGCTCCCCCAATTAAATCTTGGACAAAAGATTGGCGAGGGATTTTCCACAGTTTAGTTGGGGGAGCAATATAAGCATACCGATTGTATAACAACACTCAAATTATATTATTTTCAACACCGGTATTTATAGTACTATTTTTACAACAAAATATAAAAATAAACTTATTTTGTTAATTATGCGTATTTTAAGGTTTTTTTAATAAATTTTCTTGAAATCATTGCTGAATTATAGTACAATACGGATTAGATAAGAAACAACATTTATTATCTTTTTGAAAGGTTAAATTTTATGGGGTTGAAACTTACAATAATAGGAGCCGGAAGCAGCTATTGTCCCGAGTTGGCACAGGGGTTGATTGAGCGAAGAACAAAACTGCCCTTCGACGAAATACACCTTATGGATATTGATGAAACCAAGCTTAAAGCTGTCGGCGGCTTTTTTGAAAGAATGATGAAACGCGAGGATATGAGCGTTAAGATTGTTATGACAGATGACCTTGTTGCCGCAGTTAGAGATGCTGATTTTATTATATCACAGATAAGAGTAGGCGGCATGGAGGCACGTGCCGTTGACGAAAAAATCCCGGTAAAATACGGACTTATCGGCCAGGAGACGACCGGTATCGGTGGCTTTTTCAACGCACTGCGCTCTATTGAGGCTATGAAAGATATTGCACGCGCCATTGAACAATATGCTCCGAGCGCTTGGCTGATCAATTTTGCGAACCCTTCGGGAATATTGGCAGAATATCTTTTAAACTATACATCAGTTAAGTCAATCGGCCTTTGCAACATCCCCATAACAAGTATAGAGACATTCGCCAACATTCTCAATAAAGACAAGCGCAAAATTACCTTGGACAGCGTAGGATTAAACCATTTAAGTTGGTATACCGGAATATTTTATGAAAAACAGGAATGTTTAAAAGAACTGATAGACGGAGGTTTTGCGGGTATCCCTATGAAAAACATAGATAAAATAGAGGTTGATTTAGAATGGATTAAATCACTTAGGGCAATTCCGTCACCCTATCTTAACTACTTTTACAATTGTGAACATGAACTTGAAAAACTAAAAAGCAAAAAAGTGTCTCGTGCAGAGGAATGTGTCAAGGTAGAAGAACAGCTGATAAACTACTATAAAAATTTCGATAATAATACAATACCGGAAATGCTTTCAAAAAGGGGTGGACACCTGTATTCTCTTGCCGCCATAGGACTGATCGACTCTTTGTACAACGGAGATGGGGAATATCATGTAATAAATGTAAAAAATGAGGGCGTGTTAGACTTTTTAAAAAGTGATGATGTTGTAGAAACAAATTGCAGAGTTTTCCGTGACAGGGTTGAACGTGTGCCAATAACCACGGCTATAAATAGGAGTATCATAGGACTAATTCAGACAGTTAAGCAGTATGAAAAGGCGACCGTGGAGACGGCTCTTTCAGGTGACAAAGCTATGATGAAAAACACATTGTTGTGTCATCCGCTCGTCGGTGATATAAGTGTTGCACAAAAGGTAATAGACGAAATGTTGCAACTGCACAAAAACCATCTTCCCCGGTTTTTTTAATCGTTTATCGACAGTCATAACAAACCAATTGGAACCGGTTTAATAAGAATTAAAGGCTGAGAAAATTTAAAACTCAACTTTAGTTGGAGTGAGTCTTTGTTCCTTTCAAGCGAAATACGTTTAAATTTCGCCACTTTATAGTAAAACCGAAAAAACGCCAAGAAAGGAATGGTCGTAAGAATGTCGTATTATATAGCGGTCGATGGTGGGGGCACCAAGACAGTCTATGCCTTGCTGGATAGAACAGGTGAAGTTATCGACACCTTTACCGGGGGCGGCACTAACCACGAAAACTTTTCAAACGAATATGATGGATTGTACTTCGCTATGTATGAGTCAATTCATGGTTTGTTGCAAAAAAATGAGGTCAACATCGATCAGATTGAAGATGCGGTGTTCGGGCTTGCGGGTGCAGATCATTCGTTTCAAGTAAAGGAGATATCGAAACGTCTTAAGATGATAGGACTCAAAACAACTTTCATCTGTAATGACGGATTTTTACCCATTAAGTCCTCCACTCCGTTTGGTGTGGGAATAGCTTATAATGCCGGTACGGGTATCTCCTGCACGGGGATAAACGATGCACAAACGATGATGCAGATAGGCGGTCTCGGAGGGCTGACCGGAGATTATGGCGGTGGTTCTCACATTGCACAAATCGTATATCGTAGTATTTACGACGAACTTTTTTTGAACTCACATAAAACCGCCATGACGAAGCTTTATCTTGAAAAATTCAATCTGAGTAGTGTCCGGGAATTTTACAACTCGACACAACTTATGACACATTTTTCAGAGTACGCATTTAAGACCATAGACATATTTTTCGAAGCATTTGCATGTCATGACTCTGTTGCGGTAAACATTGCAAAGACGATGGCAGAGCGCTGTACATTGTTTATCAAAAGTGTGTACAGACATTTGAAATTCAATGGAATTGCAGAGGTTGTTCTCACGGGGAGCATCCATACAAAGGTGGCACCAAAATCGTATGTTGATATTATAAAAGGACAGCTCGGCGGTAATTATAATGTTAATGTCAACACATCCCAACCTGTGCAAGGCGCAATAAAATGGGTAAAGGAACGTAATGGACTATAAAAAAGTAAAACTGTTTTTAAACTCGGAAAGCGATGCACAACTTTTGCAGGAGGAGTTTGTCTCGAGTGATAAGAAAAAAACGGTTGGCTCGTACCGTTTAATCTATCAAATCGACGGCACGCAGAGCGTTGAGTTTGAAAACAGCGTTAAGTATTTTTTGAGCCCGGGTGATATATTGCTTATTCCGCAACAAAAGATTGTTAAAACACAGAACGTCGAACCTATGTCAAACTGCTATTTACTTTTGTTGAGTAACGAGATTATATGCGAAGCCGCCGATAGCATAAAAGCATTTTTGCACATCGATCTGTTCTATCCGAACGAGCGTATATTGCGCCTTCCCGAAAAAACTCGCAGTGCCACGGAGAATTTGTTGAACGGTATATATAGGGAATTATCCGAGCACCAACTCGGATTTCAAGAAATGGCTCGAAAACAGGCAGAATTATTGGTGATATTGCTTTTTCGTTCTAAGGAATTTTCTATGACCTTGTCCTTCGTAAAACCTGAAAGTTCGAGTAGCAAAACGCAACTTTTGAAGGTGGTCGATTATGTTGCCAAAAATTACAGCGACGATTTAAGTTTGGAGTTGCTCGCAAAATTGTTTTTTATAGATAAGTCCTCTATTTCAAGGTATTTCAAAGAGCTCTCCGGACAGAATTTCATCGATTTTTTAAACCGACAACGTATTGAGGCCGCAAAGGAGTTGCTCGTTAACCATCGTAAGCTGTCGGTCATGGAGGTTGCGACAAGGGTAGGTTACAACAGTTCCACCTATTTTGAGAGAGTTTTTCGTAGGACACAAGGTTGTACACCAAAAGAGTATAAAAAAGGTCACAACAAGCATTAAAAGCAAAAACCGTTGAGGTGAAAACAGATGTCACAGCGAAAACACATCGCACATTTTTTCATATTGTATTTTTTCTATATTGGCGCAGGCGCTGTCTTTTGGCCGTTTGCAAGTTTTTATTTTATTGAAAATGGGATCACCCCATCGGAACTCGGTGCCACAATGTCTGCCGGTACCTTTGTAGCAATTTTGGGATTCAATGTGTTGGGATACGCCTGTGACAAACTTAAAAGACTGGACATCATGGTCTTAATTTTGTTTTTGTTCGCTTGCATTTTAACTTTAATCATGCAAAGCACATCGGTGCTCAGCTTGGTTATCATAGTTTACATTGTTTACGCCTTTGTGTCCTCGCCCACCGAGAGCATCATAGATACATGGGCAATTGAATGTTACAAAAACGACAGCATGAGGAGGCACTTCGGTCTTATCCGTTCGGGTGGCTCATTAAGCTTTGCGGTTATTGTAGTGAGTGCGGGATTTATCATAGGTAACGGAAACCATTTTGATCGCCTCCCCCTCCTTATTTATATTACTTCACTACTCGGAATAGCCTACATAATATATCTCATGCGAAATCGTAACCTTAAAAATTTTTACAGCAGCAAAACGGACAAGCAAAAAGCTTCTGTCTGGCAAGACACCAAAAAACTTTTTGGTGTAAGGGACTTTTCCGCTCTTGTTATCAAGTGTATGCTTGTGCGTATACCGATGAGTATGATAGGTGTGTTCTCCCCCTATGTGTTTCAATCGGTAGGTGGCGGCGTTTGGGAACACGCACTTTTCTTGAATATAAGTGCTCTGCTTGAAATCCCCTTTTTTGTTCTCAATACAAGGTTGCTTGCAAAACTTAACACAAATATTCTGATTATCGTGCCACTTTTTGCATCGATTACAAAGACGCTTATATTTATTTTTGCACCTTCTGCAAATATGTTGTTGCTTGGCTCGGTGTTTTCCACCATTGAGTTTACAATGCTTTATCCGGCTCTAAGGTACGAGGTAAGCAAGACTGCTCCAAACGAATTGCGCACTACGGCGCACAGTATAATCTCCATTGTTTACTTCAGTGTTCCCACAATTATATCAGGTTATTTGGGAGGGCTGCTCGTCGAGAAAATAGGCGTGAACTATGCTTTTGTCGCCGCACTTATCGTCTTGGTGGTAATGTCCTTGTTCTTGATTATAACCACCTTCATTAAATTCAAGGCACAACAGGTCAAGTTGAATTGAGGTGTGGATCGCTTGTACATAGATTCAAATATTCATAAATATTTAAACAGTGAGGTGACGACTTGAAGTATTATGTCGGAATTGACGGTGGAGGAACTCGTACCGCTGTTGCGGTGGCGGATGAAAACCAAAAGATTGTTTACAGGTGCCATGCCAAAACAATAAACTTTTGCGGAGTAGACTTTAATACGGCCAAGCACAATATGGACGAATTGTTTTTACAGCTCAAAAAAGCTGTGAATGTGCACTCGTTTGAACAGGTAGTTATTGGGAGTAGCAGTAACTATGACACAGAGGAGTTGAAGCTGTTAAAACAGCTCAATGCCGGTATACCGTCACAGCACATTGTTTATCATAGCGATGCCGATGTTGCCATGCAATCTATTGATGAGGATATCGGTGCTATCTTGATATCCGGTACCGGGAGTATGCTTCTTGGCAAGGTGGGCGAAAAAAGATTTACGGTGGGTGGCTATGGACATCTGCTTGGTGACGAGGGTTCCGCATATGATATTGCTGTACGCGGAATACAGCAGGCTTTGAGGTATCATGACGGTTGGGCGGAGCCCACCGTATTGCTTGAAAAAATGAAGGACTATTTTGCACTTAACAGTATAGACGACATAATTTACAGAATTTATATTGATGGCAACGACAAATCATACATAGCCGGGTTTTCAAAAACATTATCGCAAGCCGCACTTGACGGAGATAATGTTGCGTACAAAATTCTTACAAATGCGGCCGAAAGTCTCATCAGACAATATACCGCTTTACATCAAAAATGCGGAGGTGTTATCAATGTCGTTTATCTTTATGGGAGCGTTCTGATAAAAGATAAAATTGTCAGCACTGCATTTAAAAAGTGCATGTCCGAGACACACCCTCAAATAACGGTGAAAAACCTCACAAGACCACCCGAGATAGGCGCATTGAGATTCTGCTTTAACGATTATAAAGAGGACTTGAAGTAACAAGTTATATAGTCACTTAACTATTGCTCCCTAACTAAACTGTGGAAAATCCCCGCGGCAATCTTTTGTCCAAGATTTAATTGGGTGAACAATAAAAAAACGCAAAGAGATTAAAGCGTTTTAAAGAAGTTGTGTATCATTTCTTGTGTCAGTCCGACTAAAGATGCGTACTCTATATCCCCGGGCTGTATACAGGTGGTTAGCTTTATCGTTTTACCCTGATGATCCCTCAAAAAGTTGTTTGCGCCCGTTGATAAAAGTTCTGACAACCTTTTATCAAATGAACTTATCACAAGATAGTCGGGGTTTAAAAGCCACAACACATTGAAAATTGCCACGTAAAGCGGATAAAGGGCGAGATGCGACAGACTTTCAGTATCCCTGTTAATGATGTGTTGTATGCAGTGTTGCTCCAACCTAATGAGGCGACCGTTGTCCGGCAACAATGTTTGTCCGGCATCGCCTGCAATGGCATCAACTCCGGTGTGCGGAACACCTCCTTTTACAAACGCACCGCCTACACCATCTCCTACAAAAAAGTAGTAAACACTACGGTCATCGTTGCCCGTCAATCGCTCACTTTCCGCCAGTGCCGCAAATGTGACATCTTGGCCTATAACGATGTTATTGCACTCAAAATATTCATTTATAATCTGCTTTAGGTGAACCGAGCGGCACCATTCATACAGCTCAGAGCGAAGCAAATCCTCCTCGGGGTAATAGATACCGGGAGTTGAAACTCCTATTCCCAGTATATTCTTGCTCTTTGTCCCTTGTTTCAAACGTGAGAAAATCCGAGTTAATGCCTGTCTAAATCCGTCGGCCTCTATGGACTGTTCAAGCTCTGAAACTTTGGTGAGACGCAAATCATACACCTGCGCCGATATACTATTTTTATGGGTGACATCAATGCACAAAAAGGAACCGAATCCAACATTCAGCATATATGCCGAACCTCGCCGACCTACACGAGACGGCTCATGCGTAGTGGCGACAATAACACCTTGCTCCACCAACGACTTAACCACTTTACCCATTGTCACCATTGTCGTCCCACACATCGTTACGAGATTGGGTATGGTTAATACGCCGTGCTTGGCAAGGCATTTTAAAACATTCAATTTGTTTGTCTGCCGAATGTCGGTGGCAGTTAGTAATTCTCGTTTCATAACTTGATTTTATCACAACTTAATAAAAAAAACAATATAAAGGAGAAAAAACGTGAAGTATTTAGACAGCTATAAACAAACTGTTCTGCAACTTGTGCAGAAAACCTTTGAATCGGAGGAGGAATTGACAAAAGTGTCCGCACTTGTTGTCGATTGCTTTAAGAACAACGGAAAGCTTTTTACGTTCGGAACCGGCCATGGGCATCTGTTGTCTTTAGAGATGTTTTATCGTGCCGGAGGATTCGTGCGTGTTGTGCCAATACTACACGAACCACTCATGCTACACCTGTCCGCCTCACAATCCTCACTTGAGGAGAGACGAGAGGGCTTAGCAAAGATGCTGCTGTGTGACTACGGTTTTACCGAGAAAGATATACTTTTCATTTTTTCAAACAGCGGAAGAAATTCCACAACCATTGAAATGGCACTTGAAGCAAAAGCAATGGGAGGCAAAACCGTGGCATTTACAAACCTAAATCACACCAAATCTGTCAGAAGTAGACACAGTTGCGGTAAAAGGTTGTTTGAGGTGGCGGACATAGTTCTTGACAATTTCGGTGAGATCGGTGATACCTGCGTCACTACCGACAATGGGTCGAAAATATGTCCCACTTCCACCGTGATAGGTGCACTAATGTTGCAGATGATTGTTGCTCTTTCAGCAGAAGCTGCCGCCAAACAGGGGTATGACATCGAAATGTTCTGCTCAAGCAATATAGACGGTGGCGATGAAATTAACAATGAGTTTATCGAAAAATACAAAAAGGAGATTAAACACCTATGAAAATCAGAGTTTACGAGGATAAAGACTACAGCAAGGTTCAACAAATTTGTATAGGCGGTAGCGAGGATTTTGAGGGTTACGATATACTGCTAAATATGTATTGCAATTATTATATTGAACAGGAAAAGGATAGTGTGTTTATTCTTGCTGATGCGTCCGACGAGGCGGTGGGATATATATTTTGTGCAAAGGACTGGGAGTGGTATAAAAAAATCTACAATGAAAAATATCTGCCGACACTCAAAGAAATGAGCATAAAAAAATATGAGGAAAAATGTAGCGAAACGGCTTTACTGGAGCCCGTTATGAAAGAGTATCCCGCACATCTGCATATTGATGTGATAAAGGAATACCGCAGTGGCGGCTACGGCAGTAGGTTGATAGATACGCTCGCAGACCATCTAAGGAAAAAAAACATCAGAGGGCTTATGCTGTGTGTCGGCAAGGATAACATTCGTGCTCACAAATTTTATGAAAAAACCGGGTTTAACAGACTGTTTCAAAACGAGAATATCGTTATCTATGGGTTGAAATTATAAATGACGTTAAATATTAAAACAGTGAGACTGCAACAAGCTGACCAACTTGATACGCTCAATTGCGGTGCAATCTGTGCCGTTAGCAAAGTATCTCGATTGTGTCTTTAACAGATGCAACAATTCAGGACTGCACTGCGAGGTGTGACAGGCAACCGCTCCGTACTTCAGCTCTTCATAATCGGAAATATCAACAAATGTATTTGCCTTATCGGTATAATATTGTCCCAGTATTTTTATACCATATGCTTGTTTTTGCGCCTTGATTTGGTCATCGTACGGATAAAACTCACAACCACAATCAAGAAAACAGTATCGCACCGCTAAGCCTACCTTTAGATGATCGCTGTGGCACTCGTTCTCAAGGTCTGGATCAACGGAGAATAGGGCATCCGGACGTAATTCTCGTACAACCTTCAAAATTTCATCCGCTATCTCTCTCGCAGAGGCATCTGTTTTGTTCGCAAAGCCTAAAAATCCCGCATTTTTTACACCGAGATACTCCATCGCCGCCAGCGCCTCTTTTTGTCTTAATGTAGGAGTGGTAGCACCGTCTACACGGTGGTCGTCTGTCACGGTAAGTGCATACACTTCAACCCCCATGCTCTTTAGATATGCCATCGTTCCGCCTGCTCCGATTTCATTATCGTCGGGGTGAGGCTGAACAAAAAGTGCTACTTTAATGTTTTCAAGCTTGGGAACTGCGGTGAGCTGTTCTATAAAGTCGTTATAATGGTCTGACATGGCACCTCCTAAAAAATATTCGGCTTGATTTGAGTAAAAGTGTATCACAGTTTACAGACAAAGTCAACATTAGTAAACATAGTTTTGAAATTAGAGGCGTAGACACAGGGTAAAATCATGTTGTATTTGAACAAAATTTATAACGAGTTTTGCGAATTATAATTCAAGATAGCTATTTACGCAAAATAGTACGAATTTTCTTGAAAGATTTTAAAATAATACTATTTTTTTGTCTGCCTGTGGGCTATAATGTTCCTAAGTTAGTTTATAAACAAGGTTAATTAAAGGGAAGTGATTTTATGAAAAAGTTTTTATCTATCGCATTAGTTTTCACAATGTTACTAACCGGATGTGTTGCGGCACCTCCACCGGATGATTCTGAGTCCGCACCTCCACCCGGAACTTCCGACAATGCATCGGCTACAACCGACCCCTCCGAACTTGAAGATTTAACGCTCACTATCATGGGCCTTGAGAATTTGAGTGGAATTGCCGAAGACGGAATAATAACCGGACCAGTAGCGGACGTTATATATGAAAAATTTAAAATTACATTGCAGGTCAATCGTTCATTACAGGGTAGCAAGACTGAGCAGGTTGCTTTGCAACTCGCAAACAATCAACTCTCTGACATTTATGTAGTCGTACATGGTGACGAGTCTACCAACAATCTGCTTGATTCAAACAAGATGTTGAATATGGAGGAATATGTCTCTGATGAAGCCACATCGAATATCATGGAAAACTTTGGTGAATACTTTGATTTGTGGAAAACATATGATCCAAATGGTGTGATGTCGTTTTTGGCGCTTGATGCCGGTGTAGACCCACGTGTAGCGGTGCTCGGCGAAGCGGACTGGGGCGTGGGCGCCCGTCATGACCTACTAAAAAGTGCCGGGCTTGATATCAGCTTAGACGATACCGAGGAATGGTACCAGAGCATGAAAACACTTGTTGAGATGTACCCTGAGGTTGACGGTCAACCGGCAGTCGGCATAGGCGGTTTCTTAAAAGAGGACTGGGGTTACACCTGGGGAATGATGATGCCGTGGCATTCCGGTCAAGGCATATACCTCATAAATGGTGGTGGTTGGTATGACGACGAAGGCAACTTCACGGTTTTAGGTTCACATGAAGACGAGATAATGTTCTACGAATCAGCTAAGTTCTATAACAGAGCTTTCCGTGAAGGCGTTTTGGATCCGCAAATATTTGAGCTCACCAATGTCGACTTCACCGAAAAACTCAAAACAGGAAGAATTTACAGCTTGGTATCCGGAACATGGCATGTTTTGGATGCAGAGAGTTTTTGGCTGGCCGAAGGTGGTGACAAGGCAAACCAAATTTACAACTGGCACAACACAAAAACCGAAGGTTACGACGGAAAGACTATGTGGCACTACACAAGCTATGTTGAGTCAACGGGTAGGCAGTTCACAATGATTTCTCAGACAAACCCCGATCCCGATCGCACAATGCAATTGTTAGACTTCCTCGCCTCCGATGAAGGTCAAGAGCTCATAGGCCGAGGAGTGGAAGGTGAAACCTTCACCTATGATGACGACGGCAAATACGTGATGGATCCCGGATTTGTAGATTCATTCAAAAATGACTCGCAGCGCACCATTAACACAACGGGTGTCGGTTTCTATCTGTTCGCCAACAGAAACGCATTTAACGAAGAAAATGACCTCCCATACTACTGGAGATCTGACGTTGAGGTTCTGCAAGCAGGATACTCTCCCGCAATGGTGGACATGTTAGAAGAGACAGAGCAGACTTTCCGCGGTGAAGACACAAGGTCAAAAGATTATAATATGGGTTATGAGTGGATGGCACCTGCACGAGGAGTCGTGAGTGATGAAACAGTAGATGTTTGGACAGCTATACAAAACGCCTTACTCTTTAAATATCTGCCGGAACTTATTATGGCAGAGTCCGATGCGGAATTTGAAGATGCAAAAACCCGTTGCCAAGACGAGGTTGAGCAACTCGGTGCCGATTTGATGAAAGCCGGATACGAGGAAATATACAATGCAAATGCTGACCGCGTAAACGAACTCAAAGTCACCTATGGCGTAGAAGATCTCACCTATGGCAAATAATATAAGCAGTCACATATAAAACAGAGTGCCGCATTGATGGAAATTTTACGAAAACGCAAATCTCCCTTGATGCGGCACTTATTACTTTGTTATCACGGAGCAATATGTTTACCGGAGCAACCACGGAGGTAAAATGAGTCGATTGACACCCGCCGGAACTAAATCCGATTTTTTTAAAAAAAATGTCACGTCGTTGCGGCTTTTTGCCGTAATCTTTTGCTTAATACTGCTCGCATCCACCCTTTTTATACCATTGTTTTCTGTGGACTATAAAGATAAGGTTGATGTGGTTTATTCGACAGCATATGTGACACCTTTTGAATTGGCTCGGGGCTACATAGATACACCCGGACCGGAGTTTAAGGATATATTCAAGACAGCACCTACCGAAATATCCGATATAAAAATTACAAACTATGTCTTTTACATGTATCCCAACCTCTCAATAATACCTTTAATTATTGTTTCTATTGCCTATATTGCCTGCATCGCCGCAATAGCTTTTACCATAAAAGGCTTTAAAGTGTGCAAACTAAAGCCTGCCATTGTTTTGACACTGTGCTCGGGCTTTCTAATATTTGTGCTTTATGCCGCATATTCAAGTATGATTTTCAACAGTACAAACACGCGATACTTCACGGTAAATCCGTCAGTCGGCTTTGTACTTGCTATTTGTGTTGTTTTAATAGCATTCACTATCTTACTTTCATTTTATCGATCTGTTCGCAACCAAAAGTACCTGCTAATTATGTTGGCGCCCTTTGTGGCGTGGACGGCAGTGTTTTCCTATTTGCCCATGGCGGGCTGGGTTATGGCGTTTAAGGAGTATAATCCCGGAGAAAATATACTTTTATCCGAGTGGGCAAACCCAATTTTTGACAACTTTATGTCATTCATACTAAACAGTGACTTCTTCTTGATAATGCGCAATACCATAGTACTTAACTTTTCGGTACTGTTTCTCGCTACGCCATTAGCCGTTTTTTTGGCTATTATGTTTTCTGAAATCAGATTTTTGCGGTTCAAAAAGGTTGTGCAAACGGCAAGTTATCTACCTTACTTTATATCATGGGTTATTGTTGCTTCAATAACCGACATGTTTTTCACCATTGACAACGGGTTGATAAATGAGCTGCTCACGACACTTAATATAGTTGATGAACAAGTACCATTCTTACAGCGTGCCGAATATTTTCCCCCACTCATTATATTTTTACAATTATGGAAAACGGTGGGCTGGGAAACCATAATTTATTTGTCGGCGATAACCTCAATAAATCCGGATCTTTATGAGGCAGCTTCCATAGACGGGGCAAGTAGGGTGGCAAAAATACTCAGAATTACACTCCCTTGCATAATACCCACTGCAATAGTACTTTTGATAATGAACTCGGGATGGATACTAAACGGATTTGACCCCTACTATTTAATAGGCAATTCAACTAACAGAGAGTGGTCCGAAGTTATAGATACTTACACTTTCAGAATGGGCGTAAACAGATTGGATTACTCCATGTCTACAGCAATCGGCATGTTCAAGACAACCCTTGGACTAATACTTCTTGTCATAACAAACAAATTAGGCAAAAAATATGCTAACGTGGAAATTTTAAGGTAGGTGACAACGTGACTAAATATATATTGAAAAGAAAAAAAGGCTTAACTCGACAGGATATTGCACTTGAGGGAGTTTTTACGGCTCTTTTGATAATAGTATTTATATTGTCGGTTTATCCAGTTTATTATATTACGGTTGCTTCTTTTAATGACCCTAAGGATCTTGCTCTGGGTGGTGTGTACTTTTGGCCGAGGGTGTTCTCGTTAGAGAGTTATATAACGATTTTTGAAGAATTCAACTTTTTTAATCCACTGTTCATATCATTTGCACGTACGGTAGTCGGTTTAGTAGCGTCAGTACTCTGTTGCAGTATGCTTGCCTTTGTGCTCTGCCAAAGGCACCTAATCGGCAGAAAATTTTGGGTGCCGTATTTTGTATTTACCATGTACTTTTCAGCCGGTACCATCCCTATTTTCTTGCTAAACAGCGCTCTCGGTTTGGGCGGAACTTTCGCCGTCTATATCATACCGAGCCTTGTGAGAATATTTGAGGTTATACTTGTGAGGGTGTATATAGACAGCCTACCCGACAGTATACAGGAGTCTGCTAAAATTGATGGCGCCAACGAATTTATTATCTATGCAAGAATTATATTGCCGCTTTGCCTACCGATACTTGCAACCATTGCCATATTCGTCGGCGTTTATCAATGGAATCAGTGGTATGATACTTTTTTGTATAACATGAACAGGATGGACTTATGGCCGTTACAGATGCACCTTGTGGACATACTGCAAAGTTCCGGTGCTATAAGAATTTCAAGCTCGCTTGACCTTGAAAAGTTGAAGCAGCAAAGTATCACCCCCACCTCAATCAGGCTCGCGATTACCGTTATCACAACACTGCCCATAGTTGTAATTTACCCATTCTTTCAGAAGTATTTTGTAAAAGGCGTTATGTTGGGCGCTGTTAAGGAATAGGAGAAAGATGTATGTTTTCACATTATCAGTTTCAACATTTTGAACCATCGGGTGGTAATATATACCTCGCTTTTGATTTTGAGTTTTGTAGTCAAACTTGTAGTGAAATGATGTCAAGCCTGAACATTAAAAAAGGTGAAGTAGCTATACAGCATCTGCCTTTGTGCGATTTTGTGAATGCCGATGAGACATTTTTCTCTGCTGACAAAAGCGAAAAATATGCGTTGGTCGTCGGCAAAAGCGAAGTGCTTGTCTATGCGGACACTACTCGTGCACTCGCGTATGCACTTGACTCACTGTTGCAGCTCGCCACAAATGATGATGGTATCGCCTGTGGTATCTATCTCGCCTATCCCGCCTTTAAAATTCGCGGTATAATTGAAGGTTTTTATGGTAAGCCATGGAACATGAAGCAGCGCACAAACGCCATTAGAACAATGGCAAAAAAACGTATGAACACATATATTTACGGGCCCAAAGACGACCCTTATCACAGAGACTATTGGCGATTGCCATATGACGAGATGAACTTTTCGCTACTCAAAAACATGGTTAAACTTTGCAAAAATAACCATATTGATTTACACTACATGCTTGCACCCGGTTTAGATATACGTTACTCTAATGCGTCCGATATAGATGTTATTGTCAACAAATTGATGCAGGTTTACAAAATAGGAGTTAGGCAGTTCGGATTACTCTTTGATGATATATTAGACGATAATCCGGAGGAAGAATTTGTCTATCCTGAGGACAAAGCCCGATTTACAACCTTGGCGGCCGCACATGTATATGTTATAAATAAAGTCTATGAGCGCTTGATGGCGCTTGATAGCTCTATAGAACTTCTTGCTTGTCCAACGCAGTATTTTGGCAACGGCGATGAGCCGTATATCGTTGAATTCGGACAGGGGTTGCCTGAAAAGTGTAAACTTTACTTTACCGGAGAGAAAATTTGCTCAGCCAAAGTAACTTCGGAGCAGGCTCGTTTTTTAAAAGAAAAAACAGGACATGCCCCGCTTTATTGGGACAACTACCCTGTAAACGACATGGAGATGGTGAACGAGTTTCATATTTCGCCAATAATAAACCGTGATGCGGATCTGTACAGGTATTCAGAAGGGATAACACTAAATCCTATGGAATTTGCGCAGAGTTCACTCCTTAACCTTTTAACATTTGCCGACTATATGTGGGACAGTGTAAATTATGACCCTGTCACGAGCTATAAAGACTCAATAACAACCATTGTCGGTGAAAAATACATTAAACCATTTGAGACATTCAACAAGTTCTTATACAGATCTTGTCTTTTGCAACACGGCCATCATTATCGCTTTATGAAGCCCACCGGCTACCACACCGAACTTGTTGATATAATAAATACTGAAAATTATACACTATTGCATGAATACATGTGTGAAACAAGACGAGATATTGAAACGTTAAATGAGTTACCACGCTCATTTGTTCGCGAATTTGAACGTTGGTACACAACGGCACTGGTATGTTGCGACCTGTTTATTGATGTTTCAAAAAATGCAGGAAAATGCGACTTTAAAAAAGAACACCTACCGCAACTCCTCGACTATCTCTGCCGTGCGGAAGATGTTCTTAAATACGAAACAAAATTACTTATTTACAAACTAAACAAATAAAACTTCATCTAAATAACAGCAATCATTTCCTGCGCAACTATCCGTAGGAGCGCAGGAAAAACGTTCTATCGTCAAGATCAGCGGAACTACAAGTACCAAACGGCATTTGAGCATCTGCAAAACGCTCCGATAATCGACACGAAAAAAGTAGCCAAGGTGCACTCGGTGTGCCATATAACACAGCGGCAGTCGTTATAAAGAAACTAATCGAAAAGAGCATTTTGAAACAAAACACAGGGAATCGGCGAAACAAAACTTATTCTTGTGAGGAGCATCTAACGGTGTTGAGGAAGGATACTTGGTCGAGAGGTTTATTTTTGTTTACTGTGGGTCAAAATTTAGATGCAAATTACATTCCAAAACATGTATATTTCCGGAAGTAAAATCGCAACAATTTCGGAAGTTGGTGATATAATTGGATTTAAAAAATTAATTTTGACCACATGAACAGTCACAGACAGACTAGAAACATATGCAAACAAGAGCGACAAATATGTTTAAAGAACAGCCTGCACCGAGCAAAAACGGCTATAAACCTTTATAAACACAACAAAAAATAACCATAGAGCAGTTGACATGCAAGAGGTCGGTGGTTCAAGTCCTCTTACCCGCACCAATAGCACATAACCCGAACAATATTTTCTTCATCGAAGATGTGTTCGGGTTTGTGCTTTTTTATGCGTAAAAAAGGCTGATATGAACACAAGCAGTGTTTACATCAGCCTTTTAGTTTTGCTTATTTATTTTGATTTTCTTTGCTCTTTTTCCATTCTTCAAATTCTCGCTTGCCCTCTTCGCTATTGTAAAAATTTTGAATATATGGTAATAAACATCGTGCCAGCGATTCGATTTCTCGAGCCGGTACAGAGCTATTTTTAGTATTATCCATTTGTTTTAACCCCCTTTCTGCAGTATTTACATCTGCAGTTTAGTTACTTTTCGGGGATTTGTCCAATAAAAATGAATTTCAATTATATTTTTTTGTTTAAAAAGTGTATTGACTTTTGTTTTGAGCTAAATAAATTTCTGTTTGAGAAAGGAGTGAATTATGTTGACATATCAGTAACGAGGTATTTTGCACAACCCAGCACATGGGAAAACGGTATTTTTAATCAAAGGTAACAAAAAAACCAAAGGTAACAAAAAAACACACAAAGAAAGGGTAATTACATATGAAAAAGAATACTTACATTGCGAGCGTAGAAAAATTATTTATCGACCTATACAATAAACGAGAACTAACCGAAACTATTCTAACAAGCATTTTAAAAGAGATGCATGACTGCTACATTGACCCTGATCAAACCAGTGGACTTGAGGCATGGGACGGCAAAAAGTTCAAGGAGCTTATTTGCTACATTATGCAGCCGCTCACGCATATGGAAATAATGGAAAACTCACGCAAAATCGACGAAAGCGGCGGCTACATCTGGGAAAATTTGCAAAAAACAGAAGACCTTTTTCATTATTTGTGGTACTGTGAATTGGACATGGCAGACAGTGAAGAGGAAGCAGAAAACCGACCGCTGATGCCGTTGGTTGTTCCGATTGAATGATTATGCTTTTTTTACGTTTCAATCTAAGAAAGTTTCTGTTTAATTTAGGACACTATTTTGTTGCGTTTTTTATGATAATCATGGTATAATATAGTTGAGCCCGCAAGGGCAGTGTAGAACAGAGACTTCGAGAAACGCAATGGCGGATTGGGGGCTATCCCCTACACGCAAAATTGGTAATAGAAATGTGATGAAGTGGCTATGTCGGTGGATTAGGGGCTATCTCCTTTTCGCCGACATGGTTTTATGAAATTTTGGAATTTTTTTGGGATTTTTTCAATAAAAAGGTTGACATATCAATAAAATGGTGGTATAATGTATTCAGTGGATTTGATGTTCACTTGGGTGGAAGATTAAACAAAAGGGGTGATTATACCCTTTTGCAGAACTGGTTTTCAAGTATTACCAGTAAAAGTTAATAAAAGATGTATTATATACATTATATAGGAGAATTATATTACGCAGTATCTGCGTGTATGATTCTCCTTTTTTGTTTGTCAAAATTCAAGGTGTGACCGCCGGAAAAGGTCAAAAGCACACAAAGCATCGATGATTTTGTGTTTACAGTAGTATTATTATATCTAAAAGAAGGAGAAATTTATTATGAAGATTATAGGTTATAGGCGCTCAGATTTTGCGACAAAAGAAGGTGTTGAAGTTACAGGGTTTATGGTTACTTTAGCTCGTGAGATTAATCCCAAAATCGGCAATGGAGTCGAAACTGAGACTATGTATTTTAGCACTCAAAAGTTGGCTAATTCCGGTTATGAATTGGAAGACTTGTTGGATTCTGAAATCAAGATTAATTACAATCGTTATGGCAAACTGGATAACTTTGTCGTTATCGATTAACTGCAAAAATCCACAATGTGTAGTAATTGGTTTTTTCAACAGTAAAAACATTTAAAAAGCCTTATATCACCACAAATGGGGCTTGTCTCATTTGTGGTGATATATACCCTTAATTGTAGTAAAAGTGTAGTAACAAAAAACTAAAAAAATAACATAAATAGCAACATACGAAAAATACAGAAAGGAGGTAAAAAGTGGCAGGAATAACACTACGCAAATGCGAAATTATGCAGCAGTTAAAATATATGCCCGGATATCCGAATTGGGCAGATACATTATTAGACAACCTGCAAAACGATAACGAATATGTTAAAAATTGGGCATTTATAGTCCATGATAAAGATTGCGATGATGACGGAAACATTATTGAACCACATCTGCATTTGGTGTTGGATTTGAAAACATCATTACAATTATCAACTATTGGCAACATTGTTGGCGTAGAAAAACAATATGTATCATCAATCAAGCAGAAAAAAAGAGCCGGTGGAAGATACTATGCCGACATCGGTGGCGCTTTGTCCTATTTAACACATAGGAATGCAAAAGATAAACATCAGTATGACGATAGTGAAGTTATAGCGATGCCGGGGTTTGACTGGGTTGCCGAACGCACAAAAAGTGAAAATCTGCGTTTAGAGGTCAAAAATTTAGAAAAAACACTTGCCGCAATCGAAGTTGGCGAAATTAAACGGTATAATTTGGCGGAACACATAACGCAAACCATGTTTATAAAATATAAAAAGGAATTTGACAGAGCGTTTGAATTTTACGATTCTATATTAAAAAACAAGGTGGATCGTAATGTTGATGTCGTATATATTTTTGGCGAGAGCGGTGCCGGTAAAACAACACTGGCCAAGGATATTTGCACACAAAAAGGGCTTTCCTACAGCATTTCGGGTTCTTCTCGTGACCCACTACAGGAATATGCAGGTCAAAGCGCACTCATACTTGACGACCTTCGACCTGAATTTTTTTCAACTTCAGATTTATTAAAACTGCTTGACAATAATACAGCTTCAGCAGCTGGGGCGAGGTACAAAGACAAGTGGATCGAAGCAGAATTAATTATAATCACAAGTGTATTGACATTAGATACTTTTTTTATGAATTTAAAAGATAATCTTTGCGAGCCATCCGAACAGCTAAAAAGGCGAATCAAAATAATGATTGATTGCAAGCAAGATACCTATGATATGTATACATATATCAATGACAAAAAAGACTATGTGTATGTGTCGACCCACGAAAATACTGTTACAAAAAAATATAAAAACTTATCAGACTTTACTCAAGAAGAATTAGAAGAATTTGGCAATTTGTTGGGGGCTAAAATCCCTAACAAAGCCAAAGCAGAAAGGAAAAATATATGTTAAATAATAATAATCAAAAAATGGGGAATTATAAATCCGATTCATACACCCACTACACAAAACAACAGCAGATAATGTCGTTTTATCGTGGTATTAAATTTTTAACTACAACCACGAAAGGCGTGACTATATCCATTATAGTTATAGTTGCAATAATCATTGCAACAGCAATAGATATAATGTATGTACTAATAGCACTATTAGCCATCATTTTTTTACCATACGTGTTAGGGGAGCCGCTACGAAACAATAATTTTTCACTGAAATTTGCCGGCGCAGGAATAAAAAACGTCCTTGGTGAGCCGCCTATATTAAAAAATAAAAAAATATTAAAAAACGGCGATATTTTATACGAAATGAAAAATAACGGTATAGCAATAGATACTTATATGGAAAACGAGTTAAAATTATCATCTGCGCTGAATAGATCAATTTATAAAATCGAATACGGCAAAAGTAATAATATAATCAAAGTGTTCGTAAAGCCTGCAGGTGTTGTTATTCCGGAATTTGTTGAATGGACGATAGACATGTTAGATTTTGCCCCTAATGCAAAAGATAGTATCGTCGATATCGGCGTTGGGCTGGGTGGTGTAATTAGCAATGATTTACAACAGGTACCCCACATGATTGTGGGTGGGTCGACTGGTAGCGGAAAGTCGATCACCACTAAGCTAATGCTATTTCAATGTTATATGCACGATTGCGAAATTTATGTTGCTGATTTTAAATATTCAGAATTTGGTTTTTTATGGGAAAAGGTCGCGACGGTTATTAACACTATAGATGATTTAGACCTAAGTTTGGAAAAAATTGTAAAAAAGATGGACGAACGAAGAAAACTATTTCGCAGAAATAACATGCATGACATTTTAGATTATCGAAAATCTGGTGGCACGAAAATGCGGCGTATTATCGTTTGTATCGATGAAGTGGCAGAATTGACTGATACCGTAGGTTTGGATAAATTACAAAAGGAAAAGGTGAATAGAATTATCCGAAATATTTCGACGATTGCGCGCCAAGGTCGTTGCTACGCAATTAACCTAATCCTCAGCGGGCAAAGGCCTGATTCAGAAGTCTTAAGAGGTCAGATAAAAAATAATTGCAACTTTAGCATTTGTGGTAGGGCAGATTCCGTTTTGTCTACAATTGTTGTTGGTGACGGCAGTGCAAACACCAAAATCCCCAAGGACGCACAGGGTCGTTTTGTATTAAACGATGAGGCAAAAACCGTGTTTCAAGCCTATTATTTTGATGAATCTATATTGAAAAATATCTAAATAAACCTAAAAAAGCACCTCAACTTTTTATAAGTCGGGGTGCTAAGTGTTTTTTATATGGTCATCCATGATGTCTTCTATAACTTTTTGCATTTTAGGTGATAAAAAAGAATATTTATCTAATATTTTGCGTTGTTTTTGCGTTAATAATATAGGTGTTTTAATTTCCGGTGTGAAAAATTGAGCCATTGTAATTCCCATTGCATCACATATGGCCTCAATCGTCGTGACTGACGGTAAGGTGTTTCGTCGAAATAATGTAGCAATTGTGGATTGCGCTAAACCTGATTCTTTTGCAAGTTTATATTCGCTCCATCCACGTTGCGTTATTAATTCTAAAATGCGTTGATTAGCGTCCATTATGCACCTCTCTTATGATATAATTGTACTATAAATGATGTGCAAAAAAATAGCTCGCTAAACCTATATTAAATATCACAAAAGCACAATATTTTTTTCTTTACATATTGAAAAATTTCTAATTTTGTGGTATAATACATTTTGTAATCGTAATGTAACAATCGCCATCAGGCGCACGGCGGTCTCAAAAAACCGCCGTGGAGCGTAGCGAAAAAAAGAATAAATCGGGGTCGGTCGCTTGCAGACCGCCACCTCCACAACCTTTATATGACAAATTTATTATTAAATGAAAGAAAGGTTCAAAACTATGAAAAAGAAAATTTTAGCACTAATTTTAGTGGTTGTAATGACCACAGCATTGGCTGGTTGTGCCAGCGTAAATTTAACGGGGATTACCGTTGAACAGGAAACATTAAATATGTCCGTGGGCGAAACCATCACACCTGAGATTGCAATGCAATTCGACGATGTGGAAGCTACGGAAGAAGAAGTTGCAGCGGCAATCGAGGCTGCTGGTATCACTTGGGCAACGAGCGACGAAACGGTTGCCAAGGTTATCGACGGCGGTATCGAAGCGGTTGGTTCAGGTGAAGCAGAAGTTACAGTATCTGATTCAACAGGAAACTTCTCAGTTGTTATCGGCGTAGTTGTTGTTGAATTAGCGACAGACATTGAAGTTGATGAAACCGCTATCGAATTATTCATTAACGGCGAAGATACAGCAAATGTGAATGCAGAAGTTACTCCAGCAAATGCAGAGGGCGATGTAACTTACGCAACAAGCGACGAAACTATCGCAACAGTTGATGAAACGGGCGTTGTAACAGCAGTAGCAAACGGTGAAGCTGTAATCACGGTAACATTAACAGTTCGTGGTACAGAAGTAACAGTTAAGGAAATCGCTGTAACAGTTGGCACACAAGCAAACGGTGTTGGTCTTGAAAACACAGCAGGTTGGATTTACACAGGTGGAGCCTACAAAATCACACCTTACGCAATGCCAGAAGATGCAACAGCAACAAATTACACATTTGTTTCCGATAACGAGGGCGTAGCGACTGTATCTGAAGACGGTACTATCACAGGTAATTCTGTTGGTACAGCAAACATCACAGTAACTGATGAATTTGGTAACGAAATCGTTTACACGATGACGGTGAAACAGTATGTAGCACCAACTCCAACATACTCTGGTAGCGGTTCAACTGGCGGTAGCACAAATAGTGGAACAACTGGCGGTAGCACAGGTGGAACAACATCAACAGGTGGCGGTTCAACTGCACCAGCTCCAGCTCCCGCACCAGCACCAGCCCCTGCCCCCGCCCCTACACCAGCCCCCACTCCAGCTCCAACAACACCCCCTGTTGATACAGGATTAGCAAATGGTGGCGACCCAACTAATGGCGGCGGAGCGGGTGGTTTTTAACGGCCACTGGCCACGGGAACGGTTCTTCTCCATGGGGACGGTTCTCTGTCATGTTAAAACTAAATAAACAACATCAAAGAGTCATTTTTATATGGCTCTTTTTTTTCTTGTTTTCCCCCGAAAAGTACATATAATTGAGTCAAATAAACTTTTCACAGGAGGAAAATATTATGGAATTACGAGAATATCAGCAAGAATGTCTGCAAAAAATGATTGAATATGAAGATAAATCAGCACTAATTGTCATGGCAACCGGCTTAGGCAAAACCGTCACTTTTTCAGAATTTTTGAGATACGAGGTAATGCAAAATGACCGCATGTGTATGATTTTATCTCATCGAGATGAGCTGGTTCACAACCCCTTGCGCTACTTGCACGACTTGCCGTGTGGAATCGAATTATCAAAAAAACACGCAAACGGTGAAAAAATTATATCTTGTAGTGTGCAATCATTGGTTAATCGCTTAAATCTCTATAACCCTTATGAAGTGGACGTTCTAGTCGTTGACGAAGCTCATCATTGTGTTGCACCCACATATCGCAAGGTTTTGGACTATTTTCATGGTGCGCAGATTTATGGTTTTACGGCAACTTCACAACGTGCTGACGGTGTGGGATTGGGGGCAGTTTTTGATGATTTATTGTTTGAACGCAATCTTTTGTGGGGTATCGAAAACGCCTATCTATGCCCGATTGAGGGAATACAAACACCGCTTAAATATAGGCTTGAGAGCGTAAAAATTGTTGATGGTGACTACGATCAAAACCAGTTGGCGAAAGCGATGTCCGGAACGGCGGTTGGCATAGCCGAGATATATTGTAAACACGCCAGAGGTCAAACTATTATTTTTGCGCCGTCAGTTGCCGAGGCACGAGAAATTACAAAAATTATTAACAAACAATATGGCAATATAGCGTCTACAGTAACCGCCACCACAAAAAATAGAGACATCATTTTAGACCAATTTGAGAATTGTAGGATAAAAGTTTTGGTCAATTATGCAGTTTTGTCGGAGGGTGTGGACTTGCCATGCACTGAGTCAATCATCATTGCCCGACCGACCGCAAAAACAAATATTTTGGGATATAGCCAAATGGTTGGACGTGGTTTGCGCCTATATCCCGGCAAAAAATCCTGCAAAGTTATCGACTGCGTGAGCATATCAGATGTGCCGCTATGCACCGCTGCAACTTTAATCGGCAAGAATATTCCGGCACCAAAAAAGCAACCGACAACAAAATTACCACCGCCACCGGAAAAAGATCAAAATTTGATTATTTTGCAAAAAGATGACATACCATCAACATTTATTAAAAATGAAAAGGAGATTAAAATTATGGATAAAGGCATTTTATATAATTCGCATGATGTGAACTGGCAGAGACTAACAAACGGAAATATGGTTGTGGCTATTCCCTCAACTACATATATAATCGATGAGCCCGATAGTGAGGGGAACGTGCTGTTAAACCGTAATTCAAAATACGCAAAAAGTCGTATGGATTTGCAGTATATTTATGATTATGTTTATGTTGAATTGACAAAAAATCACAGTAGGTATGAACACTTGTGGTCGAAAGAAAAGCGCAAATATATTGATAATGCAAAAGCAACTCAAAAGCAGATTGATTTAATTCTAAAATTAGACCCTAAATTTGGGGATGTTTCAAAATTGTCATGCGGTGATGCATCGATTATTATCAAAGAATTGCTGTATGGCAACAGTGCAAAGGGGGTGGGCTAATGGCACGGCAAGCAAGAGAGATATCCGCAAGCGGAGTTTACCATATAATTGTACGTGGTATCGATAAAATGCAGATTTTTGAAGATAGCTACGATAATATGCGGTTTTTGCAGATTTTAGATACTATCGATGTAGAAGATTTTTCGTTGTTGGCATATTGCTTGATGGGCAATCACTGTCACCTACTTTTAAAATGTCCTGTTGGAGAAAATGGCGCTAAAACGTTGGAAATTATTATGAAAAAACTGGGAACACAGTATGTTTTTCATTATAATCGTAGATATTATAGAAATGGAAGTCTTTTTGGCGGTAGATTTACCTCTGTTCCTGTGGACAAACGGCACTATTTGTTTAGGGTTTTGCGGTATATTCACAACAATCCATACAAAGCAGGTATTGCCAGCGACATGGCAGATTATACATACACGTCATTTCACGATTATTTTACTGCTGGTTACAAACCGATTTGCAAGGTTAATACAGATTATGTTTTTGATATTATTGACCGTGAAAAGTTATATAATTTTCATCTTCAAAACGAGCTTAAATGCGATGATTTTGGCGATTTTGAAACTATTACCCAATTTTTAAATGACGATGATGCGTATAAATCGATTTGCGATATTATTGGGTGTAAAGTCCCCAGCGACATCAGTCGTATGCCGCAAAAGCTGCGAGATGTTGCATTGTCTATGTTGTGTGATTTGCCAATATCGATTAGGCAGATGTCACGGTTGACCGGGGTGTCAAGGGGGATAATTACACGTATTAAAAATAACAATAAGTAAATTACAAAATAACAGGCCGGTAAGCTATTTTTGCTCGCCGGCTCTATTTTTGCCTTATTTAAAAAATTATTTCATAAATTTCATTTTAGGTATTTACAACGACTCTTAAATGGTATATAATGTTTATCAAAGGAGTATGGATATGGAGATAATATCAAAACGACTTCGCACATTGCGTGAAAGTGTAAAATTGTCGCAAAAAAATATTGCACAGATGATTGGAATAACACAGGTTAGCATTAATCGGTACGAAAACAATTACGCTAAAGTTCCACCTGATGTGTTGTTATGGTATGCTGATAAATTTAATGTATCTATGGATTATATATATGGAAGAACAGATAATCCTCAAGGGACACAGTATGAATACAAACCAGAAATTATTGCAGACAACAAAGAAATGCAACAATTTGTTGAGATGTGTTTTGACCCGAATTCACCTATAAACAACCAACTAAAAGAAACATTAATACGATTATTGCAAGAAGGTGAAAAGCAATGAAAGCTGTAATATATGCCCGCTATTCTTCTGATTCTCAGCGTGAAGAAAGTATAGAGGGGCAACTTCGTGAATGCAAAGAGTTTGCTGAAAAAAATAACATTACAATTTTAAGCAGTTATATCGATAGGGCGCTATCTGCAAAGACTGATAACCGCCCCGAGTTTCAACGCATGATAGATGATAGCAACAAACAGTTATTTGATATTGTGCTTGTATGGAAACTTGACCGTTTCGCTCGTAACCGTTATGACAGCGCACATAACAAAGCTATACTACGGAAAAATGGTGTAAAAGTGCTATCTGCTACCGAGAAAATTTCTGATGATAGCACCGGCATTTTGCTTGAAAGTTTGCTCGAGGGATATGCTGAATTTTATTCTGCCGAGTTGTCGGAAAAGGTTATCAGAGGTATGACAGAAAATGCTCTGAAATGTAAATATAACGGTGGTGGTATTCCTATTGGCTACAAGATTGACGATGAGCAATATTTTCAAATAGATACCCTCACCGCCCCTATCGTTTTAGATGCTTTTAACAAGTATGCAGACGGTGGCACAATAAAGGGCGTAATGGATTTTTTGAACAACAAAGGTATAGTCACCTATCGCAATAAACCACTACGCATAGACGCTGTAAAACGGCTACTCAAAAACCGCAGATATATAGGTGAATACAAATATCGTGATGTTGTGATACCGGATGGAGTACCTGCAATCGTACCGTTAGACCTTTTTGAGCGTGTCGGTGAACGTATGGACAAAAACAAAAAAGCTCCGGCACGGTCAAGAGCAAAACAAGAACTTTATCTGCTAACAACTAAGCTTTTTTGTGGGAAATGTGGCGCATTTATGGCTGGAGAGAGCGGAACAAGCAACAATGGAACTTTTTATCAATATTATAAATGTGTAAACAATAAGTATCATCGAGGGTGCAAGAAAAAATCTGTTAGAAAAGATTGGATTGAAGATATAGTTGTTGAGAGCACAATGCAAATGCTGATGGATGATGATTTGATTGCATTGTTATCACAAAACCTTTTTGATTTGCAAAAAAAAGAAAACAACACCATTCCACTGCTCAAAAAACAGATAGATGAAGTAAGCCGTCAAATTGATAATATGTTAAACGCCATTCAAGAGGGTGTTTTAACGTCATCTACAAAAGGGCGTTTGGAAGAACTTGAAATGCGCAAAAGTGAACTTGAAGTGAGTTTAGTTAATGAAGAGATACAGCAACCGTTATTAACTAAGGAGCAAATTGAATTTTGGTTACATAAATTCAGGAAAACCGATGTTACAATATATGAACAGCGCCAACGGCTGATTGACGGTTTTGTGAACTCGGTGTATGTTTATGATGACAAGCTGGTATGTAGTTTTAACTACAAGGATGGTATAAAGACTATTCCGCTAAGTAAACTTGACAATTCGGGTTTGGGTGTGGGCGGTGCACCATAATGACGGTTGAAATAGGATTTACGATGGATTTCGTAAATCCTATTCGTCTTTTTATCCCCTATGCCGTAAGCGCCACAACATGAACTCCTTGCCTTGTGTCCATCGCAACCTCATCGAGTGCATATAAGTGCACCGGAATGATAAACTTTCCTATCACGTTGTAGAAAATTTCAATCTTCTGCACTTCCTCGCCGTCCACCCTATGCCTGTGGTGGATTATTATTTTATCCACAAATTCACGCAGTACAGGCGCTGTTAGCTTTTCAATGCAGGTTGTTTTTTCGATGATATCAAGGAAAGCCTTTGCGGTGTCGATTTCCACTGTTCTGGCATTTAAGAGCTTTTTGCAACGGTCAATCTCGATAATGTTGTCGTTTTGTTCCGTTTCAAAACCCTGTGTCATACGCTTAAACCGTTCCTCCGACACCGTGCCGTTTATCTTATCCTCATAAACACTGTTAAAAAGGCGGTCTAACTCGGTGTTGCGCTTGGTTAGCTTTTCTATCTGACCTTCAAGATAGTTTGACTGCCGTTCCATCTCAGCGCCGGTGT
>CAYJGF010000005.1:0-13630 GCA_964369965.1 uncultured Oscillospiraceae bacterium
TATCCCTTTCGGTGACTGCGAACAGGTTCGCAGACGCGCCCCCCGCCTACAGCCGTGCACCAACCCAACCGCAATGCACGGATTACAACATCACCGCAACACCGATTTAACCGTATTCACAACCCTCACGGTCGCCCTCGTTTTTCCCTTACACTGATAAATCCAATCGTTTTCGGTTGGATTTTTATTTTTATATTTACAATTTATATATTGTCTGGTATAATATAAAAGTATATTTATAACATATCGTGTATACGATGATAACATTATGGAATAAAGGGGAGAATTATGGTAAGGGTGTTGAAGAGATTTGGTCTGATGGCGGCGGTGTCGGCGCTGTTTTTTGTTCTGCTCGGGACGGGGGCTTTTGCGGTGACGTCCGTCGGTGCATTTTATGTGGAGGGGGATGCATCTTCTTACTTCTTTTCCGGCACCAGTGAGACAAATGGTGTCCTCACCATCACTGGCGGCGGTGACTTCACCATTTCAAACATAAACCCCAACACCTCTACCACCGATATAATCGTCGTTAATACTAATGTGACTGCAAACATCACCCTAAGCGGTGTAAACATTGTGAATACCAACTTAAATGCCTGCGCCTTTGACATACAGGGAACAGCCACGGCGAACATCACCTTGGTCGGCACCAACACCCTATCAAGCGGCAGGAATAAAGCCGGTTTACAGGTGTCGGACAATGCCACCTTAACAATAACAGCAATATCCACCGGCTCGCTCGAAGCCAACGGAGGTGTAAACGGTGCCGGTATCGGCGGCGGCGACATCGGTACCGGCGGCAAAATCAACATCGAGGGTGGCACCGTGACGGCAAACGGCGGCAACAGCGGCGCCGGCATCGGCGGCGGCGGCAATGGTTCCGGCGGCGAAATCACCATCTCGGGCGGCATCGTGACGGCAACCGGTGGTTTAGGCGGTGCCGGCATCGGCGGCGGCTCCAGCGGCGATGGCGGCGTCATCAACATCTCGGGCGGCACCGTGACGGCAAACGGTGGTATCAACGCTCCTTACGGCGGTGCCGGCATCGGCGGTGGTGCCGGCGGCGATGGCGTGACCATCACCATCTCGGGCGGCATCGTGACGGCAACCGGCAGCAGCAGCAGGAGCACCGGCGGCGCCGGAATCGGCGGCGGCGGCAAAGACACATCAACAGGTGGCGCAGCCGGCAACATCACCATATCCGGCGGCGAGGTGACGGCAAAAGGCGGTGCCGGCTCTAGCGGTAATAAAAGCGGTTCCGGCATCGGCAAAGGCGGCGACGGGCCCTCCGGCACCTTTTCCACAACACCAACCGGCACCGCGCTCATCCGCGCAACCGCCGGCACCGACAGTGACTCTCACATATCAGCTCTACCTACGTCCGGTTTGAGCGGCATAATTTTCAACGGCGATACCGGCACTGTATACGGCACTCAAACTCTATCCACCGACCTCACGGTTGAAAGTGGCAAAAATCTAAGAATAAATACAGGCGGTTCCCTAACCATCAAAGACGGTGTCACCCTTACAAACAACGGTGCTTTCAGCATGGAAAGTAATACCACACTCATTATAAATAAGACAGCCAATTTTACAAATGTTACAAATGTTACAAATGCAAACACTGTTACTGCTACTTTTAATGTTAACAGCTCCAATGTCAGTATCGATATATCCGGCACGCTCCAATTTACAGAGGCTACTTTGAATTTATTGTCAAATGCTGCGACGATTACGGTGCAAAATGGTGGCTCTCTTATATTTCAAAAGTCTTCTAGATTTGATAACAGAGGCACTCTCAATGTACTTTCCGGTGGCACATTTAGATTAATATATCCCAGTAAATTATTAAGCAACGGAACAATAAATTATGCCGACCCGGTTATAGACATAGCCGACAATCATATTTTTTTAAAAGAAGATGGCAATATAAAGCAGCTCCTTTTTGCAAATGCTACCTACCCTGCGATCACCTACACCGGCGAAATCACAATCAAGGGAACGACCACAGAGCATAGTGTAACTGTTACCAGTGGCGAGCATAACATCACCTTAGATGGTGTGACAATCAACAGGGAGAGTCCAGGGGATTTTATCCCTATCAGCGTTGGTGGTAGTGTCTCAGGCATACCCACCACTGCCACCGCGAACATAACCTTAAAAAATTATAACACTTTAAAAGGTGGAGAAAATGCTACCGCATTAAATGTGGTTATGGGCTCCACCGTGCATATCACGGCAGCGTCGACCGGCACCCTTGAAGCCACCGGTGGCGTGAACGGCGCAGGCATCGGCGGTGCCGGCGGCAACGTCATTATCGCCGGCGGCACTGTCCAAGCCATGGGTGGCGAAAATGCCGCAGGCATCGGCGGCAGCTATTTCCCCGGCAATTCATCCATTCTCCCTCTGAGTTTCCCCAGCGGCAACATCACCATATTGGGCGGCATTGTGAATGCAAACGGCGGTATGTATGCCGCAGGCATCGGCGGCGGAAGAGGTGGTGCAGGCGGCACCATCACCATATCGCGTGGCACTGTCCAAGCCAACGGTGGTAATAATGGCGGCGCCGGCATCGGTGGCGGTTTTGAGGGCGACGGCGGCACCATCACCATATCCGGCGCAGATGTGATGGCGAGGGGCACCTCGGGCGGCGTTGGAATCGGCGCAGGTAACGGCGGCACCGCCGGCACGGTCAACATCATCAGCGGCACGACAACGGCAATCGGTGGCGAGCCGATGGGAAATACACCTGCAACAATGTTGAGCGCATTCACGGCAAAGCCCACACTGTCGCCGCTCCCCGGCACCGCACCGATTGTTGAGGCAAGCAGTAATAATGACCCATTTAGCGTGGTTAGCGTAGGCACCAACTATCACACATATAACATGGTTCGCATCTCATTCGGCGAGGCACCACCGGCACCGACACCGGTCCCGACAACACCGACAACAACAGATCAAACAAACAACCCGGCAATAGCACCGCTGACCGGCGTGTATTTTGAGTAGTGTAGCACGACCCCGACTGTCGTCGCATAATCGGGCGGATATGGAATCCGCCCCTACAACATCACCGCAACACCGATTTAACCGTATTCACAACCCTCACGGTCGCCCTCGTTTTTCCCTTACACTGATAAATCCAATCGTTTTCGGTTGGATTTTTATTTTTATATTTACAATTTATATATTGTCTGGTATAATATAAAAGTATATTTATAACATATCGTGTATACGATGATAATATTATGGAATAAAGGGGAGAATTATGATAGGGATGTTGAAGAGATTTGGTCTGATGGCGGCGGTGTCGACGCTGTTTTTTGTGTTGCTCGGGACGGGGGTTTTTGCGACTAACAACCCGACACTTGATATATCAAACGGTTCAATAACTTTAAGTGCGGCTGGCGCGGACTTACAATATACTCAAGATACTGGCGTTGCGACACCCTACACCGGCGATATTACAATAAAAGGAGATCCCAACATCTCCACCGAAAACACCATTATCGTCGAAAGCGGCACGCACAACATCATTTTAGAAAATGTATACATCAAATTGGAACTTACTAATCTTATCCTCTGTGCCTTTGAAATAAAAACCGGTGCCACGGCGAATGTCACCTTGGTCGGCAACAATACATTAATTAGTAAAACCTCTCGTGCCGGTTTGCAGGTGACAGACGGTGCAATCCTAAATATAACAGAAAAATCCACCGGTTCCCTCACCGCCTTCGGAGCTAACGGTGGTGCCGGTATCGGCGGCGGCAGCGGAAATGATATGGGTGACTGCGGTACTATCACCATTTCGGGTGGCACCGTGACGGCAAATGGCGGCAACGGTGCCGCCGGCATCGGCGGTGGCACCGGTCGAGCTATTCAAAGCAACGAAATAAGTGGCGCCGGTGGCGATATCACCATTACCGGAGGCACTGTGAAAGCCACCGGTGGCGACAACAGCAGCGGTGGCACCGGTGGTGCGGGCATTGGTGGAGGCGGCTCCGGTGATACTGCCATCAACACCACCGGAGGTGCAGGTGGCACCATCACCATCACGGGTGGCTATGTGGAAGCAACCGCCATTGCCACCGGTGCCGCCGGCATCGGCGGCGGTGCCGGTATTGCAACCGGCGGTGCCGGCAGCGATGTCATCATCTCGGGCGGAGTTGTGAAAGCTACCGGCTACGTCCCAGGCTCAGGCACCGGCATCGGTCCCGGTACCAACACCGCCGGAACCGCCAGCGTCGCCAACGGCACCTTCTCCACAACATATACCGTTGGCGGCACTCCCATCATCGGCACCGCGCTAATTATTGCGACCGGTGACAGCGGAGTTTCATCTCACATACCGGCTTTACCTGCAACCGGTTTGAGCGGCATAATTCTTAACGGTAATGTCGGTGAGGTATATGATGGCAATCATACTCTATCCACCGAGCTTACAATCCCGAGCGGGGGAAGTCTAACAATAGATACAGGCAATTCCTTAACCATCAAAGATGGTGGCTCTCTTATACTTGAAGACAGATCTTCATTTGTAAACAACAACTCTCTCAATGTGCTTGCCGGTGGCTCATTTAGATTAATAGGTTCCGCTAATATTACGGGTGCCGGAACAATAGACTATGCCAATCCGGTTATAGACATATTCGATAATTCTATCATTTTTAAAGAAGATGCCGGTGAAAAGCAGTTTTACTTTAAAAGTGCTCCAAGCTCTCCGATCACCTACACCGGCGACGTCACAATCAAGGGAACGACCTTTGAAAATAATGTAACTGTTACAAGTGGCGAGCACAACATCACCTTAGATGATGTAGATATCGACAACTATAGAGTTTTGGGCAGTAACGCTATTCATGTTGGTGGGAGTGATCCAACCGACCACACTGCCACCGCGAACATAACCTTAAAGAATGGTAACAAATTAAAGAGTAGAGATGCTACCGCATTAAATGTGGCTATGGGCTCCACCGTGCACATCACGGCGGCATCGACCGGCACCCTTGAAGCCATCGGTCGCATTGACAGCGCAGGAATTGGCGGCGCAGGCATTGGCGGTGCCGGCGGCAACGTTATTATCGCCGGCGGCACTGTCAATGCCGAGGGTGGCGATAATGCCGCAGGTATCGGTGGCGGCAATGGTGGCGACGGAGGCAATATCACCATATTGGGCGGCATTGTCAATGCCGAGGGTGGCGATAATGCCGCAGGTATCGGTGGCGGCAGAGGTGGTGCAGGCGGCACCATCACCATATCGCGTGGCACTGTCCAAGCCAACGGCGGTAATAATGGCGGCGCCGGCATCGGTGGCGGTTTTGAGGGCTACGGCGGCACCATAACCATATCCGGCGCAGATGTGATGGCGAAGGGCACCTCGGGCGGCGTTGGAATCGGCGCAGGTAACGGCGGCACTGCCGGCACGGTCAACATCATCAGCGGCACGACAACGGCAATCGGCGGCGAGCCGATGGGAAATACACCTGCAACAATGTTGAGCGCATTCACGGCAAAACCCACCCTGTCACCGCTCCCCGGCACCGCACCGATTGTTGAGGTAAGCAGTAATAATGACCCATTTAGCGTGGTTAGCGTAGGCACAGACTATCACACATATAACATGGTGCGCATCTCATTCGGCGAGGCACCACCTGCACCGACACCGGCACCGACAACACCGACAACAACAGATCAAACAAACAGCGCGGCAATAGCACCGCTGACCGGCGTGTATTTTGAGTAGTGTAGCCCGACCCCGACTGTCGTTGCATATTTCGGGCGGATATTGAATCCGCCCCTACACCCTCCTATCACCCAAAACGGTATATTATATGAAACAAAAATTTTTATCCCACCTCAAAAAACAAAACATCGTCTTTTCATTTGACCGTATAGCAATCAAGGCTCTGTCCGGAATGGCGCAGGGTCTTTTTGCATCGCTTTTGATAGGGACTATCCTCGACACCATCGGCAAATATGCCGGTATACCGCTGTTCAGTGAGATTGCAGGCTACACACGGCAGGTGCAGGGCGCGGCGATGGCGGTCGCTATAGGGTACGGTCTGCAATGCCCGCCCTTTGTGCTGTTCTCGCTTGCAACGGTCGGTCTTGCCGCGAACGCCCTCGGCGGTGCGGGCGGTCCGCTTGCGGTCTATGTCATTGTACTTTTTGCCGCATTTTTCGGCAAATTTGTCTCCAAAACAACACCGGTCGACCTCATCGTCACACCGGTGGTCACCATCGTATCCGGCGTGGCACTCGCAAAACTGCTCGCCCCCGGTATCGGCGCGGCGGCATCGTCACTGGGTGGTGTTATCATCTGGGCGACCGAAATGCAACCGTTTTTGATGGGTATATTAATATCGGTAATAATGGGTATAGTGCTGACCCTGCCGATAAGCTCCGCCGCTATCTGCTCTGCACTTGGGCTCGTCGGTCTTGCCGGCGGTGCGGCGGTGGCAGGCTGTTGCGCGCACATGGTGGGCTTCGCGGTTTGCTCCTACCGTGAAAATAAACTCGGCGGGCTCGCCAGCATGGGTATAGGCACCTCCATGTTGCAGATGCCAAATCTTTTGAAAAAACCGATTTTATGGTTACCGCCGATCATAGCCTCAGCGGTAAACGGGCCGCTCGCAACGGTGCTCTTTCAACTCAAAATGAACGGCGAACCCATCTCCTCCGGCATGGGTACAAGCGGCATGGTCGGACCTATCGGCGTAATCTCCGGCTGGTTCAATCCTTCCGAGGCGGCACTGGCAACGGGCGAGAGCTCCATCACGCCCGATATAATAACATGGGTAGGTCTCATAGCGGTAAGTATCATAGTCCCTGCTGTAGTATCGCTTTTGGTGAGCGAGATTATGAGAAAGAAGGGAATTATAAGGCATGGGGATTATGGGATTGAGGTATAGAGGATAAACTTCCAACTTTTACAATTTTAACATAATAATGATATATACTAATCAAAATGAGGTTAGAATTGTAATATGAAAAAATCATCAACGCTTAAACTCGCGTTCTTCCTTATCCTAATAATAACCATCGGTGCGGTCGGAGTACTTCTCGCGCCTTATCTTTCCTCGCTTTCAAACCTTGAGGACGTTGAAAACCTTATTGATGGTATACGTGGGTTTGGCATATTCAGTGTCTTTATCTTCCTCGGCTTGCAGGTTTTGCAGATTGTCATCTTTGTGGTGCCGGGGGAGGTTATGGAGTTGGTCGCCGGTATGCTTTTCGGTCCTTTTTTCGGCACGTTGCTCTGCCTTGTCGGCGTGTTTTTAGGCTCTTGCGCCATCTTCACCATCGCGCGGTGGCTCGGTTTTGACTCGTTGCACTCACTCCTCAAAAAAGATTCCTCCAAACTTATGGCATTCCTCAACCAAAAGGATCGCCTTTATGTCGTCTTGTTCCTCCTCTTCTTTATACCGGGTGTGCCACGCGATGCGCTGACCTATTTCGTGCCGTTCACCCCGATACCGCTGAAATATTTCCTGCCCATCACCATGATTGCACGACTGCCGTCCATCATCTCATCCACCTATCTCGGCAGTGCGATATTTGACGGCAATATTATAGCGGCGGTGATAATTTATATCGCGGTCGCCGCACTCGCCTTTGTCGGCTACCTCGTGCACCGCAGGATACAAAATGTTCAAAAATAGCAAAATTTCTTGATGTTTTGCATTTAATGTGTTATTATATAAAACAGATTATTGATATAGGGGACTATGGATTATCTTGCAAACTTAATATTCTCCATAAACGTCGTCATGCCGATCATGTCGGTCATGGGGGTGGGCTACGTCGTGCGGCGGCTCGACATTATTGGTGACAAGACGGTGTCGCAGTGCAACAATCTTGCTTTTAAGGTGTTCCTGCCTGCTCTTTTATTCAACAACGTGCGACGGACAACGGTGGATGAAATAACCAATCCGTCGCTGTTTCTTTTTGTTTTGGTGGCGGTTTTGCTCAGCTTTTTGGTTGTCACCCTCGTCATAATGGCTCTGGAAAAAGACAACCGCAAACGCGCCGTCATGATACAGGGTATCTGTCGCTCCAACTATGCGCTGTTCGGTCTGCCGCTCATTTCGCTTTTAAAACCGGGGGAGGACCTCGCTATCGCCTCACTGCTCGTCGCGGTGGTCATACCGGTCTATAACATACTTTCTGTGGTGGTTTTCAGCGTTTTTTGTGCCAAAAAGTTTAACGTTAAGGATATGCTTTTGAGCATCGTCAAAAATCCGCTCATCATAGCAACCGCCCTCGGCGGTGTTTTAATGTTCGCCGATATCACATTGCCGCCGCTCCTCGACAACTCCTTTGAGTACCTCGGGGTCATCGCCTCCCCCTTTGCGCTGTTTATGCTCGGCGCGCGCTTTAGCTTTAATGAGGCGAAAACTCTCGGTCGTCAACTCGTCATAACCTGCCTTGGGCGCCTTGTCATTCTGCCTACCGTTATCATGACGGTGGCTATCGCACTCGGCTTTCGCTCGATGGAACTCGCCTGCCTTATGGTGCTGTTCTATGCGCCGACCGCTGCGAGTTCCTATGTCATGGCACAAGCGATGGGTGGCGACGGCGACCTCGCCTCGTCGGTGGTGGTTGTGACAACGTTATTTTGCATACTAAGCATGTTCGTGGTCATATTTATATACAATGGTTTGGGTTTAATATAAAGGGGCTTTTATGAAAAGTGATATTGAAATTGCACAGCAACACGTGATGCAACCTATCGGGGCGATCGCCGAGCGGCTGAATTTGCCGAGCGAGAGCGTAATGACCATAGGCAGATACAAGGCAAAGGTGGACTACCGACTACTTCGAGAATTGTCCGATAAAAAGGATGCGAAATTAATTCTTGTCAGCGCGATATCGCCGACACCGGCAGGGGAGGGCAAGACGACAACCAGTATAGGTCTCGCCGATGCGCTCAACCTCACCGGTCGCAGGACCGCGCTTGCCCTGCGTGAGCCAAGCCTCGGCCCCGTCTTTGGCATGAAAGGCGGCGCGGCAGGCGGTGGCTATGCGCAGGTTGTGCCGATGGAGGATATTAATCTGCATTTCACCGGCGACATGCACGCAATATCGGCGGCAAATAATCTGCTCGCTGCCATGTTAGATAACCATATTCAACAGGGCAATCGCCTCAACATCGACCCACGGCGCATCTGTTGGAAACGATGTGTAGACATGAACGACCGTCAACTCCGATATATCCTGGATGGTCTCGGCGGTAAGACAAACGGCACACCGCGTGAGGACGGCTTTGACATTACCGTCGCGAGTGAGGTCATGGCGATATTCTGCCTTGCGAGCGACATCGTTGATTTGAAAAAGCGACTTTCCGCCATCGTCATTGCCTATACCTACGATTCAAAGCCGATAACGGCAGGGGATATCAAGGCCGAGGGGGCGATGACCGCGCTGTTGAAGGACGCTTTTAACCCCAACCTTGTTCAGACGTTGGAGGGCACGCCGGCATTTATCCACGGCGGTCCTTTCGCCAATATTGCGCACGGGTGCAACAGTGTTATTGCGACCAAAATGGCTTTAAAAACCGCGGACTATGTCGTAACCGAAGCAGGTTTTGGTGCGGATCTCGGCGCGCAAAAATTCCTTGACATCAAGTGCCGTCTGTCCGGTCTTGTGCCGAGCGCTGTGGTGATTGTGGCGACGGTGCGCGCACTCAAACACCACGGCGGTTGCAAAAAAGAAAACCTCGGCACACCAAACACCGAGATACTTAAAAAAGGCGCGGACAACCTCAAAAGGCACGTCGAGAATATACGCGATGTGTATAAACTGCCGGTCTGTGTCGCGATAAATGCCTTCCCCACCGATTCGCCCGAGGAGCATGAGACGCTCAAAAATATCTGCGCCGAGCTGGGTGTTCGGTGTGAGCTAAGCGAAGTTTTTGCAAAAGGTGGCAAGGGTGGCACAGCACTCGCCGACGCTGTTGCGGAAATTGCAACGGACAATGATTTGACCTGTTCTTATGACCTGCAAGGCTCTATAGAGGATAAAATCTCGATGGTCTGCACACGCATCTATCGCGCAGGGGAGGTTATCCTTTCCGATATGGCAAAAAAGCAGATTGCAGAGCTAATATCTAACGGCTTTGATAAACTGCCGATATGCATTGCTAAAACACAGTATAGTTTCAGCGATAACGCGGCACTGCTCTGCGCCCCGAGCGATTTCTCCATGACGGTGAGAGGGGTTCGCCTTAGCGCCGGCGCCGGATTTATCGTCGTCATAATGGGTGACATAATGACCATGCCGGGTCTGCCGAAGATACCGGCGGCGGAAAATATCGACGTGGATGAAAACGGGGTCATTTCGGGGCTGTTTTAAAGTGCTCTATAAAATGCCCCTGCCAACTCCTGCCACTGCTCCATAGTGAGCCGCTCCGCGCGTATATTTTGATTGCCGGTGACCTGCTCTACTATCGCCGCTATATCACCCTTATCCATCGCCAATGTCGCATTAAGCGCATTGACAAGCGTCTTGCGCCGCTGTTCGAAACCACTTCGAACTAACTTGAAAAAAAGCCTTTCATCCTGTGTTATATAGGGCAGTGTCTCGTGAGGGTTCAACCGTATTACCGCCGAGTCCACCTTTGGTGCAGGATAAAATGACCCTGCATGGACGTCGAAAAGTTTTTGTGCCGTGGTGTAATAACTTACAGCAACACTCACCGCACCGCACGCGCGCTCCCCTACCGTCGCGCAGAGCCTGTGTGCCGCCTCTTTTTGAACCATAACCGTTATACTCTCAAACCCTGCCGGCTGTTCCAGCAGTTTCATGATAAGGGGGCTTGTTATATAGTAGGGTAGGTTTGCGACCACCGCCGTCGGCATACCGCAAAAATGCTCTTTCACAAGCGCCGGAATGTCTAAGGTCATAGCGTCGGCAAACAAGACATTAAGGTTGTCATGATGTGCAAGCGTTTTTTCTATTATTGGCTCTAACCTTCTGTCAACCTCCACACTGACCACCTTGGTCACCGCCCCACAAAGACGGTCGGTGAGGGTGCCGATACCGGTGCCTATCTCTAAAACTCCAAATTCCGAACCCACTCCCGAGCGCTCCACAATCATCGGGCAGAGAGACGAATCAATAATGAAATTTTGACCGAACCGCTTGGTCGGCACGGCGGAATACTTGCGGCACAACTCTAAAACCGTATTTTTATCGGTCAAATTATATTTTTTCATCAAAATCACCACCAAAAGCATGAGGGAGCAGCTCTGATAAAAGGAAATCCTTTTGATGTACACTGCCCTTTGTAAATATAGGTATATCGCCCTTTGCAAACTCCGATATCACCTGTCGGCACGCGCCACACGGCATACAACTTGCACCACCGCCGCAATATACTGCGAGTGCCGCGATGCCTTTGCAACCGGCGTTTACCATGTTAAATATCGCAACACGTTCGGCGCATACCGTCAGACCATAGCTCGAATTTTCAATATTTGCACCGGTATAAATCTCCCCGTTTGTCCCGAACACCGCCGCACCGACACTAAAACCTGAATAGGGTGAGTATGCATTTCCTGCGGCGTTGACCGACTCGGTCAACAGTGTTTTTTTATCCATTTTTTCTTCTTTCCTTTATAAAATTGTCAAAATATTAAATTACCTATTGCATTTATCGCAGATTTAGTATATCATTTAAAATATAACACGTTAAAACACAAAATATAGGGAGGGACTATGCGCCGAGATAAGACCAACTACTACCTTGACATTGCCGAGACGGTAACAAAACGCGGCACCTGTTTGAGGAGGAATTACGGTGCAATCATAGTAAAAAACGACAATATCGTGTCCACCGGTTTTTCCGGCGCACCGCGCGGTCGCAAAAATTGCAGTGACCTTGGTGTGTGTCGTCGTGAGCGGTTGCAGATACCGCGCGGACAGCGGTATGAGCTATGTCGCAGTGTCCACGCCGAGGCAAATGCTATTATCAGTGCCTCCCGTGAGAATATGCTTGGGGCAACACTATATCTCGTCGGGGTGGACGGCAAAGGCGATTATGTCAAGGATGCAAGCAGTTGTTCCATGTGCAAACGTCTGATAATCAATGCCGGGATACAAAAGGTGGTTATCCGCAACGATAAGAATATCTTTACTGCACTTGATGTGGAAAACGAGTGGATAGTCTCGGACGAGAGCCTGTCGGATGAGCTTGGGTATTAATATAAAACAGCTTTTTTGGATGGGTTTAAAGCACAGGAGCATACAAGACCTAAAACGCCCATAGAAACCGAGCAGAGAGCCTGCATTGACGGCATCGCGGCAGCGGTGCCGTCAATTATTGTGTGTACAAGCTCCGCCGACCCGATACTGCCGGCAATCAAAAAGACACAAAGTCCCGAAAAGACCAAGAATTTAGTACCCTTTGCAACGAAGAAAAGATGTTTTGTAATAGCATTGAAAAAAATCACTATCGCCATCGGCACTAAAATGGCAATGGTATGCGATATTCTGTGTGAGGAGGACACGAGCAACAGATAGTTATTGAGCATCAAAACATAATAAAAAACGTTGGCTATAAGTGCAAAAAAGAGCATCCCTCCCCCAAGTCGAACTTTTATATATGATAAAAAACCATAGATAGCGAACCATAACCCCGTCATCAACATGGATACCGACAGGATTATATCAATGGTGCTAAAGTGACCGCCAATTATAAATATGACGCTGAATACACCGCATACAATGTGTATAATACCGACAATACACATAGCAAACGCGACAATGGAGGAGTTGTTTGCAGGCAGGTCTTTTTGACTGTAAATCACTGCAAAAATTAGCGCAAGCAATAGCGGAATAATTAATATTAAATAGCGTGTCGACGATGATAAAACCGTCACAAATCCCTCATCATCGGTAAAATTCGCAAGATCATAATATCGCAAAAATCCGAACAAAATGCAGATGATGACAATGATTATGTAGAAAACTTTTTTCATAAAACCCTTTTATATAAATGAATATTATTGCACCTACAGTCATAATAATTTATAAAACCGCTAAAGACTATAGGAATAAAGAAAACGATGAAAAAGATAATAGCGTTACTGTTGTTTTTCACTGCTGTGGCATTTTTGATGCCCTACTCCTGGTTATTGCTGACAACCGCATACGATCAACCATTGTCACAAAGCTCCGCACCGCAAGAAATGCAGGAGAACTCAAGTGAATTGACCACACCGGTCGAAAGTGAACCCTTATCAAACGAAAATATTACAGAGGATGCACAAAAGGACTATTCCATCAGCGAGTTTCTAATCTATTGTGTAGATCGAGAGGGTGTGTTGACCGTGCCGGTCAAAGAGTATGTAATAGGAGCTCTTGCAGCGGAGATGTCGCTCGATGCCCCGAGGGAGGCACTAAAAGCGCAGGCTGTGGCCGCCTACAGCTACGCGCTGGCAAGGGCGGAAAATAAAGAGAGCGGTGACAGCCCGATGAACTCCGATTTTTCCGCAAATCCATCGGGGTACGAAGGTTTTTTGACACAGGAGGAGATGCGTTATCTCTGGGGCGTTTCCTACGATGAAAACTATGCTTTTTTGTCGGAAATTGTCGACGAAGTAGGCGCAGTGACACTAACATACGACGG
>CAYJGF010000005.1:13640-121901 GCA_964369965.1 uncultured Oscillospiraceae bacterium
GGCACTTAGCTGCTATTATCCGCTATCCAACGGTTCAACGGTTGACAGCGAGCACTTTTTCGACGTAGCGCTACCCTATCTTGTCGCGGTAGAATCGCCATACGACAACTCTTCCGTTGAGTTTGAGCAAAAAATCACATTTACGTCGCAACAGATATTCGATGTTTTGACAACCGCATTTGAGGGGGTCACCCTCGGGGAAGATCCGTTTGTTTGGCTGAATGAGCCGAACTATACCGACTCCGGCTATCTTATAGATATCACAGCCGGTGAGGTTTTAATAAAAGGGGAGGAACTGCGGCAAGCACTCGGTCTGCGTTCCACCTCAATTCAAATAGAGTTTGCCGACAACATTTTTATTTTCACCACCAAAGGGATAGGTCACGGTGTGGGGATGTCGCAATATGGAGCAAAAATGATGGCAGAACAGGGTTATACATACGACATTATACTAAAATATTACTACCCCGGATGTGAAATCACTTAATTTTGACCAAATCGGTCAACAACAAATGACCACATCGGTCAACGCATTACCGCCTGCATATTTGATACCTCCTGTGAAACGGTAGGCTCGGAGGATTTATAGAGATTGTCATATCTGTACAGCGCAAATCCATCTATTCCGGCTACCGAGCGCAACGTCTCTATCTGCCTTGCGAGGTTGTCGCCACTGCTCCACTCCGACTGGTCGTTTGCACCACCGTCACCCACACCGATGCGAAATGCACCGAGGCCTATATATAGCGAGACGGACGGCGCCTGTGTATAGGATGCCCACTCGGCACTGAGTTTTGCAAATTGATAATCCTCCCGTCCCGAGGCGGTCAAATAGTCAAATCCCCAATAGAGTTGCGGCATTATATAGTCAACATAACCGGGTGTGGAGAGCCAAAGGTTGACATCGCTGTACTGCTGATTGTAGTTGTTGGAGTTGTTCCCCTGTGGCGAAATCCCAAAATACACCGACGCGTCTGTCGACTTAACCGCGTTATAAACCTTTTGTACCAGCGCATTTACATTCTCACGTCGCCACGCCGAAAGGTCCATACCGCCACCGAGTTTAGAATATGCTGCGGTATCAAAAAACTGCTCGGTCGTGGGATAAAAATAGTCATCGAACTGAATCCCGTCCACGTCATAGTTGTTAATAATCTCGACAACACCGGACACAATCAAATCCTGTACCTCGGGATATGCCGGATTATAGTATAACCCATCGTTAGCCGCTACCACATAATCGCTCTTGTCACTGCTGTTCATGTATCCCACAGCAGGGTTTGACGCGGCTAAAGAACTTGGTTTTGACGCGCTCAGTTGAACTCGATAGGGGTTGACCCATGCCTCGATTTTAAGCCCCCGCTCATGGCAAAGCCGCACCGCAATCTCTAACGGGTCATAGGGCATACTCGCCCCTTGGGTCCCACTCACAAGATGAGAAGATGGGAAAATCGAGGAATTATAGAGCGCATCCCCAAACGGACGGACATGGAAAATGACGGTGTTTAGCCCCAATGAAACGCTGTTATCGAGCATGGTCGACAGGTCTTGAATATATCCTTGTTCCGACGACATGTTCATACTTTCAAGTTCAAGATAGGATATCCAGACGGCACGGTATTCATCACTCGCATCTACCGCATTGACCACTATGGTCGATTCTGTAGACTCAGTCTCGTTGACCGCATCGGTCAATGACTCACTTTCACTCTCCGACAATGTACTGCTTTCGATGCTTTCACTCGATGATATTTCCTCTGATGAGGATTGTGACTCACTCACATCGACCGACTCCTCCGGCTGTGCAATCACCTCTAAATCGGTGGAGGTGCCAACCTCACTGCTTTGCTCTAAACTGTCGCTAACAGCCGGTGCGCCGTCACCTTGTAGCATAAATACCGCAACCGATAGTATGACAATAAGACCCAACCCGACAGCGGAATAGCTGATCAGCCGTGCGAGTGAGATGTCCTTTATACTTCTTGTTCTTCTGTATTTCACAACGTTCCCTTGTATTAATATTATATGAATAGGGGGTGCCTCAGAACAAAGGTTTTGCAAAAGCTATAGCAAAATTTTTGTCAGATTAAACAAAAACCGCAGGCAATACTTTGTGTATTAACGAGGATTTTTGTGACATATGACGGGAATTTTGCCGACGCCTTTTGCGAAGCCGACTTTTGGGGCATCCTCTCTAAACATTTTACCATAAACCACCGCTACAGTCAACCATAGCGGTGGTTTTTATTTCGACAGGATTAGCTTTGAAGCTCGGTGAAATCAAAGTATTCCCCATCTTTTATAGCCTCGATGTGGATGTGTGACGGGAGCGATATCTCGCTTGGGGTCTCCCCTACCCTACCTATCACATCACCACAGCGTAGCTCCTGCCCTTTTTGTGCCGAAATTTCACTGTTTAGCCCACAATAACGTATTGTTACACCGTCTGATTCCATTTCGACAACACCGCCCCAAAGGTCATCGACCGATACCGATGTCACCACGCCGGATTGGGACGCGACCACCGGCGTGTCGAGAGGTGAGGCTATGTCAACGCCGTTATGTGTTCGCCAGTCGTTCATAGTCTCGTTGAAAATCAGTTCCTCACCGCTGAATGTTTGAATTATCTCACCGTTTACCGGCATCATAAAGTTAAGTGGCTCCGCCGGAACAGCTTGCGGTGCGACCACCTCCTCGACCTCCACCGGTTGAATCGTTTCCACCGCTGTCTGTTCTATCACCTCTTCTACAGGCTCCATCGGCTCCTCGATTATATCCTCGGAATTGTCTTGTTGTGACTGTTCGTCCAAATCCGCCTCATCCGATTCCTCCGGCTGTTCTATCGGAATGTCCGGCTCGGAATTTATTACCGGTTGTTCCGGTACATACTCCTCAAACTCGGGAGGGTCATATGTCAGCGGTGCTTGGTCGGTAAACTGCTCCACCAATGTTTCAATGGCTAAATAGGACGACACTGCGGCCGCTATAACACAAACCACCAAAACAAAATAAAACCCCTTGTTTTGAATGAATTTAATCACTGTATTCTTCTTTTGATTCATAAAAATCCACCTTTCCTGCGTTGTAATTGTATTCTCGGCAGAAAAGGTGGGTTTATTCATATGTTATTGAATTATGTCAATATTTTTTTATTAAAATTGCGAAAATGGTTATCAACATCCAGACGACCTGATACAACATAACTATAGTAATGGACAGCCCGTGCAGCCCCGAGGTCACAGCTAAAACGACGGTGATCACCATGCTTAAAATGACGGTAAATGCCTCCAGCAAGGTTGCCATACGCTCGGCGGAATCAGCAGCGGATGCCGCCCTAAGCCCCCCTATAAATGATGCAAAACTGCCGACATGGGTCATCAACCCCTCACTTTCCGGCAGGTAGTTGGTGTAGCGAGAGGCAATCTCATCCTCCTTGCCGTTTAACACCTTAACATTTTCCGGTGAGATTTGAAATTTTTGCGACACAAGCTCCCTTGTAATATTAAAATCTTCCGATCGAATAAGCAGTGATACCCCACTTTGACGCAGTATGTTAAGGGTTGTGGATATATCCTCGTCCGCGATGTATGATACCAAAAACATACAATATAACTTACCAGACACGGCAAGGTATATCACACTGCGCTCCGATTTTGAAAAGCGATTTTCAAGGTCAATGGACGGCAGAGCAATGTCGTTGCGCTCCATCAGCTCACGGTTGCCTATATTGACGCGCTTGCCGTCTATCCACGCGGTAAAGCCAAATCCAATCTCATTCGTGAGCGACTCCGCCTCATAAAGCATTTCGGTCTTGCCCTCAATCATGGAAAGGAAGATGTCGCGAAGTGTGTCGCACCCTCTTGTCAATATGCTTGCGGCATATAGTATCGCAAGGTCTATTCGCTGTTCCTTGCTGAAAGTCTTAATGCCGTGAAGTCGCACAGTACTCGGCGGGAAGATGTCGTGGGCGTTTAGCATCACCGCGGTTGTTTTTCCTATGCCCTCTATTGCCTCCCAACCGGGGATAATCGCACCGACTCTTGCGGCGCTTTGGTTCATTAATACACTGGGCAGTACCTGAACAAATATCGCCCCAAGTGGCGCCGCAATGACCAAAACAGCGGCAAAAACGCTCGCGATGACGGCAAGGTCACCGCTCGACAGATAGAATGTTATAGCGGCGGCGGCTATGGCGGTGAAGAAAAGTGCAAGCCCAAATCTTTTGCCGTTTTTATCGCTCTCATGAGGGCTGAAACTCTGGCGAAGGAAATTTTTGACCAGTGCGGTCGGTCGTGAGAGCATCAGCTCCGGATACTCCTCTTGAATACCGGCGGTCAACTTTAAAACCGCTTCACGGTTGCGAACAAGAAAGGAGGCAGAATGGTCAAAACCCTCGGTTGCAAGGGAAAAATTGTTGCTTATCCCCCTCATCTGAACCCATCTACCGAGAGCGTTGACCGCATAGGTCAACATCGCAACAGGTGCGAAAATTGTTATTGTCGAGGATATTGCCGACGTCTCGGTTAGCACCATAACGACCAACTGTGATATAGCACCCAACATGGATAAAAACACAAAACTGTCCTGTGTAGGCACCGAAAACAGCCCGGTAAATCCACGCCCAAAGGTGGGGAACGCGACAATAATGCCGAAAATCATCAGCAATATTGCGCCGTAGTAGATAAATGTGTCGCCCATCTCGCCGGTGAAAAGAGATGGCAACGGCATCACAAAGGTGAGTGCTGTCACAAAATATGTAACCCCCACCGTGAGCAGTGCAAGAATGAAAAAGCGCACAAACGCAAGCCTTGTCATACTTTTCAGGTCATGCAAAATGCCGGTGGCATCGGATAGGTTGTTGTAATCATCAACCTCCATCGGCTCTTCAATATCCTGTTCAAAAGGAATTTCCGTCTGCTCGCTACCCGGGGTGACAAACGATTCCGATATAGGTATATCGCCGGTGTTTATGCTCTCGGTATTAAAATAATTTCTGCTGGATTTCTTTTTCTTTTGACCTTTTGCGGCGGCGCGCATGGCGGTTTTGTCCATTGCGACCGTCTCACTGAAAAACTCAAAAAAACGCTCATCGCCGAAAGATTCGACGCGAATAGAGCCTGTGCCTTGCTTGATTTCACCGGTGCCAAACTCCTGTGACGCTGCCTCGCTGTTCGGTCGGCTCTCCATCTCATTTATGTCCTGTTCCAGCTCCCGCAGGCTTTTGAAGGTCGGCTTTATAACCTCTTTTGTTATAACCCTCTCTTTTGGCATTTCAGCGGTTCTGCGGCGTTTTTTGGGAGTTGTAAACGTCTCCGACACCACCGGAGTTGCTACCGAGCCGATCTCCTGCTCTGCAATTTTTTCTATGTCGGGGAGCAGTGTGTCTGCGGTGGAACTCTCAACAGCGGCGCGTCGCGGGGTCGGCTCTTCTGCGCGTGGTGTTGCATTCTCTAAGTCCGGCAACAGAGTGTCAGAGGTGGAATAGGGGCTGTATCCGGCATAGGGTATACTTTTTTGTGGCGCCTGCTCCTGTTTTAGGGCAGGTGAAGCCGTTGGTTGAGGTGGCTGTTTTGGCGGTGCAGGTGGCTGTTGTTGCACCGTTTGCGGCGGTTGCACCTCCCGCTCCTTTATGGTTTGCTGTGGGCTCGGTTGCTCGTAGACCGGCTCCCTTTCTATTATATAATCCTGTTCGTTGTTTTGAGGAAGTGTTGGTTTTGGCGGTAAGGGGTATGCCGAAGATGCGCGAGCATAATTCCCCTGTGGGGTAGGTTGTGCCGGCGCTCGACGCTGTTGACCCGGTCGGTCAATGGTGTCCAAAAGTCCGGTAACAACTCCGTGACCCTTGTTTGAGGCAGGGGGTGGCACCGGTATCTCAGCAGCGCTTGGGCGTGTCGGCGCACCAAACACCGGCCCTTTCGGCCTTGCCCTACGTTGTGAGAGTTCAACCGCCGGCGTGGTGGTGAAGGCGATGTTGGTATTCTCCTCATAACTCGGTGTGAACACCGGTTTTTTCGCAGGGTAGGGCGAGCGAGGCTCGGCAAAAGCACCCGGTCGGCTATCCTCACGCTGTTCCGGCGTTGGTTGCTTTTTATCCCGTATCTGGCTGAGGATGTCCTCTATATTATTATTTTTGCTATAATTATCCTGCAAGTTTTTCACCTCTTATAAATTAGACATGTAATCTATTCATTTTATTTAATATTATTCCTGCGGCGACCGAGACGTTGAGACTATCGATTGTATCGTCGGATAATAGCGGTACACTGATGATGCCGTCACATAATTTTTTAAGTAATGGGGAAACACCCTCCCCCTCACTGCCCATGATGAGAGCGAGTTTGCCGGTGCAGTCCACCCTATCGAGAGGTTCACCACCACCCTGTGCCGCAAAGACAAATACGCCGTTTTCTTTTAATCTGCGCACCGTCTCACCCATGTTGGAAACTCTGATAATAGGCATTTTCAGCGCCGCACCTGCCGAGGCTTTGATTGCCGTGGGGGTTACACTACAACCGCCGCGTTTGGTAATAACCACCGCTTTAATGCCGAAAAGATAGGCTGACCTAATTAGTGCGCCGAGGTTGTGAGGGTCGGCTATTTCATTTAATAGCAGAAAAACATTGTCGTTCGCGCCGCATGCCATCTCCTCAAGGTCACCGAGGTCGAGATATTCAAGCTGTGCCATGGTGGCAATCAACCCCTGATGTTTTGTGTTGCCGACCAGAGCGTCCATTTTCACGTCGGGGGCGCGCTTTATCACCGCATGTTTTTCTTTTGCAAGTGCTTCAAAGTAGGCGGCGGACTTTTTCTCCATACTATTTAATATATAGAGTGTGTCGACCGCGGCATCACCTTTTAAAAGAGCCTCTACGGCATTTCTGCCAAATATAAAATCCGTCTGCAAAAGTGCCTCTCCTCAACTATCTAACAAGGTTATTATACATATGTTTTAATGATACCACATTTTTTAATATATTTCTACACAAATATCAAATTTTTTTAATTTTTTTTTATAAATCTTGTCTTTTAGAACCTATTTTTATTTTGCTATATATAGATGTTCGTATTTTGACATATTATACTAAAAAAATATCATTTTCGCAACCTTTTAAAACCTGAAATAATATTTGTTTTTAATTGAGCAAAGTGGTCAATCTGACAATTTATATACACAATGTATTGTACCAGCCGGTCAACAGAAATGTTGAAAACTCGTTGAAAGTGTTAAAAAGTCGTATTGTCACACACTTTTTTCACCTTAAAAAGTTAGTTTTGAGTAGATTGTTAAAAGTTTTTAACATAACTATACGTTTATTTTGTCATTTTGTCGATTGACAAATGTATTAAAACGAAATATTATAAAACTAAGATATCTATAATTTTTTTACAAAGAGAGGTTGTCGTCATGAAAAATCCCACAAAATGTTTACACTCCGGTTATACACCGCAAAACGGGGCACCCGGTACTGTGCCTATAGTTCAAAGCACTACATATAGATTTGACAGCATGTCGGAAATTTCGGCATTATTCGACATGCCAACAGCGCACCTCTACTCACGATTTTCCAACCCCACCACCGACGCTGTGGAGCAAAAAATCGCCGATTTAGAGGGGGGAGTTGCCGCAATGTGCACCTCGTCCGGTCAATCGGCGACACTTTTATCGATACTCAACCTCTGCTCTGCCGGCGAGAGTGTCGTATGCTCCCATGCTATTTATGGTGGCACGTACAATCTTTTTGCTGTGACCCTCAAACGGTTTGGCATTGAGGTGATATTTGTCGACCCGGACGCGGATGAGGCGACACTGGAAGCCGCAATAAAGCCAAACACCCGTTGCATGTTCGGCGAGAGCCTTTCCAACCCGACGCTAAACGTGCTCGATATCGAAAAATTCGCTACCGTTGCACATCGCAATAACATACCGCTTATTGTGGACAATACCTTCCCGACGCCGATACTCTGCCGACCGATTGATTTCGGCGCCGACGTTGTTATTCACTCCACCAGCAAATATATGGACGGTCACGCGGTGCAGGTGGGTGGCGTGATTGTGGATGCCGGGAAATTCAACTGGGAAAATGGCAAGTTCCCCGAATTTTGCACTCCGGACGAGAGCTATCACGGCGTTGTGTATACTCGGGATTTCGGCGCGGCGGCATTTATAGTAAAAGCTCGTATGCAGTTGATGCGTGATCTCGGCTGTTATCCTGCGGCTCACTCCTCTTTTTTGCTCAACATGGGTCTGGAAACGTTGGATGTGCGTATGCGCCGCTACTGTGAAAATGCCGAGAAAGTCGCCGAATTTTTATCTGCAAGTGACAAGGTTGAAAGTGTAATTTACCCCTTACTCGATGGCAATAGCCAAAGTGAAAAGGCGAAAAAGTATCTTAAAGAGGGCGCCTCTGCCGTATTGTCCGTCAATTTAAAAGGTGGTCGCGAGAGGGTCACGGAATTTTGTGATGCTTTAAAACTTGTCTGCCGTGAAGTTCATGTCGCGGATATACGCAGTTGTATTTTGCACCCTGCGAGCACCACCCACCGCCAGCTGACCGAGAGCCAGCTTGTCGAGGCTAAAATCGGCGAGGGGTTAGTCCGTCTTTCGGTTGGACTGGAGGACGTTGATGACATTATATCCGACCTTGAACAGGCTTTAAAGATATTATAGTAACTGGAATTTTATTTGTCGACAAATCATACGCACAAAAAACCACATACCAAAGTTTTTTATGCTATTCTTTGGACAAATATAAGTTAAGCTGCTATATAAGAAATTATCTATGAATTGTTGTTTTTTCCGACAATATATGTTATAATATTTAGTACACTATGAATTAATTTAACACAACACCAAACGGTGTCAAGTGTTACAAAGAACAAGGAGGAGATATGGCTAACAAAAACGAGGCACTGAACACCGCTATAGCGCATATAGAGAGGCAGTTCGGCAAAGGTGCTGTCATGAAGCTCGGGCAGAGTGTCGGTATGCAGGTTGATGCCATATCCACCGGTTCTATCGGTCTTGATGCGGCACTCGGTATCGGCGGTCTGCCACGCGGCAGGGTGGTCGAGATTTACGGCCCCGAGAGTAGCGGTAAAACCACCCTCGCACTGCACTGTGTTGCTGAGGCTCAAAAAAATGGCGGTGAGGCGGCATTTATCGACGTTGAGCACGCCCTCGACCCTGTCTATGCACGTGCGCTCGGGGTGGACATTGACTCGCTCCTCGTCTCCCAACCGGACACCGGTGAACAGGCACTGGAAATAACCGAGGCATTGGTGCGCAGCGGTGCTATAGACATAATTGTTATCGACAGCGTTGCGGCGATGGTTCCGCGCGCCGAGATTGAGGGCGAAATGGGCGACGCGCACGTCGGTCTACAGGCAAGGCTTATGAGCCAAGCTCTGCGCAAACTCACCGGCATACTCGGCAAAACCGGCACCATCTGTGTCTTTATCAACCAACTTCGTGAAAAGGTCGGCGTGGTATACGGCAATCCGGAGGTCACAAGCGGCGGTCGTGCACTTAAATACTACTCCTCGGTGCGTATCGATGTGCGCCGTATCGAGGGGCTTAAAAACGGCACCGACATTATCGGCAACCGCACCCGTGCTAAGGTTGTCAAAAACAAGGTCTCCCCCCCATTTCGTGATGCGGAGTTTGACATCATGTTCGGTGAGGGTATATCAAAGCAGGGTGAACTGCTCGACATGGCAGTCAAACAGAATGTTGTGCAAAAATCCGGTGCGTGGTTCGGCTACGGTGATACGCGCCTCGGTCAGGGGCGTGACAACGCAAAGCAATTTTTCAAGGACAACCCCGAAATCTTTGCCGAGATAGAGCAAAAGGTCCGCGCCAGGGCAGGTAACACCGAGGCGGCACCCACCCCTAAATCCGCCGACATCTCCAACGCACCCCCTGCCGCCAAAGAAAAATCCACAAAACGGCGCAGTGCCTCCATCGATATTGTTGTGGAATAATTTACATTTTTGAGGATTTATGACAACACTCTCTACCCCTCAAAACCCTTGTCTCACGCTCCCCTGCGCGTCCGAGATGATGCGCCTTGATTCGCTGCACACAGAACACATCGGTATAACGTCGACCCAACTTATGTTTAATGCCGCGTCAGCGGCTTTTGATGCCATCATCAACGAGTGTGAACGCCCTCAAAATGTCCTAATTTTCTGTGGCGGAGGTGGCAACGGCGGCGACGGGTATGTCCTCGCGCAGTTGTTTGAGGCGCTATCCTGCAATGTCTTTGTCTGTAATCTTGCCGATGAAATCCGCTCACCGGATACCAGATATTATCGCGACACGGCACTTGATAAGACATTGATAAAGGACATTTCTCCGGACAGATTAACGCAGTCGGTGTTTGGCTATGATATTATAATAGATGCGGTCTTTGGTGTCGGCTTTCACGGTGAACTTCGCGGCGACGTCATCGCAATGTTCGAGTTTGCAAAAAACTCCGATGCTTTTAAGGTTGCCATCGACCTGCCCTCCGGTGTATACTGTGACGATGCGCGAGTGACAAAAGGGTCTTTTTGCGCCGACCTCACCGTCACCTTTGAGTTTTATAAACCCTGTCATGTATCCTACCCTGCCAAAGAGTTTTGCGGTGAGGTTAAGGTTGTATCCATCGGATATCAAGATGCGGTCTTGGATAAAGCCACCTCTGACGGGGTTTTGCTCAGCGGAGAAATCCTCCTTTATCTAAATAAAAAAATCCCACCGCAGGCGCACAAAGGCACGCTCGGCAAAATGCTGTCGGTCACCGGCTCGAAAAATATGACCGGCGCTGTATACCTATCCTCCGTGGCGGCACTTCGCGGCGGTATCGGTCTTTTATACATCGCGTGCGAGCGTGATATATTGAATGTACTGCAACAAAAACTTAACGAGCCGGTCTTTATGCCGTATGACGACGACTTTGTCGATGCCGTCGGTGACCTGTCTCGATTTGATGTCGTTTTGCACGGTTGTGGCAGTGGCACGGCGCGCGCCGAGATAACCCACTACCTCATCAAAAACTACACCAAAACCTTGGTGCTGGACGCCGACGCCCTCAATAATATAACCGACAATAATATTTTTGCCGAGAAAAAATCACAGCTTATCATCACCCCTCACCCCCTCGAGATGGCACGGCTGTGCAATAAAACGGTCGAGGAGGTGGGGGCAAACAGGATTGCTATCGCCCGAGATTTTGCAAAAGAACATGATTGTATCGTCGTCTTAAAGGGCGCAGCGAGCGTTATCGCCTCACCCAACGGTCAATTTGCAATAAACCCGACCGGCAACCCCGGCATGGCAAAGGGTGGCTCCGGCGACATATTGTCGGGGCTTGTATCCGCCTACTGCATGGGGAGTGACGATCTTTTCAAGGCAGTCTCGGCGGCGGTTTATATGCACGGAATGATAGGTGATGCCTGTGCAAAAGATATGTCGTGGCGCAGTATGATACCGACTGATATACTCAATTACATCCATCTATAAAAGGATATTATCATGTATAACTTCCCGTTAGGTGTTCTGCTCGACAGCTTTAAATGCGACACTACAACCGCGCTCAAATACGCTAAGGAGGTCGGGGTCTGCGCCGTTCAGCTCTATGCCGTCAAGGGGGAGTTGGACGCGCGCACCGTCACTAAAAGCACCATCCGTGAGCTGCGCGCAAATCTTGCGGATAACGCACTTGTGGTATCGGCGGTGTGTGGTGACTTTATCAGTGGCAACCATGACGGATACAGCTTTTCCGACCCCGGTCAAAGCGATGGGTTAGTAGAGCGCTCCAAAAGAATCTTAGAGTTTGCCGCCTCGATAGGCTCTGACATTGTCACCACCCATATCGGTGTTGTGCCGAGTGATCCCAACTGTGCCAAATACAAAATTTTACAGGAGACCTGCGGGAAACTTGCGGAGTATGCCGACAGTATGCACGCCCATTTTGCAATTGAGACAGGACCGGAGGTTGCAACCACCCTGCGTGGTTTTTTAAAGTCGCTCGGCTCACGGGGTGTCGGTGTCAACCTTGACCCTGCAAACCTTGTCATGGTGACCGGTGACGACCCGGTGCGCGCGGTGCACACCCTCAAAGATTATATAGTGCATACCCACGCCAAGGACGGGCGGCGACTTATGGTCGGTGACCCTCTTATCATCTACGGCGAGATTGAGGCGGAGATATGCGGCGCTAAATATTTTGAGGAGTTGCCGCTCGGTGAGGGGGATGTCGATTTCCCCGCGTATCTTGCCGCATTGGATGAAGTCGGCTATCGAGGATACCTGACCATCGAGCGCGAGGTCGGCACCGACCCAAAGGCGGACATATTGAAAGCGGTAAACTTTTTGAACAGGATTAAGGACAGATAATATGGCTTTGATAAAGATACTCGATCACCCATTAATTCAACACAAAATCTCATTTTTACGGGATAAAACCACCGACAATGTCGAATTTGGTCGGCTCACCGGCGAGCTTGCCATGCTTTTGACCTACGAGGCAACTCGTGACCTGCCGCTCGTTGACACCCCTTTGAGCACCCCCGTTGCCGATACTGTGGGCAGGCGGCTACACGGTCTTAAACCTGCGGTAGTGCCGATACTGCGCGCCGGTCTTGGCATGGTGGAGGGGGTTCGCGCCGTGCTCCCCACCGTTAAAATAGGTCACATCGGTCTGTACCGTGATGAGGAGACTTTGACCCCCATTCAATACTATTATAGGATGCCGTCCGACATCAACACCCGTTATATATTGGTGGTTGACCCGATGCTCGCGACCGGTGGCAGTGCCTGCGATGCGGTGGAAAAACTTAAATCGGAGGGGGCACGGCAGATAAAGTTCCTCTGTCTTATCGCCTCACCCGAGGGGGTGAAGCGTCTTTCCACCGACCACCCCGATGTTGAGATATATGCCGCCGCTCTGGATGAGCGTCTCAACGAAAAAGGGTATATAGTGCCGGGGCTTGGCGATGCCGGCGACAGGATTTTCGGGACCGACTGATGATGAAAAAACTTATGGTAGTCACCTCCACCCGTGCCGATTACGGTCTGCTTTCCCCTGTTATAAAACGTTTGCACGCACGCCGAGAACTCACGGTCGAGATTGTTGCCACCGGCGCGCACATATCGGACGGCACGTCGAGTGAAATTGTGGCGGACGGCTTTGACTTTTATCCCATCGATATAATGAAGTATCCGCAAGACAGGCTCGGCATAGCGAGGATAACAGCGCTGACCCAACAGCTTTTCACCGATTGTTTTGAGCAAAACCGACCGGATGCTCTTTTAATATTGGGCGATCGGTACGAAATATTTGCCCTCGCGGTTGCGGCACGATTTTTGGACATACCGATATTTCATATCAGCGGCGGTGACGTGACCAGCGGTGCTATCGACGACTGTCTGCGCCACTGTATCACAAAACTTGCGTCGGTGCACTTCCCCTCCTGTGAGCGGTACGCAAAACGTTTGCAAGCTCTCGGCGAACAGCCGGGCAACATCTATAACGTCGGCGGTCTTGGGGATGAGAATATCCGTCGTATGAAACTTTTATCAAAGGAGGAGCTGTCGCGCTCGCTCGATTTTGATTTAACTCGTGATTTTCTATTGGTCACCTACCACCCCGAGACACTTTCCAGCATTCCCTGCGACGAGCAGATTGAAACGTTGCTCCTTGCCCTACGGCAGTATGACGACGCGATAGTTATAACCGGTGCGAACGCCGATGCCGGTGGGGAGCGATTTAATATCGCACTTCAAAACTTTTGCAACGACGAGCAAAACCGCCTTTATATCCGCTCTATGGGTATGTTGCGCTACCTCTCGGCAATGAAATACGCCGCCGTGGTGGTCGGCAATTCCTCAAGCGGTGTTTGCGAGACCCCATCATTCGGTGTGCCGAGCATCAACATCGGCAACCGCCAAAACGGGCGATTGATGAGCGAAAATATTATATGTTGCGGTGTCAACTCGGACGAGATTATCGCCGCTATCGACAAGGCACTCTCCCCCGATTTTATAGAAAAGAGCCATTCGGCGCGCTCGCCCTATTATGGTGAGAACACCGCCGACGATATCGCAAGGATCACGGCACAGCGGTTAAACGATGGTATAAATAGCGAAAAGGAGTTTTTCGATGTCACATAACTTCCTGCTAATCGGCTTCGGCTCGATGGGCAAAAGGCGCGCAAGAATATTGCAAGAGATTGACCCCGACATAAAATTGACGGTGGTGGACTCCCTTGAAGAGCGACGGGGGCAGGCGAGTGAACTCGGGCACATCGTCTTTGCGGACTTGACCGACGCGCTGTCGGTCGGGGGTTATACCGGCGCGCTTATCTGCTCCGCACCGCTCACCCATCCAAAAATCACACAAAAGTTGTTGGCGCACGGTCTCGATGTGTTTAGCGAGCTGAATTTAACCGACGAGAGCTATCCTGAACTTCGTGAGCTTGCCAAAAAGAGCGGTCTTTTGTGGTTCAACAGCAACACCATGCTCTATCGTAAGGAAATAAGGCGAATAATCGAGATGAAAAAAGCGTTCCTCTCCCCTGTCTGCTATCGATATCATATAGGTCAATACCTGCCGGACTGGCACCCGTGGGAGAGTTATAAAAACTTTTTTGTCGGCGATAAACGCACCGGCGGCATCCGTGAAATTCTCGCCATCGAACTCGCCTGGCTTATCGAGGCTTTCGGCACCGTCGAGATATTAAATGTCAACCGTGCGCGCCTATCCGCCCTCGAGATTGAGTATGACGACACCGTCCTTATAACGTTGCGGCATGACGACGGCACAATCGGCACACTGTTGACGGACGTCGTATCGCCAAAACCTGTGCGTGATTTCGAGCTGTTCGGTGAGGGGTTGCACCTTTTCTGGGAGGGCTCGCCCACCACCCTGTCGAGCTATGACACCGATAAAAAGGAGAAGATCAACATCTCCCTTTATGAAAATGCGACACAGCTCAAGGGCTACTCCGACAACATTGTGGAGGATGCATACCGTGATGAGCTGAATAACTTTATCGCCTCACTCGACGGCACCGAGTGCCCGAAATACAGCTATGACCACAATGTCAAGGTCTTAGATACCATAGAAATTATAGAAAGGGATGCATAGATTTGAGAGCGCTATTTGTCGGTCTTGGCAGTATTGGGTGCCGTCATCTTCGCAATTTAAAGACAGTTTTGCCGGACATTGAGGTCGATGCTCTGCGCAGTAGCAAGCGACGGCTCGGTGATGATATCGCTGCCCTGCTTCACGGTGAGATTTTCAGTGCTGATGACCTTTCGGGCGAGTATGACCTTTGTTTTATCACCGGCCCTACCCACCTGCACCACGCCAACATATCGCAAACACTGCCCTTTGTCAAAAACTTTTTTGTGGAAAAACCGATATTTGAGCGAGCTTACGACCTCTCATTCCTCTCGGAAAAAACGGTCTATGTCGCGGCACCGCTTCGACACACCACCCTCTTTTTAACACTGCAAAAACTACTTTGGGATGAAAAACCGTTCGCCGTGCGTGCGATATGCTCCAGCTACCTCCCGGAGTGGCGTGTCGGCGCAGATTATCGCAACTGTTACAGCGCCATGAAAGAGATGGGCGGCGGCGTGCGCCTTGACCTCATACATGAATGGGACTACCTCGGCGCGCTGTTTGGCACTGTCGATAGCATAAAATCAATGCACGGCAACCTGTCGGAGCTTGAAATCGACAGCGAGGACTATGCTTTATACATCGCAACCGCAGGCGGTGTCGCCCTGTCGTTGCACCTTGACTACTTTGGCAGGGAATATAAGAGGGTCTGCGAGGTTATATGTCGTGACGGCAACATCACCGCCGACTTTGGGAGCGGCATTATCCACCACTATCAAAAAGGGGAGATAGACTGCCGTGAGGACGGCAACGACAAGTATATCCGTGAAATGCGCCACTTTATCGACATATCAAACGGAGTGGAGAATATTAACGACGCACAAAGGGCGAGCGACACTCTGCGCCTTTGCCTGTCAAGTGATTTTTAATCGGAGGATAACGATGGCAAATATTTTAATTTCAATCTGCGGACGAGCCGGCAGTACCGGCTATCCCGGCAAAAACCTCGCCGAGTTTTGCGGTGTGCCACTGTCCTTTTACAGCGTGTCGTCGGCGGAGTTATTCGCCGCCGCATATCCCGAACACAGTGTGGATATCTGCCTTTCCACCGACAGCGACCGGCTTGTCGGCGACGTCACCGGCACCTTTAGCGATGTCTTTGTGGTGCGTCGCAGCGGCGAGCTTTGTGACGGCATCACCCCAAAACTCGCGGTGTTCACCCATGCCCTTGCCACCATGGAAGAAAGTCGGAAAAAGAGATACGACTACTATATCGACCTCGACATAACCAGCCCACTGCGGCGCATGACCGACATTAAAAACCAGTTTGAGATCAAGCTGAAAAACCCGGATAAACAGCTCATCTTCTCCGCCGTCAAATCAAGGCGAAACCCATACTACAATATGGTGGTGACCGATGAAAACGGCTTTGTGAGCAAAGCTATCGACACCGACGAGTTTTTTGCACGTCAACAGATACCGAGCACCTTTGACCTCAATGCCTCGATATATATATTTGAGGCGAATTTTATCCGAAATAACACCTCAAAATACATCTGGGACGCCACCTCGGGGCTTTCACTCATGCCGGACACCGGTATACTCGATATAGATTCACGGGAGGATTTCGAGCTGATGCAGGTCATCGCCGAAAGGCTTTATAAAACCGATGCCGGCTATCGCGAGATAAGAGAATATGCTAAAAAGGGGGGTGTTGAAAAATAAAGGATTTGCAAAAGCTAGAGCAAAATTTTTGTCAGATTAAACAAAAACCGCAGGCAATACTTTGTGTATTAACGAGGATTTTTGTGACATATGACGGAAATTTTGCCAACGCCTTTTGTAAAGCCGACTTTTTCAACACCCCCTAAAACTAAACAAGGAGTGTAAAAATGGCAAGTATATTAATTGTGGACGACGAGCGACAAATCTGCGACCTTTTAAAGCAAAATCTTGAATTTGTGGGATATGACTGCACCGTCGCATACGATGGAGATGAGGCACTTTTAAAGCTGTCACGCTCCGATTTTGACCTGTGTCTTTTGGATGTGATGATGCCGTTCACCGACGGTTTCACCTGCCTTGCCGAGATACGACGGCGCGGATACAAACTCCCTGTCATAATGCTCACCGCCAAAGGGGAGGAGAATGACCGTGTGTTCGGTCTTGAACAGGGAGCGGACGACTATGTCACAAAGCCCTTTAGCCCACGCGAGTTGGTCGCGCGTATCCGTGCCGTATTGACGCGCACCATGCTCTCGGAGGAGGATTCAAACGAGCGCACATTCCGCTTTGGAGAACTCAATATCGATGAAAAAAGCCACGAGGCAAAGATAGGGGACAAACTGTTAAACCTGACCCCCAAAGAGTTTGACCTGCTACTGTATTTTGCGGAAAATGAGGGCGTGGCGCTATCGCGTGAAAAGATACTCTCGGCGGTCTGGAACTACGACTACCTCGGCGAGGACCGCACGGTGGACACACATATCAAAATGTTGCGCGGTCACATCGGTGATTATCGCGATTGCATAAAGACGGTTTGGGGCATAGGATACAAATTCACCTATGACCGAGGTTGATGAAACGATTTTTAGACCTTTTTAAGGGCATACGCAATCGATTGGCGGTCATCATCGCGTTGACCTGCCTTGGCATTGTCACGTTCACCTTCTTTTTGCAGTCGATTCTGCTGGTGCCCACCTATAACAACATATTGGACACAAGTCTGTCCGAGGCGTTGGCGTCGGCAAGTGAGGCGATAGAAAACAACGATGTCCCCTCCGCAATACGCACCATCACCGACATAGCCTCAACCGGAATATGCATTGAAATAAGTGATGCCGAGACGTTAAAACCGCTTGTTATCATCGAGGGGATTGGCTCCCAGTGCTTGTTGCACTCCGGTGAGGCAGGCAACGAGCTGGAGGAAAATGCCAACCTCATCTCCATGCGTATGCGAGCGGTGGAGGATGATAATTTTCGCTATACCATGACCTCTGATGATGAGGCGAGCCAAAGAATTTTCGGCGATATGGTAGGTGATGAGCAGATTATCCTCGTATCCACCGACCTTGAGCAGATTGACGTTGCAGGGACTGTTATTGCACGGCAGATATTCATCTCGCTTGCGCTTGCCCTGCCGCTCGCCGTAGCCATAGCCTTTGTCTTTGCCGGGTATTTCACAGCACCCATTTCCGAGCTGGGCAAGGCTACAAAACAGATTGCAAACGGCAACTATGACATAGAGCTTGACACCGAACGCGACGATGAGCTGGGCGACCTCGCCGGTGACTTTTCTATAATGACCCATGAGCTGAAAAGGACCTCGAAGCTCAAGGATGAACTGCTCGGCAACATCTCACACGACCTGCGAACACCGCTCACACTTATAAAAGGCTATGCCGAGACGATACGCGACTTCACCGGTGAGGTGGAGGAAAAACGCAACGAACAGCTCGACATTATCATCGCGGAGGCGGACAGATTGTCCGGCTTTATCGGGAATGTGATGGAGCTATCCAAGCAAAACAGTGGCGAGACACCACTCGAGCGGGCGCAATTTGATCTGTGCAAGTTTTTAGAAGATATTGTTTTTCGTGAAAAACGCATGGCGGAGTTGAAAGGTGTTTTTATCGACCTGTCCCTCCCCCCCACCGAAATATATATAAATGCCGACCGGCGTCAACTGGACAGCGCTGTGCACAACCTTATTGAAAACGCCGTAACCCATGTAGGTGACGACAAAACGGTCATTGTAGGTTGTGAAATCGGCACCGATAAGACACGTGTTTATATAGAGGACCACGGCAAAGGTATAGCAAAAGAGGATATTAACTATATCTTTGACCGATACTATAGGGCACGTGCCGACCGCGGTGAGAGTGGCAGCGGACTTGGACTCGCCATTGTAAAATCCACCTTTGTCCGGCATGGATACAATTTCGGAGTAAATTCTTCACCCGGAAAAGGTAGCACATTTTGGTTTACTGTTGACAATGTGTGCGAAAGGTTGTAAAATAGTAGTATAAAATAAGTAAACTATATATAGGAGAGTAAAAATGCGACTGTTAACACGTTCCGACTTTGATGGTCTTGCTTGTGGTGTTCTGCTCAAGCACGTGGGGGTAATTGATGAATTTAAGTTCGTGCACCCCAAGGATTTGCAGGACGGTCTTGTGGAGGTTACCGAGAATGATTGCCTTGCCAACGTGCCGTTTGTCAAGGGTTGTGGGCTTTGGTTTGACCACCATCTGAGTGAGCACGAGCGCGGTGCTATGGAGTCCGGCTTTAAAGGCTCCTCTCGCATAGCGGACAGCTGTGCCCATGTAATTTATGACTATTACGGTGCCGACAAGTTCGACGGTTTTGAAGAGCTTCTTATTGCGGTCGACCGTGTCGACTCTGCAAAGCTGACCGAGACGGAGATTTTAAATCCGACCGATTGGATTTTGCTTGGCTTTATCATGGACCCGAGGACCGGCCTCGGACGTTTTCGTGACTTTAGGATTTCCAATCTGCAGTTGATGGAGTTGATGATTGACTGGTGCGCGGTCAAGTCAATCTCCGAAATCCTACAGGAGCCGGATGTCAAGGAGAGGGTGGATCTCTATTTTGAACAGGATGCTCTTTTCCGTGAGATGGTCATGAAGTACACACGCATCGAGGGCAAGGTCATGATAACCGACCTGCGCGGTGTGGAGACTATCTATGCCGGTAACCGATTCCTTATCTACAGCCTTTTTACAAACATCAGTCTTTCCGTTTGGATTGTGGACGGGCGCAACCGTCAGGGTTGCAGTGTCGCGGTCGGTCACAGCATTATCGACCGCACCAGCAAGGTCAACGTCGGCAACCTTATGCTCAAATACGGCGGTGGCGGTCACCGTGCGGTCGGCACCTGCCAATTCTCAAGTGAGACAATATCGGAAAACCTGCCGAGGATACTCTCTGAGATATGCAATATCAATAACAGCTAACAAATAATCACTTATATTTGTGCCTGCCGTATTCTCGGTGGGCACAAAGCTATAGCGAAAGGAATATAATGAAACTTATTAACCTCGTCGGGGAGCGATTTAAAGAACGCCCCTCCGACTGTATAATCGACAGCCATGCACTCATGGTGCGCGGCGCATATATTAAGAATGTTGCAAGCGGTATCTACTCATCCTATACACCGCTTAAAAGAATTGCACGCAAAATAGAGCAGATTATCCGTGAAGAGATGGACAGGATTGACGGTCAGGAGGTATCTTTCCCCGTAGTTTTGCCGGCGACACTCTGGGAGGAGTCCGGCAGATACGAGAGTGTCGGGAGTGAGCTGCTGCGTTTCAGCGACCGAAACGATGCAAACTATGTGCTCGGCATGACCCATGAGGAGGCGGCAGTTCAACTGGTGCGCGAATATGGGCAGGGGTATTCACGTTATCCGTTCATGATATATCAGATACAGACAAAATTCCGCGACGAGGCACGCCCCCGTGGCGGTCTTATACGGGTGCGTGAGTTCACCATGAAGGATGCCTACTCCTTTCACACCTCACAGCAGGATTTGGAGGAGTATTACGAGCGTTGTCACAAGGCGTATCAGCGGATATTCCGGCGGGTCGGTCTGCCACAGGTGGTCTCGGTCGCGTCGGACTCCGGCATGATGGGCGGCAATCTGTCACATGAGTTCATGCTGTTGACCCCCGTCGGTGAGGACACCGTCGTCTCCTGCAAAAATTGCGATTATAATGCCAACATGGAGGCGGCAAAGACCATTACCGAGCCGATTGACGATGACGTTTCAAACCCACTCACCGAGGTGCACACCCCCAACCTGTCGTCTATAGAGGAGGTCTGTGACTTTTTAAAGGTTGAGCCAAAACACAGTTGCAAAGCGGTCGTCTATCAAAAGGTCACGAACGACAGCTATGTGGTGCTTTTTATACGCGGTGACTATGAAGTGAACGAGGCAAAGCTCAAAAAGGCGGTCGGCTGTGAGGTTTATCCTGCAGTCATCGACGAAAACAGCGGTATTGTAGCCGGCTTTATCGGCGCATACGGTCTTAAATTTGAGGGCACCGTGCTTTTTGACGAGACGCTAAAAGGCGCAAACAACCTTGTCAGCGGAGCTAACAGGGTGGATTATCACTATACCGGCTTTGATATCTCGCGTGATGTCGAGGGGGATATTGAATTTGTCGATGTATCCAAGGTGCAGGAGGGCGGCATCTGCCCCGTTTGTAACGACAAATCTTTGACCATCAATCGTGGTATTGAGGTGGGCAACATCTTCCAACTCGGCACAAAATACACAACCTCCATGCAGATGACCTATCTCGACGAAAACGGCGATGTTCAGGTGCCGATAATGGGCTGTTATGGCATCGGTGTCGGGCGGCTCGCCGCCTCGGTCTGTGAGGAACTGCACGACGATTACGGGCCCATCTGGCCTATCCCCATAGCGCCGTGGCAGGTGCATATCTGCGCGGTGCGCGCCGACGATGCCGAGGTGAAGTCGGTTGCCGAATCACTTTATAACGACCTGACCGAGCGCGGTGTCGAGGTCATATATGACGACCGCTCGGTTAGCGCCGGCGTCATGTTCTCCGATGCCGACCTCTTAGGCGTGCCGGTTCGGGTGATAGTAAGCCCCCGCAATCTCAAAGAGGGCGCTTGCGAGGTGGTTACAAGGGACAAATCTGTATCTAAAAAGGTGGATAAAGGGGTCTGCGCCGACGAGGTGACAGGGCTTATTAAGGAACTGTTTGAAAAAACGAAAGGAAGCAACTGATGAAAATGATGAAACTTAGCAACGGGCAAGAAATACCTATGATCGGTCTCGGCGTTTTCCTGTCCGAGAGTGGTGACGAGACGGAAAATGCAGTCAAATGGGGCATAGAGGCCGGTTATCGCCACATCGACACCGCAATGATCTACCGCAACGAAAAAAGTGTCGGCAGGGCGATAAAGGACAGTGGAATAAACCGTGAGGAATTGTTTGTCACCACCAAACTCTGGAACGATGACATTCGAGGGGGCAACGCAAGGGCGGCGCTGGAGAAAAGCCTCGATGAGCTCGGCATGGACTATGTCGATCTGTATCTGATCCACTGGCCGGCAGACGGCTTTGTCGACGCATATCTTGAGATGGAGAAGTTTTATAGCGAGGGGCTTATCAAATCAATAGGCGTGAGCAACTTTCACAAGGTGCATTTTGAACAACTGCTACCGAAATGCAGTATAAAGCCAATGATAAATCAGATAGAATCCCACCCAAAACTCTCTAACTACCCACTGATAAACTACTGCAAAGAGCTTGGCATTGCCGTCGAGGCATGGAGTCCGCTCGGCGGTGGCAGGACGGCACAAGATCTGTTAAATAATGATACACTTGTCAATATCGGCAAAAAATACGAAAAATCACCGGCACAGGTTATCATAAGATGGAACCTGCAAAGGGACGTTATTGTCCTACCGAAATCGGTGCACAAAGAGCGTATCGCCCAAAATATCGACGTCTTTAACTTTGAGTTGACCGCCGATGATATGAAGATGATAGATGCTATCAACACCGACACAAGGGTAGGCTCTGATCCGGAGAATTTCAGCTTTTAGCATCGGGGATATATATTATAGTCAATTAACTATTTAATATCTTAATTACACCATCTATCAACTCACCCGAGTTATTGATGGTGTAGTTTTTATTGCCAAAAGACATCTCATCGTCGTAGGCAAAAACCACCGCGTCAATATATTCGGTGCCGTCATAGATGAACATATAAAGATAACCCTCACCCCCGTTGCCGGACATGGAGCCGTCGGAGAACATAGTCGTGAGGTTGCGGCGATATGACCGACTATCAAAAAGTGCGAACAGTTGCTGTTTTTGCTCTTCACTCACATTGCTGTAGTCGGTTGTGTCGTGTGTAGGCACCCCATCTTGAACAAGTATGGCAACCTTAGAAAAGATAAGTGTCTGCTCATCATTTAGAATTAAAGACAAGTTCATGGGCATAAAATATAGTATTACAAGTGAGATAAGCAGCAATATAACGACAACAACAATAATGTTTTTATAGCTTTTTTTCATTCATCCCCTCTTTTTGTTGTGTTATAACGATATAATGTCAATTTTTATACGACACAAGGTACTACACGAAAACTCGGACAACCGCGAGGGTTGTTACTACACCCTCACCGTTAATTCGAGAAAAAGAGACAAAGTGCAGTTATAAATTAATCATTTTAACATCCTTAACACTCTTAAAACACATATTGTTTCAAGAGTGTTAAGATGAATTTATAGTTTTAAAGAGGTCTTATTATTGCACAGCCGGCACTTTGACCGTCCGACCTCATGGAGCACCAGAGACGATACCCTCCCGCTAAGTGGCTGACCTCATATCCGTTGCCGGTGAGAACCCTCGCGGCAACATAACTCCTTGTGCCACTTTGACAGTAGATGTATAGCGGTTTACCATACTCCACCTCATGCAGGCGACCGCGCAGTTCATCGACCGGAATATTTATTGCACCGTCTATATGACCCACTACATACTCGGCAGGAGTACGTACATCTATAAATTTATTCCCCTGCTTTATTAGCCCCTCCACATCTTCAACGTGGAACTGCTTTATCTGCTCCTCTAACAGGTTTTGAATCATAAACCCAACCATGTTTATCGGATCTTTTGCGGAGGAATATGGGGGGGAATATCCGTGCTCGTGTTCCGCAAGGTCGTTTGCGGTAAGACCTGCCCTGATGGCGAGTGCTAAAACGTCGAGACGCTTATCCACACCATCAAACCCGACCAACTGACCACCCAAAATTTTACCGGTCATAATCTCAAACAAAACCTTAATTATGAGAGGACCTGCCTTTGGATAGTATCCGGCATGGGAGTTTGTCATCAGATAGACCTTGTCATAATCATATCCAAGCTCGGTAGCGGATTTTTCATTCAAGCCGGTTGTCCCAACCGTCATATCAAAGAGTTTGAGCACGCCGGTGCCCTGACTGCCCTTGTATTCCCGAACAAATCCGGCGATATTGTCCGCCGCCACCCTACCCTGTTTATTGGCAGGACCTGCAAGCGGAACATATGCGGATTTACCGGAAATCAAATCTGCCACCTGCACCACATCGCCGACCGCATATATGTATCGATCGGAGGTACGCATGTTTTTATTGACAACCACCGCACCACGTTCGTTGATATCAAGACCGGCATTTTTCGCAAGAACACTCTCCGGCTTGACACCGATGCTCACAAGCACCATATCGACCTTGCGCTCGGCACCGTCCATTAATTTAATGTATATACCATCATTGTGTGCAACTATCTGGTTAACGCTGTTGCCGAGCAACAACTCCACCCCGGAATGTCGCAGATGTCGGTGCACACTGACCGCAACATCATAATCAAGACCGGCAAGCACATGTCTTGACTCCTCCGCTACAGTAACTTTAATTCCTATTTGACTAAGGTTTTCCGCCATTTCGAGACCGATATAGCCCGCACCGATAATGAGGGCTGTTTTTGGTTTGTTTTTCCTGATAAAATCAACTATCCGATAGCTGTCCGAAATGGTCCTAAGGGTAAATATACGTTCATCGTCCACATCGTTGTTCGGCAACATGACCGGCTCAGCGCCAGGGGCAAGCACCAGCCGGTCATAACTTTCGGTATAACTTCTGTTGCCGTCGATGTCATAAATCTCAACTAATTTTTCTTCTTTATTTATAGCTTTAACGTCCTGACGGACCCTCACGTCGAGGGACAGCCGAGCCGTTAAACTCTCCGGTGTTTGAACCATCAGTGCACTTTTTTGTGTTATTACGCCACCGATATAATAAGGTAATCCGCAGTTTGCATATGATACATAATCACCGCGTTCTAAAATTATTATCTCGTCTTTCTCGCGTAGGCGACGTAATCGAGCCGCGGCCGATGCACCCCCGGCCACACCTCCGATTATTACCGTCTTCATTACGACACCTCACTGTTTTATCTTGACTTGATTATAACCCAAGTTAAATTATAAAACAGTGATAATATCACACTTGTTATTTTCTTAACAAAATTTTTTTAAGGGCAACCCAACGGTGCCCTCAAAATCTTCACCCACCCATTCCACGCAGGGCGAGCGCTAAAACCATCACAAGCAGTGTCCCGAGTAGTGGTAGGAGAAAACCGGCGGTGCGAAAAATCCTCTTTTTTTGCAGTGGTTTTATTACCCGTCCGTATTTATCACGCGTCGGGGTATTTTCTATCGAATAGTTACTTCTACGTACCATTTTCCAACCTAACCCTCATCGTTTCCAACTCCTCTAACTGACCCATGTCCATAAATGCATCCTCACGTATAGGATACACGCCGACGCGCTCGCCCCTATTTCGGTAGTGCTCGATTATCTCCGGCATGGTGGTGGAGGTGTTGTCCGGCAGGTCCTCGATAACCTGTGGCTCTATGAGATAAAAACCGGTGTTGGTGAGGACATCTATGCGCGGTTTTTCATTAAACTCCGCAATCTCGCCCCCCTCCGACAGTTTGATGACACCATAAGGGATAACAATATGCTTGAATGCCGACACAACGGTGATAAGATTCCCCTTTTCCTTATGCTCCGCATATATACTTGCATAGTCGGCGTCCACCAATATATCACAGTTGGTTAAAAAGCACGTCTCCCTCACCCGACCTTTTAAGAGTGACAGTCCACCGGCGGTGCCGAGTGGGGTATCTTCATCTGTAAATTTGATATCAGGGCGCGAACTTTCATTAAAATACGCCTTTATCATCTCCTTGCGGTGGTTTACTATCACATGAAAATCGTCACAACCAAATCCGGCAAAACGGTTAATTATATGCTCGATAATGGGGATGTCGCCGACCGGTATAAGCGGCTTGGGCAGTATCTTTGTATATGGGTAAAGCCTCGTCCCAAGCCCCCCTGCCATTATAACAACGGGGAGTGAGACGCTGTTTTTGTAATTTGATGTCTCCTTTTCAAGATAGAGGTCGCACGGCACACCATCCTCGTCTACCACCGGCACACAGGAGGTGTCCACCGAGCGAAAAAATCGCTCCGCACCGACAAAGTCGCCGGGGCGCACCGTTTTTGGGTTTTTGTTCGCCGCAAGAGAGCAGGAGTCCGACAGATCACCGCCGGCAAGGATAAAGCGCCTTATATCGCCGTCGGTCAAAACACCGATCAGCCTTGCGTCCTCAACAAGCATCAGTATATGCATTGCCGTCTCGGACAGGCACCTCATCGCCTGCAACACGGTGCTCTCTTTAGATATTAAAAGTGGTTTTATGTCCATCTGTTATTCATTTCACCTTGTTTATTATGTCGCATACACGCTCTATATCATCGACGGTAACCGAGGTCGAGCAGGGCAGATTGATTATGGTATCACGATAAATCCGACTGCGATAGCCGCCGTAATAGTCACAACCCACATATGGTTTTAAACTATGTATCAACGCCCACACCGGTCGCACACCCACACCGTTTTGGTGAAAAACCTCCATTAGCTCATCTCTACCAAGCGCAAAATCTTCAACGGCAAGACTGTAAAACCATCTGTTGGATCGTATATCATCCCTAAACGGTAGCAATTTTACGCCGGAAATGCCACCCAGTAGCTCTTTATAAAGCGCATAGTTTTTGTTTTTAATCTCAATAAAATTTTCGAGATTTTCCATCTGGGCAAGCCCGAGTGCCGCCTGCAGGTTGGTCATGCGGTAGTTGTAGCCGACCTCACCGTGTATGAAATGCAATTCATCGTCCTTTGCCTGTGTGGAGAGATATTTTGCATGGTCTAAAAGACGGGTGTCACTGCCGATAAGTGCACCGCCCGAGCCGGTGGTTATTATCTTGTTGCCGTTAAAGCTAAATGCGCCGAAATCACCGATCGTCCCTGCCTTTTTGCCGGCATACCGTCCCGTCAAAAACTCACTGCCGAGTGCCTCGGTCGCATCCTCCAGCACAAAGAGATTGTACCGCCGTGCGAGGTCCATAATCCCCTCCATGTCGGCGAGGTTGCCGAAAACATGCACCGGAATTATGCCGGCAACACGCCGCCCCGTCTTTTTATTGCGCAGTATTCCATCGTCAAAGTCGCATTCCATTTCGCAAAAACTGCGCAGTGCGTTTGTATCTATGCACAAATTCTCATCACAGTCGAAAAACACCGGTTTTGCACCGACATATCGCACCGGATTTACCGCCGCGACAAAGGTGAGGGTGGGCACCAGCACCTCGTCCGAGTGACCGACGTCAAGACAGAGCAGTGCAAGATGGAGTGCCGCCGTGCCACTCGCGGTCGCTACCGAGCGCTCCACCCCGTTGTACCGTGCAATCTCCTCCTCAAATTCGCCGACCTTGCTGCCACCGGTCGAGACCCATTCGCTCACCACCGCCTGTTCGACATATTTTTTTTCGTTGCCGCAAAAATTCGGTACCGATAACGGCAAAAAATCCTTACTCATTTTTATCGTTGTCCTTTCCTGCAAGCTGTTTTTTGATGGATAATATAATCGCCCATACCATCGCCGGTATCAATGCGAAAAAATAAATCTGCGGTGCACCGATGGTAAAGTAGTCTGAAAAATCACGCGGTGGGTTGATGATAACACTCTCAAACACCCCAATTTCAACCGTGTAGTTGGTCGGGTCCAGCCTCACCCTGTTGACCTTTCTAAGCCCGAAATCGAAATATGCACCCTGCTCTGTGACGGTGCCGTAGACACGGTCGGCGGCGGCGAATTCCGCCCCCTCCTCATCGGTATAATAGGCGGTTAGCTCCCCTGTCTCCCCACTGAACTCGATATTCATCATTACCGAGGTAATCAACCTGTCGCCGGGCGGCAGATGGATTTGACAATCGCCGGAGGTGGAGCTTATAACGCCGTTTTCATCTGTGACTATATCGACAAAACCTATCTGGTCGGCGGTTAGCTCCATGGTGGTTATCATCCCGAGGTGTCGCAGTGCAAGCTCGATACCAAAGGAAAAAAAGCCATACAACAACATCACAATCGCCAAAATAATATACAGCGCGATTAAAAGCTGTCGATTGTTTGGCATCTTTATCTTGGAAATTAGCTTTTTCATAGCCCGAGCGCCTTTTCAAGTGCCGGCACATCGTCTACAAAACTCACATGGCTGAGCCGAGAAACCTCTGCCTCATCAAAGCCGTAACCATATCGCACACCGATAAAGTCACAACCGCATTTTTGCGCCGCGTCATAGTCATAATAGCTGTCACCTATCATCACCGCCTCACTCGGTTTGGCATTCAAGCGCCCGAGTGCCTCGGTCAATATCTCACATTTGGTGATGGGTTGTTCCGTTTCAGGGCCGCAGACAGCGAGAAAATAACGGTCGAAATCCATCTGTTTTATCAGCTTTTTTGATATGTCAATTCGTTTGTAGGTGGCTATGGCGAGGCGATAGCCCTTTTCATTTAAATCACAGAGCAGTTGCTCCATACCGGGGAAAGGCTCACAGTGGTACATGCCGTGCTCGAGATAGTGCTCACGGTAGTCATTCGTCAGCCGTGCCAGCTCCTCACCGTCTGCGCCGGTAAACTTATTTATTGTATAGGACATGGGGGGACCGATACATGACTTTAGCTGTTCGGCAGAAAGTTCATCGTATCCGTTTTTAGATAGCGCGGACTGCAAAGATGTATAAATTCCGGAATGTGTCGCGAATACAGTCCCATCAAGGTCAAATATTACATAGCGTTTTGCTCGGGGCTGTTTTTTCATCGCCCAAAACTTCATTGCGAGGAAGTTGAAAGGCACCGAAAACAACAGCATTATAAGCGGTGCGATAAACTCCGATACATGCAAAAAGTCGATAAAAAAAGCTAACCCCAACATGGTGACCGCATAGGATATACCGTACACGATATAGGTTTTAATCACCGCCGCCCTGTTAGGACTGCTCTTAAAGACAAAGCGAGAGTTTAAAAAATAGGACAGCAATATGCCGAGCACCCATGCAACGGTGTTGGCAAAAAAATAGTGCAGACCGAGCAGGACAAGCGATGAATAACATAGGTAGTTAAATGCGGTGTTAATCACGCCTATGACGGAAAATTTAATGAACTGCACGGCGAATACAAATAGGTTTTTAAAGTTTAAACTGTCCTTTTTCAATATTTAACTCATTTCATATCACATTGTTGGCATATAAATTTTGATACACAACTCGCGTATCACAAAGTCGGTCGGCAAAGGTGCAATGCTCCCTGTCGACGATTAAAAAGATATAGCCGAGCATTAAAAGACCGTTGAGATAACGCCCTATCGTCTCACGATAAAGGATATTCACCCAACCGGGGCGCTCGGAGCAATCGATTACACGCAGTTTGAAAAGCAATTTGCCGGGAGTTGCGCCGAGGGTGCAGGTGGTAAAGGTGAAATAAGCCGCACTCAATAAAAAGAAGAATATGTCAAGTGGGGAATAGGTGAAAAAGATAGGGTCGGGGAGAAATGCCACCGAGGCAAGCGCAAAGAGGGAAAAACTGCCGCGCAGTATCAGCACTATTATATTGTCGATCAAAAAAGCCGCAAGCCGAACCCAAAATCCACCGGTGATGGCAGGGTTAATCCTGTAATACATACAGCACCTCCATCGGCTTTGAACCCTCGAGCAGTTCGGTCAATATTTGGTTGTCACTTTTAGGTATAATGTTTGTCACCGCCGCAAATATCTCATCAAAAATCGAAAGGTCGCCGTACAGTGGATAGTGATAAACTTCATATCCCGTTTCCTCAAAAATGCGCTCCATGGCGTAATCAAAATCGCCTATCTCGTCGACAAGTCCGTTTTCAAACGCCTGATTTGCAGAGTATATACGCCCGTCCGCAAGGGATAACACCTCCTGCTCCGACATGGAACGACCTTGCATGATAACCTCTACAAACCGCTCAAAATACTCGTCAATCAAGGCTTGGTATATCGCATCCTCTTCCTCCTCATTCTCCTGTGAGGCGGTGTATTTAAAGTCGCCGGAGGTGTAGACCTTCTCCTCAATGCCGAGCTTTTCATAAAGACCGCTATAGTCAACGGTGCTCATAATAACACCGATGGAACCGGTGAGGGAGTTGCGTTCGATAAATATCTTGTCCGACGCGCAGGCGGCATAGTACCCTGCCGAGGCACCGTAGCTATGCATATAGGTGTATATCGGTCTGTCGGTCAACTCTTTATATTCCATGAGCGCAAGATACAGCTCGTCCCCAACCTGTGAGGCACCACCGGTGGTGTTCATATAGAGCATTATGCCCTTGTTATGTTCATCATTTGCAAGCTCTTCAATCTGTGTGAGAGTAGCCTGATGCAGATAGGCACCGGACATGCGCGCCTCAAAACTGTCACCATAGTCATACATACCGCCGACCACATAGATGAGCGCGATATCCTCGTCATAGCCCTGCAAATCCTCAATAATCTCGCCCGACTCGGAGGAAAAATCAAGAATGTTCCAAAAATCACGCATAATATATGCCGAAATAACACCGCTCACGGCGGTGAAAAAGAAGATAATTGCGGCGATAATAAGCCCTGCTGTTTTTTTACCGTTCATGTTCCCCATTCCCTTTCAATATATCTATTTTCGCTTTATAAAGCGGTCAAAAACACCTTTGTTTTTCTTGCTCTCATGCCTTGATATTGCGATGTTGTAGACATTTAATATGCGCTCACAGAACACCGACTCATTGTATACGCGAGAGCTTTCGGTGACATTTTTGCGGATTGTTGCCCTCTGCTCGTCGCTGTATGCGGAGTATTTTTCAATTAGCTCGCAAAACTCCGCAGCAGTCTCAAACACATCGCCGGTGAGACCGGTCGTGACCTGACCGACATTAAAGCGGTCAAGCCGTTGAAAGACATAAAGCCCTGCCGCCGTAGCCTCATAGATGGTGATGGAGTTGGTCTCGGAGGTGGAGGCGGTGCAAAAAAGGTCGCAGGCGTTATAATAAGCGCTGACCCTACTGTACTCGACACGTCCTGCGAATATGATGCGGTCGGCAAGCTCGGTATTCTCAGCGTATTTTTTAAGTTTATCCGCCTCGGGGCCGTCGCCGAGAATGACAAATTTATAGCGTGGTTTATCCTTACATGCCGAGACAAAAAGGTCTATCATCACGTCGATACTCTTCTCAAAGCCGAGTCGACCGACATAAAGCAGTGCAATATCTTCCTTTGAAAGCTCCATATCCGCTCGCGCCGCTTCGACCGTGTCCGGCGAGTTGCTCTCCGGCAAGAAGTCACGCGTAGCGGCGGTGTTGGGGATGAGGTTGATGTGTTTTGTGATACCGCACGCACGCAGATAGCGCACCACCTTGTCGGACGGCACGGTAATCTCACTCGCACGGTTGCAGATGGCTTTTAAATAGGTGTGCGCCACCGGTCTTAGCACCTTTTCAAAACTTTTTTCCATGTTTTTTGGCGTGATATAGCCAAAATAATCCTCATACATGGTATGCAAGGTATAGACCATAGGGATATTCAACCACCTCGCCGCCTGCATACCGAGCATACCGATACTAAACTCGGTGTGCACATGGATAAGCTCCGGTTTAAAATCGGCAATGCGTTTATAGGACACAAGGTTGAGGGGGTTTGTCACCCCATACCCATACACCTTTTTGAGCGGTATGGAGGGGCAGTACATAACCCCTTTTATATCCTCTTTCGGGCGTTTGTTTTTAGGACATGCCGCGACTATTAAGACCTCGTGCCCTGTCCGCTCCAGCTCGTCCTTTAATATTTTAACATAGGTTACAACACCGCTGATATACGGCAGATACCCCTCGGTAAATATCGCAATGCGCATAAATGTCCCCCCTGATAACAGTGCATAATATTTATTATTATACACCATTATCAGGGGAAAGTAAAGCATAATTATACTTGCCGGATGTTGCGGACTATTCAATTACCAGATGTTGCAGATGACCGTACCCCTCTGCCGGCATATCATTATAGGGGATAAATTTTAAGGCGTCGCCGTTTATGCAGTATCGAAGGCCACCGGCATCGATTGGACCGTCCTCAAACACATGCCCGAGATGGGCGTCACCGACACGACTTTTAACCTCCATTGCGGAATAGTCCTCCACCTCCACCACCACATCTTCGGCGATGGATTTTGTAAAGCTCGGCCAGCCGGTGCCGGAGTCGTATTTATCCGCCGAGCTGAACAACGGCTCACCGGTGGTGATATCCACATAAATCCCCGGCTCATAGTTATCGTTATACTCATGGGTGAACGCCCGCTCGGTGCCACCGTTTTGGGTGATATCATACTGCAAGACGGTCAGCCGTTCGCTCAACTCCTCTAAAGAGGGGCGCTCATAGTCGTCCGCGCTGATAGACTCCGTCTGCGTTTCATTTAGTGCATTCATGTCGATGTGGCAGTAACCGTTCACATTCTTTTTGAGGTAGTCCTGATGATATTCCTCGGCAAGATAAAAGTTATCAAGGGGGAGAATTTCCACCACTATTTCCTCGTCATACTCCTGAGAGAGTGCGTCTATATGCGCCGAAATTATATCCTTGTCCGCCTCATCCTCGTAGTAAATCCCACTGCGGTATTGCACACCGACATCGTTGCCCTGTTTGTTTAAAGAGGTTGGGTCGACCACGCGGAAAAATTTTTCCATCAGCTCGTCAAGGCTCACGACGGTGGAGTCATAAAGGACTCGAACCGTCTCGGCATGACCCGTGTTATCCCGAATGACCTCCTCATAGGTTGGGTTTTCGGTATTGCCGTTTGCATAGCCGGAGGTTGCGTCATACACACCTGCAATTCGCGACATATACTCCTCGACACCCCAAAAACAACCGCCTGCAAAATATATCGTAGATAAATTCTTTTCCATCTTGAGCTCCTCGATGTCCATTGAAACATCCTCAGGTACTACCGCGGAGTGCCCAATCTGCACATCCTCGGTGGCAACAGACTGCGAACAACCGGCAAATAGGGTGAGTGACACACCACCTGCAATAATATTTCTTACCATCTTTAGTATGTTCATTTTATCCAGCCTTTCAGTTAAAGTATAAATAGTTTTTCCACCATCTATATTATAACGTGACTGTATACAAAAAACCATATATATTATTTGATATTTTGGTGAAATTAGTGTGTGTGTATCTTACGGAAAGACTAAATTTAGCCGATGCCGACCGATACCGCCAGCAACATGGTCGCCGAATAGTACAGCAAAAGATTTATCAAGGGGAGAATGAGTATCTTTTTTTCTCTAAATAATCCTACGATAAGGATAATGTCGGAGACGGTGAACAATACCGCACCGATTAAAACACACAATGCGAAAGGGGTCGCGCCGAAAAAGGTTATAACAGATATCCCCTTTGACATTAATAACCCCAAAAAAATTGAGTAGACAAAAAGGAGCCGCCGTTTGTCTTTTTTGTTCGTATATAAAAATGTTATCGGCAAAAAGATGCAGACGGCGATAACAAAGACAAGCAGGACATCAATTAAAGTCAGTGCCACCACCGCACAAAGTGCAAAAAAGAACATCGCGTGTGCCGCCATAAAAAACCCTGCGCCGAGCAAAAACCAACCGGAGTCGGCGCCCCGTTTCTTGACGCTTAAAAATACGTCACCGAAAAAACAAAACAGCATCCCAAGGCACATGAAAACGATGTGAGTTATATCTCGTTCACCCTCAAAACCGATAACGCTGTATGCGGTCATCACCAAAAAGATAAAGCTGGTCAACCCTTTAAAAAACAAATGTTGTTTTGCAAGTCTTTGCCCATACTCCGAGGCTATCAAAAGCGACCACGAGATAACATATGCCGACAAAATAACCGCCATCTCCCTCCCCTTTTTAAGTGAACTCTTTTTTCAGTGTTTCAAGTGTGGAATTATCGCCGTTTTCGATGCTAACTCGAACCTGACTTTGTTTTTTCATGTCTATTTTATATTTAAAAGAAATAAGTATTCCGAATGTCATCAAAAAGAGCGGCGCAAAGCAGATTATCGCTCTGATTGCGGTTTGTGCCGTCTCCGGCTGGGATACAACCTTAGCGGCGCCAGCCACCTGCTCCTGAAAACCGAAAAATCCGAGTGCCGCCATCACCGCCGACAGCCCGACAGCCTGCGCAATCTTGTTAAGAAAGTTGACAAATCCGCTCATAGCGCCCTCCCCACGCTCGCCGGTGACCACCTCACAGGCATCTACAACGTCGCCGAACATGGCGTGTGGAACAAGCCCCGGACCGCTGATACCAAATCCAATGACCACCGCCGCTATTATTATAGCTATATCCGGTACTCCCGGTTGCAGTGTGAAAAGTGCAACCGCGGCGATTATCCAGATAAATGCGCCGAAACGGTAGGCAAATGCCTTGTTTTTTTTGCCGATAAGCCAAAGATAAAACGGCAGTGCAACTATCTGGGTCGCAAACATCCCCCCGGCACCTATCAGCCCAAGCACGGACGAGCCGCCTGCTGCAGTGATATCCCTGTTAATATAAAAATCGATATAGAAAAAGAACAGTGAGCTCATTATCGCCATGGTCATCTGGAGTGTCAAAAGCATCCCGAGATACTGTCGGAACGGTCTCACCTTTAAAAACCTTGTAAATTCATCAAAACGAAAGGCTCTTTTTATCGGTGGGGATACTATCTGCTCCCGTGTAAATAACCCCGTCATCAGCACCGACAGCCCGAATATACTACCGAAAATCAAACTCATGACTATATATCCGTCGTTGCCGTCAAACGCGCCGACAATCATGCCGGGGACGGCGACGCAAAGTATCGAGGAAAAAATGCTGAAGGCGAGCCGCAGTGAGTTTGCAGACGCCCTGTCTTTATAGTCGTATGCAAGCTCGGAGGACAGCGAGCTGTAGGGTATCATGATCATCGTTTGCACAGTGCTGAAAAAGATGTAGGAAAATAGCACGCACAGTACCCTAACGATTTCACTCCCCATCGAAAAGGGATAGAACATCAAAAACATCGCCACCACCACAAGCGGTGCGGCGATTACAAGATAAACGCGGCGTTTGCCGAATCTTTTATTTTTTGTGGCATCGGAAATACGACCCATCAACGGGTCACTCACCGCATCCCAAACTCGTGCTATAAACATTATAAAGCTGATCCAAAACGGGGATAGGCCCACCGCCAGTGCCAAAAAACCGGGGTATAAAAAATTGACAATATTGAATGACCCTCCCCCAAAAAGGTCTGCAACCGCAAAAGCTAATTTGTTGCCAAAGGTCAACTTTGTATTATTTTCCATCACAACCACCCATAAAAGTATGTTTTCTATATTATATCATTATCCACAGTGAGTTGCAAACAAAATTTTCTTGACTATCGGTATTTTTTAGTTTAAAATTAATATAATTAATAACGAGGGACTTATATTATGAGTGTTAGAACAGATTTTATAGCAGAACTCCGAGGCAACTCGGAGCGTCATTATAACTGCGCCCAGAGTGTCCTCTTGGCATTTTGTGATGAGGCAAACATGGATCAAAAGACCGTCTGCGCCCTTTGTGCCCACTTTGGCAGTGGCATGAGGGTCAGCTCGGTATGCGGTGCGGTGACAGGTGGGCTGATGGCACTCGGGATTTTAGGTGCAGGTGAGGAAAAAGCGCGCCAATTTCTCGCCGAATTTAAAAAAAGTGAGGGGGATATCAACTGTGCGCCGTTGCTTGAAAAGGTGAGCGCTGATCTGCCCCAGAAAAAGCTCTGTGACGGTTTAATTATCCATTCGGTGAATTTAATAGAGAGTTTATTATAAGGAGGGTGTATGGATAAGCAAAAACGTGTGAAAAAGCACACGAAACTCGGCAAACTGATAAACGGTGAGTTGCGTGAACATCGCAGTTCCTACATAGTTTTTTCGGTGCTTCGCATTATTGTACTTATCATTATGGTTCGTCAATTCTTTCTCGGCAACTATGAAAGTGTCTTTTTCTGTCTATTGACGCTATTTTTGTTCTATATTCCGAGTTGGATACAGGTCACCACCAACATAGAACTTCCGCCGGCGCTGGAGATAACAATATTCCTGTTCATCTTCGCGGCGGAGATTTTGGGCGAAATAAATGCGTTTTATGTCCGCGTGCCGGGGTGGGACACCATGCTGCATACTATAAACGGCTTTTTGGCGGCGGCGGTCGGCTTTTCCATGGTGGTCATACTCAACAGTAACAAGCGGCTGACCTTTGAGCTTTCTCCCTTTTTCATGGCGTTGACCGCATTCTGCTTTTCCATGACGGTTGCGGTGGTATGGGAGTTTTTCGAGTTTGGTATGGACTACTTTTTTATGACCGACATGCAAAAAGACACCATTATACATACAATAAACACCGTCACTCTGGACGAGACCAAAACCAACACCGTCGTGTCCATCAACAATATAAATGAGGTGATAATAAACGGCAATCCGCTTGGCGTCGGGGGGTATCTGGACATCGGGCTTTTTGACACCATGAAAGACATGATTGTAAACTTTGTCGGTGCAATAACCTTTTCGCTGTTTGGCTTTTTGTATGCAAAATCAAAAGGGTACAAACACGCCCTCGCACAAAACTTTGTTCCGACAACGAAAAAAGGCAAAATTAATCGTTAATAGTTTTAAAGCATATATCTAAAATTTCGTTCAATCGCTCGGTGCGATCCTTAAAATAAAGCCACCCTATCAAGCATTCCACTCCGGTGGCTGCTCTGTACTCTGATGGGGTGGCATTTTTAGGCACTGCACCGCTGTCGGTGTTTCGCCCACGTTTTAGAACAGCAAGCTCCTCCTGCGAAAGGTGCGTCACCAAAATATTGTAGGATTTGGCTTGACCTTTTGCACTCACAGTCTCGGTTGTCGTCCGATGAAGTAGGGACAGATGTGTCATTCCGGCGCGCACAAGACGCTCACGCACATACAACTCCAACACCGCATCACCGATATAGGCAAGCAGATTTGGGGAGCGTGTAACTAAATCGTTATCTGCTATTTCGCTCATTATTACTCTCCTTGTATGGGGGTACCCGAAAACAAAGGGGTTGCAAAAGCGAGAGCAAAATTTTTGTCAGATTAAACAAAAACCGCAGGCAATACTTGGTGTATTAACAAGGATTTTTGTGACATATGACGGAAATTTTGCCGACTTCTTTTGCAAAACCGACTTTTGGGGCACCGCCTATAATTATTCCACAAAGTCAAAAGACCATTCTCCGATATAGACGGTGTCACCCTCGCTTGCTCCCTGATTGCGAAGCTCCTCAATAATACCGGCCTCTATCATAACATTGGAAAAATGCTGTAGATTGGAATAATCACTGATATCACTGCCCATTAAAAGGCGCTCGATAAATGGTGCATCGACATAGTACTCATCGCCGGAGACCTGTTTAACCTCAAAGGTTCGCATCGGCGCAGGGGGTGGCGGAACATATTTTTCTATGTCTATAGTCGGTTTTTCTATGTCAGCGAGGGCGTGAAAACTGACCTCAATCAATTCTCGGACGCCTTGGTGCGTGGCACCGCTTATAAAATAGACGGGGATATCTTCCGATTTCGCAAAGTCTTGAAGCATCTGTTTTTGCTCTTCGCTTGCGATGTCCGATTTACCCCCAACCAACAGTTGCGGGCGCCTTGAAAGTTTTTCGGAAAAGGTTTTCAACTCATTGTTCAGCGTCTTGTAATCCTCTATAGGGTCTCGCCCCTCAATTCCGGATACATCAACGATATGCCACAATAATCTACAGCGCTCGGTGTGGCGCAAAAACTCATGCCCGAGACCGGCACCCTCCGAGGCACCCTCAATTATCCCCGGGATATCGGCGACCACAAAACTTGCCTCCTCCGATACCTTAACAACGCCGAGCGAGGGTACAAGTGTGGTAAAATGATAGTTCGCAATCTTCGGTTTAGCCTGTGAGACGACCGATAAGAGGGTTGATTTGCCCACATTGGGGAAGCCCAACAGACCGACATCGGCTATGAGCATCAACTCCAGCACGACCTCGAAACTCTCACCGTCCTTGCCGGGTTTTGCAAAGTTCGGCACCTGTCTTGTCGGTGTGGCAAAATGCTGATTACCGAGACCACCCTTGCCACCTTTAGCAATTAAAACGGGGACGTTCCCCGAAATATCGGCAATCATATGACCTGTGTGCAATTCCTTAACAATTGTACCGCGTGGGACACGCACGGTTATGTCCTCGCCACGTTTACCATGCCTGTTTCTATAGCTCCCAGCCTCCCCATTTTCTGCCTGATAACCTTTTTTGTATCGAAAATCAAGCAGGCTGGAAAGATTATCGTCCGCGACAAAATAAACATTTCCGCCGTCACCGCCGTCACCGCCGTCCGGTCCGCCTGCGGCTACATATTTTTCACGTCGGAAAGAGACCGAGCCGTCACCGCCTCGACCTCCTTTTATCTTTATTCTCGCTGTATCAAAAAATTTAGACTTCATTTATAGCACTTTTTCCTTTATAATTTCTATAATAGAGGTGGACACAAGACGTGTAAAATAGTCCCGCACCTTTTCCGCCGCGCGATTGACATCGTCACCCGACAGTTTGTCGCCGGTGATACCACTTGCAGCATTGGCAATACAGGATATCCCGCACACCTTCATTCCGGCATGATTGGCGGCGGTAGCCTCACACGCGGTGCTCATCCCGACAGCGTCGGCGCCCAATAGCCCAAACATCTTAATTTCCGCCGGTGTTTCAAATGCAGGCCCGGTTGTTTGCAGATAAACTCCTTTTTGAATTATAAGTCCCATCTTGTTTGCCGCCCTAAGGATTGCGTTTTGAAGTTCCGGTTTGTACACATCGGTCATATCGGGGAACCTGTCCCCGAATTGTTCAATGTTTTCTCCGACGAGTGGGGAGGGTACAAATGATGATATATGGTCGGTAATCATCATGAAGTCACCGACACGAAATTGACGATTGATACCGCCGGCGGCGTTGGTCAATAGCAAGTATTCACATCCCATCATGCCCAACAGTCTTATGGGCAACACAACCTTGTCGATAGAATAACCCTCATAATAATGTACCCGTCCCTGCATTATTGCAACCGGAGCACCCTCAATATATACAAAAACAAAGCGTCCGACATGTCCCGGGGCGGTTGAAATCGGAAATCCGTCAATATCGCTGTAGGGTATCTCAGCTACAACATCAAAGTTGTCGGCATATCCACCCAGTCCACTGCCCAGCACAATAGCTATTTTGGGTTTGAACGGTATCCTGTGCTCGATGCTTTTATAGCTTTTTAGTATGTCGTCGTAGTTTTGCATGTTTGCACCTCTTATAGAGTTATCTTTCTACACTCAAGATAGTATCTTTTATCTGAACCATGCCCGAGTGAAAAATACTTTTTCGGGAAAACGCCGTTTTTTTCAATGTATGGTATCAGCTCGGACTTTTGCGGATATGGCATCATTAGACCTATCCCTTTTTTTGCAAACTCTTTCAATTCGTCGTCACCGTGGATGTAATCCACAACAGCGCCGTCAATTCCTTTAACAATTTTCTCGCAGACGGCATCGGTCGCTAAGACACAGAGTGGATATTTTTCCTCATCGTATTCAAATATTTTCTCACTGTCCCCAAAAAATATGCTCAATTTACCGGAACCTGTCCCCAAAATATTTTTCGCTGTTTCGGTGAAATCATCAATATTAACATTGAACAATACTCGATGTATGGGCAATACCGGAAGTGCATCACTGAAAAGGTTTATTATCTCAACAAGACAGTAGCGAGCAGGGTGATCGATAGATGCGTCCCCATATTGTTGCTTGATTTCCTCATATAACGTCTTAGCCGCGGCAAGTGAATGATTGCCGTCGCCGACATATAATTTTGTGATTTTTTCCTGTATATCGTCCAACAATCCTTTGTCGGTAACGGCATATCCTTTGATGTGTCCGCCACTTTGCTGTAGTTCAAAATCGTATAATTTATCCAACGATAGGTTAAATATAGGTTCGATTATATCCTTTTTTGCATTATCGAGCAACATTAAGATGTGGGGGCATTCCAGTTCACTGCGGCGTCTTGCCTCACACCGTGCCGGTATTCTGGACATTATGGTATTTTCGGTCGGCAGTACCGTTGCACTGCTACCATCGAATGCATACTGTTCAAGATCTATTGCCACTACCAATCCTTGACGAACACTACCATCCGATAAAATTCGTTCCACCGCAACCGCACCATCTACAACATTTGTTAATACGTCCCTTAAATATTGTTTTGTTGTGTCGGTTAGATTTTCAAGACGTTGTTGCTCCCATTCGGTATGAAGATAAATTTCCGGCAGTATAAAATGAGCCGTCGACGGCACATCCTTTGCAAGGCGCTCCACCTCATCCCAATACGGTTTATTACTTGTGAACTGGTCACAGGCAACAACTGCGAACTGTGTTAATGAGGTGCCGTCTTTGGGCAATAAAATCGGGGTTTTATTAATAATTTTCATGTTTAATCCTATAGCTTAACGCTTCCAACGATTCACGAATGTGTACATTTTCTATTTTTATCTCCTCGCTGAGTGGGGCAAGATTGTAATGACTGAAATTCCAAAAGTTTTTTATACCGCATTCAAACAACAGGGGCGCTAAACTCTCCGCGGCGCTTGTAGGTATACACAATACCGCGACTATTGGCTGATTTTTTTTGCAATACTCCCCTATCTCCGATATATCTCGGCATTCTATACCCTCTATTATCTTGCCGATTTTTGCAGGGTCGTTATCGAAAATTGCTACAAGATTATATCCTTTTGCAACATTTTGAAGGTATTTTATTATAGCACTCCCGAGACTACCGGCACCGATAAGTATACACTCCAGCGGTTTTTCGGCATATATGCGTTGTTCCAACTCCGTCTTAAGGTCGGTGACAAGGTATCCTATGCCCTGACGACCGAGACCGCCGAGCGAATTAAAGTCCTGTCGCACCTGACTTGCGGTAGTTCCCAGCCAGTCGGCAAGCTCTCTCGAAGAGACCTTTGTTACACCCGACCTTTCAAGCAGGGTTACATAACGCAAATATCGCGGCAATCGCCTTATAACCGGTAATGAAACTTTACTGATCTTATCCATCTATCTTACTTTTTACATAATCTGCAAACTCATGACAGGTGCACCCTGTGTTGCGACCCGTTATTTTTATCTTAGCCTCCCCGTACATGCACTCATCCAATGCTTTTTCAAGCTGTTTTGCCTTGTCTGCATAACCGATGTGTGCGAGCAACATGACCGAGGCACGGAACATGGAGCAAGGGTCGGCATAATCACCGCGACCCTCCGATATCATGCGCGGAGCACTGCCGTGGATTGCCTCAAACATGGCGTATTTTTTGCCGATATTTGCACTACCTGCCGTGCCTACGCCGCCCTGAAACTCCGCCGCCTCATCGGTGAGAATGTCGCCGTATAAGTTCGGCAGGACAAAGACTTGGAAGTCGCGACGACGTTTTTCGTCCACCAGCTTCGCGGTCATGATATCGATATACCAGTCGTCCACCTCAATGCCGGGATAATCCTTTGCAACCTCATTGCACAGCTCTAAAAATCGACCGTCGGTCGTCTTTATTACATTTGCTTTGGTTATTATTGAGACCTTTTTCTTGCCGTTTGCTTTAGCATAGTCAAATGCCGCCTTGGCGATGCGCTTTGTCCCCTCATCGGTGGTCACGGTGAAATCTACCGAAACACCACCCTCTAACGCAACACCCTTTGAGCCGAGTGCATATGCCCCCTCAGTGTTTTCACGAAAGAAGGTCCAGTCAATACCCTGGGCGTCGACCTTGACCGGTCGAACGTTGGCAAACAGGTCCAATTCTTTGCGCATTGCAACGTTTGCACTTTCAATATTTGGTAACCCGTCCCCTTTTCGTGGGGTGGTTGTCGGCCCTTTTAGTATTACATGGCAGGACTTCAACTCCTCCAATACATCTGCCGGTATCGCACAGTTTTGCGCCGCGCGGTTTTCAATGGTAAGCCCATCGATATCCATAAATTTAATCTTGCCGCTCGCGACCTCATCTTTTAAAACAAATTCCAAAATCTCGGCTGATTTTTTGGTTATGACCGGACCTATTCCGTCACCGCCACAGACACCTATCACTATTTCAGGCAGTGCACTATAGTCAACAAACTCCGCATCTGCCATGCCTTTTGCCCTTTTTTGTTGCTCTATCAACAGCTCTTTGAACTTTTCGGTTGCCTTTTCAATGTTCAACATTAATTTATACCCTTTCCTTTATATTATACTCTCAATACTCCACCGCGCATTATTATCTCCTGCCCTCGTTGAGAAAGCGTTGTCAATAACTTTATTTCTTTGTCCGATACTTTTGCGATCAATTCACCGGATTTCACCCCCGCGTGTATGCCGCTTATCTCAATAACATCCCCCTCTTTTATCATGTCATAATCGTTAGGCTCTGCAAAGGTAAGGGGGAGTATGCCGTTGTTGATGAGATTCGCGGTGTGTATACGTGCAAAACTCTTGCATATCACGGCGCGCACACCGAGGTATAACGGAACCAGCGCGGCGTGTTCACGCGAGGAGCCCTGCCCGTAGTTGGCACCGCCGACGACCGTGCTGTTGCCGAGCTCCTTTGCACGGGCGGAAAATCCCTCATCGCATACCTTAAAACAATATTTTGATAGGTGCGGCACGTTGGAGCGAAACGGCAATACCTCCGCGCCGGCAGGCATTATATGATCGGTGGTTATGTCGTCGCCGACCTTCAACGAGACCGGCAAACTCAAACTGTCCGGCATAGGGGGACATACCGGCAGTGGTTTTATGTTCGCACCGCGTAAAATGTCAACCCCCTCAGAGGATGGTGCCGGCTGAATAAACATGTTGTCGTTCAGGTCATAATCGGGAGTCATGGCAATCTCATCGCCAAAATCCTCCGCTTTAGCAGCGGCGAAATATCCTGCAACAGCGCTCGCCGCCGCCGTCTCGGGGCTGACGAGATAGACCTCAGCATCCTTTGTGCCGGAGCGACCTAAAAAGTTGCGGTTAAATGTCCGCAGACTCACGCCGGCGCCCTGTGGCGCAAATCCCATGCCGATACACGGACCGCAAGCACACTCTAAAATCCGTGCGCCTGCCGCAAGTATTTTTGCCGCCGCGCCACACTCTATCAACTTTTGAAGTATCATGCGTGAGCCGGGGGATACCGACAGGCTGACCTCGGGCGGTATTGTTTTGCCGTCCAAAATCCTCGCCACCGCTATGAGGTCGGAGAGGCTGGAGTTGGTGCAGCTACCGATGCAGACCTGTTGCACCATAATGTCACCAAGCTCCGATACCGGCTTTACATTGTCAGGACTGTGAGGACATGCGGCAAGCGGTGTGAGCTCGTCCATATTGATATCGATAACACGGGCATATTCGGCATCGTCGTCGGCAGATAGAGGGGAATAATCCCCCTCACGCCCCATAAGTGCGAGAAACTCGCGTGTGTTTTCATCGCTCGGGAATACCGAGGTGGTCGCTCCAAGCTCGGCGCCCATATTTGTGATGGTGGCGCGTTGTGTGACCGAGAGGTTTTTAATCCCCTCCCCACCGTACTCAATGATATGAGAAACGCCACCTTTGACGGTGAGTATCGAGAGGACTTTAAGTATAACATCTTTGGCGGAAACACCGGTTTTAAGCGAGCCGGAAAGACGCACGAGAATGCTCTTTGGGGTCGGGATAAAGTAGGGTTTGCCTGCCATGGCAAGCGCGACATCAAGACCGCCCGCACCGAATGCAAGCGAACCTACGCCGCCGGCGGTGGGGGTGTGGCTATCACTGCCTATCAAGGTTTTGCCCGGCTTTGCAAATCGCTCGAGGTGCAGTTGATGACAGATTCCGTTGCCCGGTCTTGAATAGACAACGCCGTATTTTTTTGCTACCGTGCGAATATATTCGTGGTCATCGGCATTTTTAAAATCACTTTGCAATGTGTTGTGATCGATATAAGCGACCGACAATTCCGTCTTGACACGCTGTACATCGAGTGCCTCAAGCTGTAGATAAGCCATTGTGCCGGTTGCATCCTGGGTGAGTGTCTGGTCTATTTTAATCGCCATTTCCCCCTGCGTCGAGCCATCGACGAGGTGATTTGAAAGTATTTTTTCTGCTATAGTTTGTCCCATAATATTATATCCCCCTGTAAAATTATGCCTTTGAAGCGAGCTCTTGTGTGTCGAGCGCAATCATCAGCTCCTCATTTGTCTCAACAACTAAAGAGATGACCTTTGCGTCCGGTGCACTGATATTCTTGGTGCCACGGCTGTTATTACTCTCCTCATCGAGTTTTGTGCCGAGAAATGATAGGGCGTTAACTATGGTGGCGCGATGCTCCGAATCATTCTCGCCGATACCGCCGGTGAAAATCAAAACATCAATTCCGTTCATCGCCGCGGCATATGCGCCGACATATTTGATAATCTGATAGTCCAACATGTCAATAGCCAGTCTTGAACGAGCATCGCCTTTATCCGCATTCTCGCGTACATCGCGATTATCGCCGGATAATCCGCTGATGCCGAGCAATCCCGAGCGGCTGTTAAGCAGAGTTATGACCTCGGCGACGTTTATTTCAAGTTTTTCCGACATAAAGGACACGATGGTCGGGTCGAGGTCGCCGCTACGCGTTCCCATCAAAAGACCGGGCAAGGGGGATAGACCCATCGAGGTATCTACACTTTTGCCACCGTCGATGGCACATATAGAACTGCCGTTGCCGAGATGGCAGACCACCATTTTAAGGTCTTTAATGTCCTTGCCGACCATCTGCGCCGCCTTTTGCGACACAAAACGGTGGGAGGAGCCGTGAAAGCCGTAACGGCGCATACCGAAACGCTCATAATAGTCATACGGAATACCGTACATAAACGCTTTTTGTGGCATTGTTTGATGGAACGCAGTGTCAAAGACCGCTACGTGCGGCACGTCGCCCAAAACCTTTTGAGCACCTTTTATACCCATGATAGCGGCTGGATTGTGGAGCGGCGCAAAGTCGCTGACCTCCTCAATCTCGTCCACCACCTCCTCGGTTATTATGCAGGAAGCGGTAAACTTCGCCCCACCGTGAACGACTCGGTGACCGACGGCGGAGATATCGCTTATATCATTAATGACGGCAAGCTCGCCCTCATCAAGCAATTTTATAACCTTGTCAAGCGCTTCGGAGTGGTCGTGCAACGGCTCGCTGAGCAGGCAATGTCTGCCATCCTCTAACTTGTGCTTAATGCAGGAGCCGTCGTGACCTATCCTCTCACACAGACCTTTTGCGAGAACCGTTTCACTCTCCATGTTGAGCAGCTGATATTTAAGCGATGATGAGCCGCAGTTGATAACCAAAACAATCATTTTAAATCCCTTTCAATCTCTTTATTGCCATATCTTCATATTATATATGTTATATTATAGCAAAATTACGACCGAGTTGCAACCAAAGTATGACAAAAAACTATCAATTTAAAAGTATATTTATTTTTTTGGCAATAGATATAATTTATCGGCTGTTTTGAGCGATTATATAGTTAAAAGAAACACATGATTTATTGTAGGAAGGAGTGAGTGTCTTTTATGAATACAAATATAATCAATGTCACCGGTTATGTGACATACGCAAATCATTTGGTTGTCGGCGCACCGGGTCACGTCGGTGTCACCGGCGAGAATGTGGCGGAACAGACCACACAGCAAGAGCCAAACAAAGGGACGGTCGGTGAAGAGCAGGCGCAATCTCGTCTGATAACCGCTTTGATGGAGCACTCACTTGAGATGCTTGAAAACGAGACAGAGCAGGCAAAGGCGAGGGCAGAGGAGCTTAAAACCTTGACCGAATGCATGAAAATTGCCGCCAAACTCTCAAAAGGTGAGGCATCGTTTGAGGAGATCCGCTATCTGCAAAAGCATGGTATCGAGATGTACTCCATGGCGATGGCACTTCGCGACCCCGAGATAGAGGACGACAAGGGCAACGAGACGACGACCGAAATAAAGGGGGAAAACGACTCCTCCGGTGCGCAAAATAATAATGTCGCCGTGCAGATGGCGTCTGCTACATCCGATACTCAAGATGTTTAAAGTCGGCAAATATATAAATGCTCTCAATTAGGTGTTGAAAAACAAAGATTTTTCAACACCTCTATTATACACCCCCACCGATTGACATTTTTTCATCATTCTGTTACTATATTACAGAGACATAAAAACAGGGCAACTCTATGACGACAGAATTTGAAAATATAATAATCGGTGCAGGGCTCTATGGGCTTTATTCCGCTTTGTTTTTGGCTAAAAAAGGCAAAAGGTCGTTGGTGCTGGAGGCGGACTCGGCGCCGTTTATGCGCGCAACATATATAAATCAGGCGCGTGTGCATATGGGGTATCACTATCCGCGCTCGCTCTCCACCGCTATCAAGTCAAAAGGGTATTTCGACCGATTTTGTGCCGATTTCCCGGACAGTATATACAGCAGTTTTGACCAGGTCTATGCCACCTCGGCGACCTTCAACTGGACAAATGCCGTGCAGTTTAAAAAATTCTGCGAGAGTGCCGACATCTCTTGTGAGGAGCTGCCGGTCTCACGATACTTTAAAAGCGGCAGTTGCGACGGTGCGTTCATGACCAAGGAGTACACCTACGACGCGGCAATACTCTGTCGGCAAATTTTAGATGAGCTATCACATTATTCCGATCTTGTAAATATCAAATACAACAGCCATGTGGTGGATATAAAACGCACCGATGAGGTTTTTGTACTAACCGATGAAATTGGTGGTCGGTACAGCGCGCGTTTTGTTCTCAACGCAACCTATGCCGGCGTGAACGAGCTGCATTTAAAGCTTGGGTTAGAGCCGTTTAAGGCAAAATACGAACTATGCGAGATAATCCTTTGCACCGTCTCACCCGAACTTGAAAAAATCGGCATAACGGTGATGGACGGGCCATTTTTTTCCATAATGCCGTTTGGCAAGACGGGTCTGCACTCCCTCACCTCCGTCACATTCACCCCACACACCGCGAGTTTTGAGTCGGTGGCGACCTACAAGTGTCAGGAGCGACAACAAAAATGCCGCCCCGGTCGCCTATACAACTGCAATGAATGTCCTGAAAAACCTGCGAGCGCCTGGCCTTATATGTCCGCCCTCGCGAGAAAGTACCTTCGCGAGTGTTACGGCTTTGAATATCAACGCAGTCTTTTTTCGGTGAAGCCGATACTGACCGCCTCGGAAGTGGACGACAGCAGACCCACCACCGTTAAAAAATTTTGTGAGGCACCGACCTTTGTCAGTGTCCTCTCCGGTAAGATAAACACGGTATATGATCTTGATGAGGTGTTGACAGATGGAGCAGTTTAAAGAAAAAAACTTTGTTTCGGCGGTGGTATATGTCAATAACGACGCGGAAAGGATTGTTGTTTTTTTACAAAAAATCTACAGTTTTTTTGTGCAAAATTTTGAAAAATTTGAGATAATCTGTGTCGACGACAGCTCAAGCGACAACTCAAAGGCACTTATTAAAGAGACTGCGAAGGACATGAAAGGCTGTGTCACCCTGCTTAACATGAGCTTTTTTCAAGGGCTGGAGCAGGGGATGAACGCCGGAGTCGACCTCGCGATAGGGGATTTTGTTTTTGAATTTGACTCCTGCATGTTGGACTACCCAATCGACACCGTGAGAAAGGTCTATGACCGGTGCCTTGAGGGGCACGACATAGTGGTGGCGGTTGCCGACAAAAGGTTGTTGTCCTCACGACTTTTTTATTTTTTATACAACCACACCGCCAACTCTCAGCATCGGTTGGAGAGTGAGATGTTTCGCATATTGTCACGGCGAGCGATAAATAGAATACACTCCATCAGCGCCTCGATACCGTATCGCAAGGCAATATATGCAAACTGCGGACTTAAAATGTCGTCGGTGCACTATGACGGGGTGGAGACCTCCCGTCGGCATCTGTCAAAAAAACAGCGCGTCAATCGTCATACAAACGCGATGGATGCAATGATTTTATACACCGACATAGCCTATCGCCTGTCCATGATAATGTCGGGCGTGATGATGCTCAGCGCGATAGCGGCGGCGATATATGTCCTTGTGGTGTTCTTCCTCGGTCACCCTATCAGCGGTTTCACCACCACCATGTTGGTCATGACCGGTTGCTTTTTCGGTGTGTTTGTCATTATGGCGATCATCTTAAAATACCTCGCACTGCTTATCGACCTTGTGTTTAAAAAACAGCAGTATCTAATAGAATCGGTCGAAAAACAGATGTAGTCGCTGTTGAATAAGGAGTATATGCGTGCAGAATAATAACACCTTTGTTGCAAAACGACGCGCCGCCATTGTCATGACATGTGTCCTTGTAATTGTGGCGATCCTATGCATTATAAACCGATCAAACAGCACTTTTTTTGTGAACTTTTTCGGCGATTCTTTTGAGACGTCGGCGGGCGTAGAGGTTGAAACACCGCAGGGCACAAATGTATTGACGATACACGCTTATGAGGACGAAATAACTACGGTTAGTTTAAAGCAACTCACCTTTGAAAAAGGGGTGTATTCCTTTGACTTTCAATACGACACCGCCCACGATGGCATAAACTTTTATATCAGAAGTCTCAACTATCTAAACCCCGACAATTCAAACGAAAAAATCTTTTTTGAGGAAGAAATATCACCCCAAAACACCTATATATCAGGCGAAATAACCTTTGATAGGGCTGTGAATGATACCGAGGTTTTAGCCGTTCTTCCGGCAGGGGCTACACTCTCGATAGGCAGGGTGAGTTTTTCCTCCGATGAGGTGTATTATAATGACTATTTTGTTTTATTATTGCTCTTTATAATAGGTTACCTCTTCTTTATATATATTCTGTTTTCCAAAAGGACATTCTGCTCCTCGGTTGTGTTTTCAGATGATGTTATATCCGGCAGACGTGCTTTTTTCGCCCTCTCCTTTGTGTTTTTATCGCTTTCATTTTTCATCATATACCCGATGATGCACGAGACATTTTTCGGCGGACATGATTTTATCTATCATCTCAATCGGATTGAGGGTATAAAATCGGCTCTTTTATCCGGTCAATTCCCCGTCAGGATACATCCCGACCAACTCGCAGGGTATGGCTACGCTAACGGTGTGTTTTATCCCGAACTTTTTTTGTACTTCCCTGCACTTCTTCGCATACTGGGCATGTCGCTCAAAAACTCCTACATAACCTTTATCTTCGTTATAAATATTATGACGGTGGTTCTCGCATACATATCCTTTTCACGGCTTTTTCGCTCACGGTATGCCGGCGTTCTCTGCGCGGTGGTCTACGCATTAAACCCCTACCGACTCGCCAATTTATACGAACGCAGTGCATTGGGTGAGTTCATCGCCGCCGCATTTTTTCCGGTGGTTTTATACGGTTTGTACTGTATTATATTTGGGGACAAAAAGCGATGGGGTTGGCTGGTTTTGGGTGCGAGCGGTCTTCTGCAAAGCCACATTCTGTCGACCGAATTAGCATTGTTGTTTTGTGTATTTGTCTGTCTTATATCCATCAAGCGACTTTTTAACAACGACTTTCGATTTTTATCCTTAATAAAAGCCGGTGTTTTTTGCGTTTTAATTAACCTTTGGTTTATACTGCCGTTTTTAATAATGGCGGTGCAGATTGACATTGCGGTTTTCAACATGTCACCGGTGCTGTCCCTCAAAGCGGTGAGGGATGTTGACGAGCTTTTTTCAATAGGGTTTCTTTCCAACTACCGAGAGGCGATAAACGGTGTCGCCACAAGTGGCATAGGCGTCACCTATCTAATTGCCACAGTAATGTTTTGTGTCTATGCAATATTGAACTACAGGGTGGATGCTCGCCATAAAAACTTGTTGCACCTCGGTGCTTTTTCCACTTTTGTAGTTGTATTTTTCACATTTGCGACAACCGCATTTTTCCCTTTTGATGAGGTACAAAGCATACCTATTATTAAAGACATAATAGGTGCAATACAGATGCCCAACCGTCTTATTGTATTTGTGATGCTGTTTGCAAATGTTTTGGTAGGGGTTTGCCTTTTAATCTACACAAAAAAAGGGAAGCAAAGAATGTACGCGAGTATGATGGCTATGATTTTCACCGTCGTCATCAGCTGGGTTTATCTTAACGGAGTTACGGTGCAACCGTACCATGCGGATTTTGGCACCAACAGTCAAACAAACATCTTCCAGTCCGGCGGATTATCCATCGCGCTGGGTGAATATATACCGGCAAACAGCAACATAGCCGACGCGCTCACACGGGGCACCAACATCAAAACCGAGCACGATATTTCTTTTAAAGAGGTTCGACGGGGCGGCACCGACATCAGTTTTGACTATATTATAAACGATTTTAAAGAGGGTGAGGAGTATAAAATACTTTTGCCGATGGTGAGCTACCCCAAATATGTGGCAGAGGTGAACGGTCGAAAATATGACACCACCGCAGGCGGATATAACTATGTCGAACTGACGTTGCAAGACGAACAAGGTCATGCGGATATCGGCTATGAACAACCGACACTGTTCAAATTTAGCAATATAGTCAGTATACTTGCCATAGCATTTTTGGTTGGAAAAAATGTATTTAAGGAATTTTATGCTTTGACTTGTAAACGCTATTATGCTATAATTAAATTTAAACGCAGTCAATAAGGAATGGTCAAGAAATGGTAGTTATATTAAAACAAAATCCCGACACCGCACAGTTGCAAAACCTGCTTGCATGGCTGGACGGGCAAGGGATAAAGATAAGCGAAACACATGGTGAGCGCCAAAGCATTTTGGGGCTTATCGGCGACACTTCGATAATCGATATCGACCTCGTCAAGGCCCTCGACATAGTCGAGGACGTCAAGCGCATTCAAGAGCCTTATAAAAACGCAAACCGCAAATTTCACCACGATGATGCGGTCATAGACATCGACAACACCAAAATCGGGGCGGGGCATTTCCAGATGATTGCAGGCCCCTGTTCCATCGAATCACCACAGCAGATTTGCAGTGTCGCAAAAAGCGTCAAAGAGGCAGGCGCGACCATGCTGCGCGGCGGTGCGTTCAAACCTCGCACCTCGCCCTATGCCTTTCAGGGGCTGCGAGGGGACGGCATAAAACTCCTGCTGGAGGCTAAAAAGGAGACCGGTCTGCCGGTCGTAACCGAGATAATGGACCTTTCACAACTCGACCTTTTTGAGGATGTTGACCTCATTCAGGTCGGCGCGCGCAACATGCAAAACTTTGAACTGCTCAAAGAGCTGTCCCGTACAAGAAAGCCGATTATAATCAAACGCGGTCTTGCCAACACACTTCAAGAGTTGCTCATGAGCGTTGAGTATGTCATGGCAGGCGGCAACAACGATGTGATCCTTTGCGAGCGCGGTATAAGGACGTTTGAGACGGCGGCGCGCAACACGCTGGACATCTCGGCGATACCCCTTTTGAAAAAAATGACACATCTGCCAATCGTCGTCGACCCCAGTCACGCGACCGGCATTGCCTCACTTGTCATGCCCCTCTCTCTCGCCTCCACCGCCGCCGGTGCGGACGGGCTTATGATTGAGGTGCACAACGACCCGGAGCACGCGCTGTGTGATGGTCCACAGTCACTTACACCGCAGGCGTTCAAGCAGGTTGCCGATGCTGTATTCGCAATCCGTCCTCTCAGCCATAAATATAATGAGGGGAAATAGGGGTGAATATTGCGGTAATAGGCCTCGGTCTTATAGGCGGCTCGATAGCCAAAGGTCTCAAACATTCCACCCCACACACCGTGCTTGGCACCGACATCCTGCCGTCGGTGATAAAAAAAGCCGTTCTTTTTAAGGCTATAGATGATGAGCTTTCGCCCGATATGCTTACGGAATGTGATGTTGTCATAGTGGCTTTGTATCCCGACGATTGCATTAACTATATAAAAGACAACGCAAAAAAATTCAAAAAAGATGCGATAGTTTTGGACTGCGCCGGAGTTAAAACCTGTGTATGCAATGAAATTTTCCCGTTGGCAAAGGAGTTGGGTTTTCATTTTATCGGCGCACACCCCATGGCAGGCATTGAATATTCCGGCTTTGACAACTCGGGAGCGACACTTTTTAATAATGCATCCATTATCCTCACACCGCCGAGTGATGTAGATATTGACATTCTCCAAAAGGTGAAAAAGCTGTTCGGCTCTATTGGATTTACCGGCTGTGAGATATGTACGCCGGAACACCATGACAGAATAATCGCCTACACCTCGCAACTTGCCCATGTTGTGTCCAGCGCATTTATTAAAAGCCCGACAGCGCAGGAGCATCACGGTTTTTCAGCCGGAAGTTATCGCGACATGACAAGGGTGGCGCACCTCAAAGCGGATATGTGGTGTGAACTCTTTCTGTCAAACTCGGAGTATCTGACGCAGGAGATAGATGTTATTATAAAGAACCTCACGGACTATAGAGAGGTTATAAAAAATCAAAATGAGGAGCTGTTGCTCCAATATTTGAGGGACGGGACACGGATTAAAGAAAAAGCGGATATCCGCGAGATGAAATAGAGAGGAATATTAAAAAATGAACTTAGAAAACATGAGAGAAAAACTCAATAATATTGACAACGACCTTGTAAAACTTTTTTGTGAGCGCATGAATATTGCAAAAGATATCGCTGTGTACAAATCGCAAAACGACCTGCCAATTTTTCACCGTGACAGGGAGCGCGAGATATTCGAGAGGATGACAAGCATGTCCGGTGAGGAGCTTGCAACCTACACAAAGGTGCTGTATGCAACACTCTTTGACCTGTCAAGGAGCTACCAATACTCCCATATCGAATACGGCAAAGACCTACTCGCACGGATCAATAATGCGGTGACAGGTACTGAAAAATTGTTCCCGAAGCAGGCTGTTGTTGCCTGCCAAGGCGTGGAGGGCTCCTATTCACAACAGGCGTGTGACGTTTTATTCCCTCTGCCGTCTATTATGTACATGGGCTCCTTTGAGGGTGTTTTTCGAGCGGTAGCGAGCGGTATGTGCCGCTATGGTATACTCCCTATCGAGAACAGCTCCTACGGCTCGGTGACGGAGGTGTACGACCTGATGAAACGCAACAGTTTTCACATTGTGCGTTCGGTGAAGCTCAAGGTTGACCATGAGCTGTTGACCAAAAAAGGAACAAAAATCAGCGATATAAAGGAGATTTTTTCTCACGAGCAGGCTTTGGGGCAGTGCAGTGAATTTTTAGACTCCCTCAAAGGGGTCAAGATAACCACCTGCGAGAACACCGCCGTCGCCGCAAAGATGGTGTCGGAGTCGAAACGTGACGATGTCGCGGCTATATCCTCCGGTCGTTGTGCAATGCTGTATGACCTGCACAGCGTTAAAACCGACATTCAAAACACACCGAATAACTACACCCGCTTTATCTGCATTTCAAGAGAGATGGAGATATACCCCGGTGCAAACAAGATAAGCCTCATGCTCTCGCTTTCGCACAACCCCGGCTCGCTCTATCGCGTGGTCGCACACTTTGCGGCGCTTGGGCTAAACCTCACAAAACTACAAAGTCGCCCCGTGCCCGGATCGGATTTTGAATTTATGTTCTATTTTGATATTGACGCCGGTGTTGCCGACCCGGAGGTAGGCGCACTGCTCAGCGCATTGGAGCAATCCTGCGACCAGTTTGTATTTTTGGGGAATTATATCGAGCAGTGATTTGCCTATTTTTTATTCCTTTATTTTATTTTTATCTTATGATATAATGGGATTAATATGAGTTCTTTTTAAGTGTAAAGAAGCTGTCACTCAGGACAGCCCCTCATAGTGTCAAAAAAGGTGTATCCCAAAAAATAATTCACAAAAACTTCGTTTGAACAAAGCACAAACAAAATTTAAAAACAAACATAGCTTTAGCCAACGCAGTCAAACAAAATTTGTGTTTGAACAAAAACAAGTCCCGAGCAGGGGCTTATTTTTTGTGCGTTAAATTTTGTTTGCAACTGCGTTCTATAATGCGGAAATCCGAGCATACGCTGGGGTTCGGGGCATATTCGAACTCGTCAAGAGTTCGAGAGCCCACGACAGTTTTTGTAACTTTTTGCTGTCAAAAAGTTAATAAACGCACCACTGCGGCGATGCATTAAGAAATATAAACACAAAGCGTAATTAATGCCTGCTGAACAACTTAAAAATAGCTTTACCAAGCTACAAAAAGCTATTTTTAAGTTGTCAAAGTGCAAGGTTTTTTCCAATATTCAGACAAAAGCCTTGCACTTTGATTTTCGCCTAAAGCGAAAATTTAGCAGATAGCATCAATTAAAGCCGTAAAATTGGCACGTTTTGCCAGTTTTACAACAAACGCGTAGCGTTTGTGCTGAATAACTTGTTATTCAGTAGGCTTTAATTATAACAATAATAACCAAAAAACCGCAGTGCCGCGGAATGGTCAAGACCATTCCTACAACCTTCGCCATAAAGTCGCGATAATGATTTTTTGTACAAAATGATGAAATGTGTTTTTTGACAGTCTAAAGGGGCTGTCACTCACGACAGCCCCCTTAAATATTTATCTACTCCTCATCCTGCAAGGCATCATAACCCTCTTCGCCGGTTCTTACCTTGACTACGTTTTCTACATCGTATACAAAGATTTTACCGTCGCCGACCTTGCCGGTATAAAGCGCCTTTTTGATGGTGCTTATCAGCAGGTCAAGCGGAGTTTTGCAGATTACAATTTCCACCTTAATTTTCGGTAGCAACTTTGTTTCAAGCGGGACACCACGGTATAGCTCTGTCGTGCCCTTTTGCATTCCGCAACCGAGTACCTCTGTGACGGTCATGCCGGTTATTCCAATGCCGTCCAGTGCTGTTTTTAGGATCTCAAATCTTGATTGCTTTGTTATGACCACAACCTTTGTCATCTTTGCTCCGGGGTGGGTGAGTTCCTGTACCGGAACGGCACTTTCAAGCGGAGCCAACTCGGTGGTCTGTTCGCCTGTCTCGTGTTTGAAGTCCGCGCCGTAGATAACCGGCATAAAGTCGGCATAACTGCTGGCAAGACCGTGTTCTTCAATGTCAAGACCGGACATCTCTTCCGCCTTTGTGACACGCAGACCTACTGTATGCTTTAATACAAAGAAAACTATGCCCATTGTGATGGCAACCCATGCTATAACCGCAAGAACGCCGAGGGTCTGTACTCCGAGATAGTTGAAACCACCACCGTATAAAAGACCGCCATCCAGTGCAAATACACCTACAAGAATTGTTCCGACTGCGCCGGACATACCATGCACGCCGACCGCGCCGACCGGATCGTCAATCTTAAGAACTTTTTCTACAAATTCAACGCCGAATACAACCACAAATGCACTGATAACGCCGATAAAGAATGCGCCGGTGGGCGAGACCACGTCACAGCCTGCGGTGATACCGACAAGACCTGCAAGTGCACCGTTGAGTGTCATGGATACGTCCGGCTTTTTGTATCTTATCCAGGTGATTACCATGACAACCGCCGCCGCTGCCGCCGCTGCGATATTGGTGGTCACAAAGATGTTTGCCGCTGTTTCGATAGAGCCGTCGGTCATGGAAACGGTAGAGCCACCGTTAAAACCAAACCAGCAGAACCAAAGTATAAACACGCCGAGTGCGCCGAGGGTCAAGCTGTGACCCGGGATAGCGTTGACCTTGCCGCTTTTTGTGTATTTGCCAATACGCGGACCGAGCACCTTTGCGCCGACCAGTGCCGCGACACCGCCGACCATATGGACCGCTGTAGAACCTGCAAAGTCATGGAAGCCGAGCTGTGACAGCCAGCCGCCGCCCCATATCCAGTGACCGGATACCGGATAGACTATCGCGCTGATTATGACACTGTAAATACAGTAGGTCGAGAACTTAGTACGCTCTGCCATTGCGCCGGACACGATGGTCGCCGCGGTGGCACAGAAAACCGTCTGAAAGATGATAAACGCCGAGGATGGGATGGTGGAGCTGTAATCCCCCTGTATAAAGAAGTCAAACCCTCCGAAAAACAGCCCGTCCCCTCCAAACATGATGCCAAAACCGAGTGCCCAGAACATTATGGAGCCGAGCGAGAAGTCCATCATATTTTTCATGATGATATTGCCTGCATTTTTTGCCCTTGTGAAACCTGTTTCGACCATTGCAAAGCCGGCTTGCATAAAGAATACAAGCACCGCCCCGAGCAAGGTCCAGATGGTGTCTACTGCTGAAAACATAATCTTTCCTCCTATTGTAAAAAATCGGCGTGCACCCTCGGTATAACCGAAGATACACGCCGTTGTGTATAATATAACTGTATAGGTTAGTCCACGCTGTAAAGTAGTTCGGAGTAGTAGGGGAAACACCAATGTTTCTGCGCTACCATAGTCTCCAGTTCGTCCACAATCATTCGTACCTCATTCATGGAGGTGTACACATGCTTGCGATAATATTTTGCGTGGTCGAGAGAATCCTCAATGGATTTTGCGTCGAAAACCGAATCCTCCAGCGTCTCTGATTTGGATAGCAGATTTGCCGTGAGAGATGCAAGTTTATTGATTACCTTCTTTTCAACCTCGGCATTGATGCCGGCGACATTCTTCGCGTTAAGCAACTCCACCAGCTCCGATTGATATGCCAAAGATGAGGGCAGGATATTCTTTTTAATAAGATCGAGCATGGTGAGTGCCTCGATATTTATCGTCTTGCTGTATCCCTCAAGTAGGATTTCGTATCTTGAATGTGCCTCCGCCTTAGAGAATACCGATTGATTTTCAAACATCTTTATGTTTTTCTCATCAATGAAGGTCGGCAGTGCGTCGACGGTGGTTTTGAGGTTTAGCAGCCCTCTTTTTTCTGCCTCCACAACCCATTCGTCGGCATAGTTGTTGCCGTTAAAGATAATGCGGTCATGTGCCTTAATGGTGGATTTTATGAGTGCCGAGAGTGCCGTGTTAAAGTCTTTTTCGACCTCAAGTTTATCGGCAAACTCTTGCAAAACTTCCGCAACAGCAGAGTTGAGAATAATGTTTGCGCCGGCTATCGAGAATGTCGAGCCGAGCATCCTAAACTCAAACTTGTTGCCGGTAAATGCAAACGGTGAAGTTCGGTTGCGGTCGGTGGTGTCCTTCATAAAGTGAGGGAGGGCGGTTGCACCGATCTCCATACGGGAGCGCTCGGTACCGGCATATACCTCACCGGATTTTATGGAGTCCAGCACCGCGGCAAGTTCGTCGCCGACAAACATTGATACGATGGCAGGCGGTGCCTCGTTAGCACCCAGACGATGGTCGTTGCCTGCGTTTGCGACCGATACGCGAAGAAGGTCTTGATAATCATCAACCGCTTTAATGACCGCCGCCAAAAACAGTAAAAATTGTGCATTTTCATGCGGAGTGTCGCCCGGTTCGAGTAGGTTTGCACCTTTATCGGTCGACATGGACCAGTTATTATGTTTTCCACTGCCGTTAACGCCGGCAAAAGGTTTTTCATGTAACAGACAAACAAGCCCGTGGCGGTTTGCAACAACCTTCATCATCTCCATGGTCAGTTGGTTGTGGTCGGTTGCGATATTGGTGGTCGCAAAGATGGGGGCAAGCTCATGTTGCGCCGGTGCAACCTCGTTATGTTTTGTTTTGGCGAGAATTCCGAGACCCCAAAGCTCCTGCTCCAAATCTTTCATGAATGCCGAGACTCTTGTCTTTAGACTGCCGAAGTAGTGATCATCCAGCTCCTGACCTTTGGGTGGTCTTGCACCGAACAGTGTCCTGCCACAGTTTATAAGGTCGGGGCGTTTTTCATAGAGCTTTTTATCTATAAGGAAATATTCCTGCTCCGGTCCGACAGTGGTGTTGACACGTTTCACCTCGGTGTTGCCGAAAAGGCGAAGTATACGAAGTGCCTGACGGTCAATAGCCTCCATTGAGCGAAGTAGTGGGGTTTTTTTATCCAACGACTCGCCGCTGTAGGAGCAAAAAGCGGTTGGGATGCAAAGGCTGTTATCCTTAATAAATGCATAGGATGTAGTGTCCCACACGGTGTATCCTCTCGCCTCGAAGGTGGCGCGCAGACCGCCGGAAGGGAAACTGGAGGCATCCGGTTCACCGCGGACAAGCTCCTTGCCGGAGAATTCCATTATAATGCCGTCATCGCCGTAAGGGGAGATAAAACTGTCATGTTTTTCCGCTGTTATACCGGTCATCGGTTGGAACCAGTGGGTGAAGTGGGTAGCACCGTTTTCTATCGCCCAATCTTTCATGGCGGTGGCGACAACGTTTGCAACGTCCAACTCAAGGTGTGTCCCCTCTTTTATTGTCTTTTTTAGCGCCTTGTAGACGTCCTTTGGCAATCTCTGACGCATGGTAGCATCGCCGAATACCCTGCTACCGAATAGGTTTGGGATGGTTGACAATTCTTTATCTCCTTTCAAAATAAAAAGACGCCGTGAGCCATAACTCACAGCGCCTTTGCTGTCTATGTTTCGTATTCTACCACACCTTTGACGGCTTGTCAAGTCCTTTTTTAAAAGATTTTTTATTTTTTTGGGGTTGACAAAAATGTTCGGCTGATGTATACTATTTAATATAAGAGAACAAAGGCGTTCGTCAATCAGATACTATAGGTGTCGGTTGGTGGACTTTTTTTTATTTGAATTTTCGGGAAAGGATAGATTGAAACATGTATAGAGAAGGCGAGGTCAGAATACCGTCCGGCTGTGCGATATCCGGTATATTTGACAAAAGCGGAAAAAGGATGAACGGGGAGGATATAATCAAGTCCATCTCGGTCATGCATGACCGCTCAAACGGTCTTGGCGGTGGATTTGCGGCATATGGCATATACCCTGAATATAAAGAATGTTTTGCATTCCATGTATTTTATGATAGTATCTCAGCAAAAAAAGAGTGTGAAGAATTTCTTGAATCACATTTTGAAATAGTCAACCTTTCCAAAATACCGACACGAAAGACAAAAGAGATTACCGACGAGCCACTCATATGGCGTTATTTTGTATTCCCACTACCTATAAAACTCACCGACAGCCAGCTGGACGAGCGTGAATTTGTTGCAAAATGTGTCTTTAAAGTCAACGTTACCATCGAGGGGGCATATGTCTTTTCCAGCGGTAAGAATATGGGCGTATTCAAGGCGGTGGGCTTCCCCGAAGATGTGGGTCGCTTTTATCGCTTAGAGGAATATGAGGGGTATTGTTTCACCGCGCACGGTCGCTATCCGACCAACACCCCCGGCTGGTGGGGCGGCGCTCACCCGTTTGCACTTTTGGACTATTCCGTTGTGCATAACGGCGAAATTTCCTCCTATGATGCAAACCGCCGTTCTATAGAGATGTACGGCTACAAATGCACATTACAGACCGACACCGAGGCGATAACCTACATTGTCGACTACCTCAACCGCAAAAAAGGTCTCTCCTTTAAAGAGATAGCATCGGTCGTCGCCGCACCGTTTTGGCAGACAATAGACAGCATGCCGGAAAAAGAACGTGCGGTCGGTGAATATCTGCGAAACGTCTTTTCTTCCATGCTTATAACCGGTCCTTTTTCAATTATGGTAGGATATGACGGTGGTCTGATGGCACTCAACGATCGTTTAAAACTGCGCAGCATGGTGGTCGGCGAAAAGGGTGATAAGGTCTATATCTCCAGCGAGGAGGCGGCAATCAGGATTATACAAAACGACCTCGATAGGGTGTGGGCACCCAAGGGCGGTGAGCCGGTCATAGTAGAACTAAATAAAACGGAGGCACAGGTCTGATGATAAACTACATATACCCCGACTACGAGGTCGCAAGAAATTATGACCGTTGCATATCCTGCCGTGTATGTGAGAGGCAGTGTGCCAACGAGGTCCATGAATATATAGAGGACAAAAACAGGATGACCTGTGATGATGCTAAGTGTGTCAACTGTCATCGTTGCGTTTCACTATGTCCGACAAGGGCACTAAAGATAGTCAAGAGCGATAACACTTATAAGCACAACGCCAACTGGTCCGGCAAGGCTATCGACGAACTCTATCGTCAGGCGAACACCGGTGGTGTCCTGCTCTCCTCCATGGGCAATCCGGAGAATTATCCGGTCTATTTTGACAAAATCCTGCTCAATGCCTCGCAGGTGACAAACCCGTCCATCGATCCACTTCGTGAGCCGATGGAGACAAAGGTATTCCTCGGCGCAAAACCCCAGTCGGTGCAACGCGATGCAAACGGCGACATTATCCCGACATTGCCACCTCACATTAAACTCTCCATGCCGGTCATGTTCTCGGCGATGAGCTACGGCTCTATCAGCTACAACGCGCATGAGAGTCTTGCGCGTGCCGCAAAGGAGCTCGGCATCTGCTACAACACCGGTGAGGGCGGCCTGCATGAGGATTTTTATCAGTACGGCGAGAACACCATCGTTCAGGTGGCGTCCGGTCGTTTCGGCGTATATAAGGATTATCTCAACAGCGGCGCGGCGGTGGAAATCAAGATGGGTCAGGGTGCAAAGCCCGGCATCGGTGGTCACCTGCCCGGCGCTAAAATCATCGGCGATGTCTCCCGCACCAGAATGATACCGGAGGGCAGTGATGCAATCTCACCGGCACCTCACCATGATATCTACTCCATCGAGGATCTGCGCCAGCTGGTCTACTCACTCAAGGAGGCAACCGACTATAAAAAACCGGTCATTGTCAAGATTGCGGCGGTGCACAACGTTACCGCCATCGCAAGCGGTATCGCGAGGAGTGGCGCCGACATAATCTCCATAGACGGCTACCGCGGCGGCACCGGCGCGGCACCGACAAGAATTAGGGACTCGGTCGGCATACCCATCGAGCTTGCACTCGCCGGTGTGGACAAACGTCTGCGCGACGAGGGTATTCGTGACAACGTCAGCTTGGTGGTGGGCGGCAGCATCCGCAACTCCGCCGACGTGGTCAAGGCGATAGCGCTCGGCGCCGACTGCTGTTATATCGGCACCGCGGCATTGCTCGCACTCGGCTGTCATCTCTGCCGCAGCTGTCACGGTGCAAAATGCAACTGGGGTATAGCCACCCAACGCCCCGACCTCACCAAACGTCTCAACCCGGAACTCGGTCACAAACGACTTGTCAACCTTTTGAGCGCATGGGAGCATGAGATAAAAGAGATGATGGGCGGCATGGGCATCAACTCCATTGAGAGTCTGCGCGGCAACCGATTGATGCTCCGCGGTATCGGGCTGAACGAAAAGGAACTGGAAGTACTCGGCATAAAACATGCCGGTGAATAAATTATTAATAAAAATAGGAGTTAATTGATGATTACAGCTATAGTCGGCACCAACTGGGGAGATGAGGGCAAGGGGCGCATGGTCGATCTTTTGTCGGAGAACTATGACATAATCTGTCGCTATCAGGGCGGCAACAATGCCGGTCACACCGTCATCAACGAACGCGGTAAATTCATACTCAACCTATTGCCGTCCGGAATACTGCGCGAGACGACGGTCAACGTGATGGGTGGCGGCATGGTGGTGGACATCGAGCACCTGTGCAAAGAGCTGGAAGGGCTTGCCTCAAAAGGAATTGTTATCACACCGGAAAATCTCAAAATCTCCGATCGTGCGACCATCTGTATGCCGTATCATGTCCTACAGGATTGCCTTGAAGAGGACCGTCTTGCCGACAAAAAGTTTGGCTCGACAAGGCGCGGTATAGCACCGGTCTATGCCGATAAGTTTATGAAAAAGGCACTGCGTTTCTCCGACCTGTTTGATACCGAGACGCTCGCCGAGAAGATAGCGGACATTGTGGAGTGGAAAAACATCACCCTCACCGGCTATAAGAACGAGAGTTTGATTGCCGACGAGGTGACAAAACGACTTTTGAGCTATGCCGAAAAAATCATGCCGTACATCACCGATGTGACCGTGTTTTTAAACGAGGCGGTCAAGGCAGGCAAAAACATTATGTTCGAGGCACAACTCGGCGCACTGCGTGACATCGACTTCGGTATCTATCCCTATACCTCCTCCTCCTCGACCATAGCGGCGTACGCCCCTATCGGCGCCGGCATACCCGGCACAAAACTGGACGAGACCATCGGGATAATGAAAGCCTACTCCAGCTGTGTGGGCGAGGGGCCTTTCACCGCCGAGCTGTTCGGTGAGGAGGGTGACAAGCTGCGAGGTGTCGGCGACGAGTTCGGGGCGGCGACCGGCAGGCCGCGACGTGTCGGCGGTTTTGACGTGGTGGCATCGAGATACGGTGTCGAGATGCAGGGCGCGACCATGCTCGCACTCACGAAACTGGACATTTTAAGCTACCTTGATAAAATCCCGGTCTGCGTTGCATACGAGGTGGACGGCGAGATCATACACGACTTCCCGACCGGCGATCGTTTAAACCGCGCAAAACCCGTCTATGAATATATGGAGGGCTTTGGCGGCGATGTATCCAAGGCACGCAGCATGAGCGACCTGCCAAAGGCGGCGGTGGACTATATCAAGTATATAGAAAAACAGATGAACTGCCCGATAAAATACGTATCACTCGGTCCGGATAGAGACAGCTATATAGAACTGTAAAAGGAGAACCGTGAAAAGAATTTATGTGAATGAAAAGTGGTGCCTCGGTTGCCACCTTTGTGAATATCAATGCGCCTTTGCAAACTCCGGCGAGCGCGACATGGCAAGGGCGTTGATGGACAAAAAGATAAGCTCCGCCATAAAGGTGGAGCAGCATGATAACATCAGCTTTGCCGTATCCTGCCGTCACTGCGACACACCGCTGTGCACCAAAGGTTGCATAACCGGCGCACTTAGCGTCAACGACGGTGTTATAAAGATTGACAAGGACAAATGCATAAGTTGTTGCACCTGTGTTCTGGTATGTCCCTATGGTGCGGTTGCGTACACCGAGGGCGGTGTCATGCAAAAATGTGAGCTGTGTATCGAGAATTCCGGCGGCTCACCGCGCTGTGTCGCGGGATGTCCAAACGGTGCCATTGTGTTTGAGGAGGAGGCGATATGAAATATGTAATTATCGGCAACTCCGCCGCCGGTATCGGCACGGTGGAGGGGATACGGGAATATGACAAGACCGGTGAGATAGTCATGATAACCGACGAGGTGCACCACACCTATTCACGCCCGCTTATATCCTACCTCCTGCTCGGTAAGACGGATGAGGAGCGCATGAAATACCGCCCGAACGACTTCTATGAAAAAAATAATGTCGAGTTGATATCCGGCGTCAAGGTCACCGCTATCGACGACAAGAAAAAATCCCTGACACTGGATAACGGTGAGGAATGTACATATGATAAGTTGATGGTGTCAACCGGTTCCTCTGCGTTTGTCCCACCCATGGACGGGCTTGACAGTGTCAAGAATAAGACCACATTTATGAGCCTTGACGATGCCCACACCTTGCGCGATATGATCACACCGAACTGCAATGTGCTTATAATCGGCGCCGGACTTATCGGACTTAAATGCGCCGAGGGTATCATGAAGACAACAAAGGTCACCTGTGTCGATCTCGCCCCGAAGGTCCTCTCCAGCATACTGGACGATGAGGGCGCGGCGATGGTACAGGCGAATTTAGAGGCTCACGGCGCGAAGTTTATCCTCGGCGACAGTGTCGAGCTTTTTAAGGGCAATAAGGCAACGCTTAAAAGCGGTAAAGTGGTCGATTTTGATGTGCTTGTTCTCGCCGTGGGTGTGCGACCCAATGTCTCACTGCTCGGCGATATTGCTAAGATAAACCGCGGTATTTCGGTCAACGAGAGAAGTGAGACCACCGCCCCCGATATCTATGCCGCCGGTGACTGCACCGAGACGTTTGACATATCGAGTGGTGAAAACAGGATAATGGCACTGCTACCCAACGCCTACCTACAGGGTGAGTGTGCCGGCAGAAATATGGCAGGCGGTGATGGGGCTTTTGACAACGCGATACCGATGAATGCAATAGGTTTTTTCGGGGTGCATGTCCTGACCGCCGGCAATTATACCGGTGAGAGTTATATCGAAAAGCATGGCAATCACTACAAACGTCTTTTCTATTCCGACGGCAGGCTCAACGGATTTATTATAATCGGCGATATTGACAAGGCAGGCATTTACACCAGCCTTATCCGTGAAAAACGCTCGCTTGATGCGGTTGATTTCGAGATGATATGCAAAAAACCGGGCATGATGGCATTTACAAAACAAGAGCGGTTAGAGAGGTTATCAAACTATGTTAAAAATTGATGCGTCGGCAGGGAATTTTCGCCTGTTGAATGAAAAGATCAAGGCGGCAAATGAGGATGTCGAGATTGTAAACTGTTATGGTGATCGCTTTATCGGCACCGGTCAGTCCGGCAAAAAGATTGTCATAGACGGCACACCCGGCAACGCTCTCGGTGCCTATCTTGACGGTGCGGACATTGAGGTCCACGGCAACGTGCAGGACGCGGTCGGCGACACCATGAACGACGGCACCATAGTTGTCCACGGCAGTGCCGGTGATGCCCTCGGCTATGCTATGCGCGGCGGCAAAATCTTTGTCAAGGGCGGCAGTGGCTACCGCACCGGTATACACATGAAACAGTACAAAGAGAAGTGCCCGACCATAGTGGTTGGCGGCGCGGCAGGCAGCTTCCTCGGGGAGTATCTTGCAGGTGGGCTGATAATCGTACTCGGCATAGGCTGCGACACTCTACCGGTCGGCAACTTTGCAGGCGTCGGTATGCACGGTGGCAAAATGTATATCCGTGCCGACGAGATACCGGTAAATCTCCCCTCGCAGGTGAGTGCGAGTCTCGTCGAGGGGGACAATTTGCAGGACATCAAAGCGATTATTGAGGAATATTCGACCTGCTTCGGCTTTGATGCGAAGGATATACTGTCAAAAAAATACCTCCTGCTCACCCCCAACGCCAAAAATCCTTACAAACAGCTCTACACCGCGAACTAAACCGGAAAGGATAAAACGATGAACATTACAGTTTCCGAAATACTGGATTTTGTAGAGGAGAATGATGTCAAGTTCGTTCGACTTGGTTTTTGTGACATTTTCGGTGCTCACAAGAACATTTCCATCATGTCAAGTGAACTTAGGACAGTGTTTGAAAACGGTGTCGCCATTGACGCTACCGTAATTGACGGTTTTAAAGAAAAGGCGAGTGAACTCTATCTATTCCCCGACCCATCTACATTGATGGTTTTGCCTTGGCGACCGGACCCGGGCAGGGTGGTGCGATTTTTTTGCGATATAAAATACCCCGGTGGTGCGCCTTTTGAGCGTGACCCACGAGCAATATTGAAAAATGTACTGAAAAAGATCGAGAGTCTGGGATATATATGCAAAATCGGTGCGGAATGTGAGTTTTATCTTTTCAAGACGGACGACGACGGTGCACCCACCTACAACACCATCGATTACGGCGGCTATCTCGACATAGCACCACTCGATAAAGGGGAAAATATACGTCGTGAGATATGCCTCAATTTAGAGGAAATGGGGCTAAAACCGCAGTGCTCCCACCATGAAAAAGGTCCCGGTCAAAATGAGATTGACTTTCGTTACAGCGACGCGCTAAACTCTGCGGACAACCTCATGACCTTTAAGTCGGTGGTCAAGGCGATAGCGGCAAGGAACGGGCTTTTTGCCTCCTTTATGCCCAAACCTCTCAAAGGCAAGAGCGGTAACGGTATGCACATCAACATGTCGCTGAGCCAAAACGGCAATAACGTATTCAAAAACCCCGAGGTGGGTCACAGCCCCATCGCCGAAAGTTTTATAGCCGGTGTGCTCGACAAAGCCTGTGACATGACCGCATTTTTAAACCCTATCATAAACTCTTATGAGCGATTTGGCGAAATGTCGGCACCCTCACATGTGTCATGGTCGGGGCAAAACTATTCGCAACTTATAAGGACACCGAATGCCTCAAAGGAACGCATGAGGATGGAACTGCGCTCCCCCGATGCCACACTCAACCCATACATTGCATACGCTCTAATAATCAGCGCAGGGCTTTATGGGATAGAGAATAACCTACCACTGCCACCAAGTGTCGATTTTGCCCTTGCTCAACCGAGTGAGGAGGAGCTTGAAAATTTAAAGCCGCTCCCAAAATCGCTGAGCGAGGCACTTGATACCGCATCCGGCTCGGACTTTATTAAAAGTGTTATCGGCGAGGAGATGTTGCGTGACTATGTCAACTTAAAACACGGTGAAATAAAGGCGTGTGAAAAAGCGAATGATAAAGAGGTTTTTATGACAGAGCGGTATTTTAATTTCTTTTAATCTGTGTTATAATATCTTAAGTGGGGAGGTGGTGACAGATAGAAAAAGCGTTGATAGTATCAAGTGTCGATAAGGCGAGTGATTTTGTGGTCGCCACACTTAAAGAGTTCGGGATTTCGATGAACACCATTGTCGGGTCCGCCTCACATGTTCGTCGTCTTGTGACACAACAGGATTTTGACCTTGTTGTAATAAACTCCCCGCTCAAAGATGAGTCCGGTGAGCGATTGTCACGCGACATATCCGCCCTGAATAAATGTCAGGTTTTGCTGATGGTTCGGGGGGAATATTATGACGATATTTCAAGCTCGGTGGAGGATTACGGCGTCATCACCATCTCAAAACCCGTCAATCGCAGTATGTTCTGGTTTTCGTTAAAACTTGCAAAGGCGGCACACGGTCGACTGCTGAAAATGCAAAGCGAAAATGCTAAACTTGTTCAAAAAATTGAGGACATCAAGATAATCGACAGGGCAAAACACGTGCTATGTTCCTACCTCAACATGACCGAGGAGGAGGCACACAAACACATCGAGCGTCAGGCTATGGACAGCCGCTCAAGCAGGCGCAGTGTGGCGCAGGGGATATTGAGATTATATGAAGAACAATAAGCGCTACGTCCCTAATTTATTGATATTATTTCAATAATTCAACTTGCGTCCCCGTAATATTTAAAGGTTTAACAGAAAGGATTTATATATCATGTCAAAAAAGGCTTATCTTGTCCTATCAAACGGCACAATATTTGAGGGTACTTCGTTTGGAGCCGCCACCGATGTCGTGGGTGAGGTTGTGTTCACCACCGGCATGACCGGTTATCTTGAAACGTTGACCGACCCGAGCTATAAAGGACAGATAGTGCTACAGACCTTTCCGCTCATAGGCAACTACGGTGTGATACCGAGTGATTTTGAAAGCGAGCATATAGGCGCATGCGGTTATATAGTACGACATAGGTGTCAGCACCCCTCCAACTTTCGTAGTGAGGGCGAGCTTGACACCTTTTTAAAAGACAGGAATATAGTCGGTCTTTGTGACATCGACACAAGGGCACTCACCCGAATTATCCGCACACAGGGCGTCATGAACGGCATGATAACCGATGATGTGAGCAAGGCGAGCGCCGATACACTCGCGTGTTACAGTGTACAAAAAGCGGTTGAGGCGGTCGGCTGTGACAAGAGCGGTCTATTAAGATCGGATAATAAAAAGCTCACCGTCGCACTGCTGGACTTCGGTTACAAACACAACATCGCAAAGGAGCTTGCAAAACGCGGTTGTGACGTGCACATACTGCCGGCAAAAACCACCGCCGACGAGATAAAAGCCCTCGGGGTAGACGGCATAATGCTCTCCAACGGGCCCGGCGACCCTGCCGACAATGTCGAGATCATCGCCAATCTTAAAGAGATTGCAGGTCTGAATATACCGGTTTTCGGCATCTGCCTCGGTCATCAACTGCTCGCCCTTGCGATGGGATTTAGCACCTCAAAACTGCGCTTCGGTCACCGCGGTGCAAATCAACCGGTCAAGGATTTGACCACCGGCAGGGTGTATATATCCAGTCAAAACCACGGCTATGCGGTGGACGGCAACAGTATCGACGAGAATGTCGCAAAACAGTGGTTCATCAACGTTAACGATAAAACATGTGAGGGAATTTTGTACAACAAAATTCCGGCGACCTCGGTGCAGTTCCACCCCGAGGCGTGCGGCGGACCGCTGGACACCGGCTTTTTGTTCGACAAATTCATTGAAAGGATGGTGCGCTAATGCCATTAAACAGAGATATTAAAAAAGTTTTGGTCATCGGCAGTGGACCCATAGTCATCGGTCAGGCGGCTGAGTTCGACTATGCAGGGACACAGGCATGTCGCGTTCTAAAGGACGAGGGTGTCGAGATTGTGCTTATAAACTCCAACCCTGCCACCATCATGACCGACAAGAACATCGCCGACAAAATCTATATCGAACCGCTCACTCTGCCCACCGTCAAACGAATTATTGAAAAGGAGCGCCCCGACAGCATTCTCTCCGGTCTCGGCGGTCAGACGGGGCTAACCCTTTGTATGCAACTGGCGAAGGACGGGTTTTTAGAGCACATGAACGTGCGACTGCTCGGCAGTTCACCGCTCACCATCGACAAGGCGGAGGATCGCCTTATCTTCAAAGAGACGATGCAGAAAATTCACCAGCCGGTCATACCGTCCGTCATAGCGAACGACATCGAGACGGCTCTCGGCTTTGCGGCGACAAGCGGTTACCCTCTCATCATTCGCCCTGCGTTCACGCTCGGCGGCAGTGGCGGTGGTATTGCGGACAATGAACAACAACTCGTTGAGATTGCCACCAACGGTCTTGCCCTCTCCCCCATCAACCAGGTTTTGGTGGAGAAATCGATAGCCGGTTGGAAAGAGATTGAGTTTGAGGTTATGCGCGACGGCGCCGGCAACACCATCACCGTGTGTTCCATGGAGAATTTCGACCCGGTCGGCGTACATACCGGTGACAGCATCGTCATCGCCCCGACCGTCACCCTCTCGGACAAGGAATACCAGATGCTTCGCACCGCCGCGATGGATATCATCGACGAGCTGGATGTCATGGGCGGTTGCAACTGCCAGTTTGCACTGCACCCCGACAGCTTTGAGTATGCCGTTATCGAGGTCAACCCCCGTGTGTCGCGCTCCTCCGCGCTTGCCTCCAAGGCGACCGGCTACCCCATCGCCAAGGTCGCGACAAAAATCGCCCTCGGCTACAACCTCGATGAGATTGTCAACGCGGTGACCGGCACCACCTATGCGGCGTTTGAGCCTGCTCTGGACTATGTTGCGGTCAAGTTCCCGAAGTGGCCGTTTGACAAGTTTGTCTATGCCAAAAAAGAGCTCGGCACCCAGATGAAAGCGACCGGCGAGGTCATGGCAATCGCCGACAGCTTTGAGATGGCACTGCTTAAAGCGGTGCGCGGCGCCGAAATAGGTCTATCGTCACTGTCCCTCCCCCGTCTTGCCGCCAAGAGCACGCAGAGTATAAAGGAACGCCTGCACGGTGTGACCGACCAGCGACTTTTCTATGTCTATGAGGCGATATGCCGCGGTATTTCCATCGACGAAATTTTTGATATTACGCGCATCGACCGCTGGTTTTTGCACTGCCTTAAAAATATAGCGGACGGATATGACACAAAAGGCGAGCTGTCCTATAAAATGGTGGACACCTGTGCCGGTGAGTTTGAGGCGCAGACCCCCTACTTTTATTCCACCGTCAACAGCGTCGAGAATGAGGCAGAGCCGTTTGTTGCACGCAGTCAAAAGGATCGCATTGTCGTCCTCGGCAGTGGACCAATTCGGATTGGGCAGGGCATCGAGTTTGACTATGCCTGTGTGCACTGTGTCTGGTCGCTCAAAAACCTCGGTTATGAGGTGATAGTCATCAACAACAACCCCGAGACCGTCTCCACCGATTTTGACACCGCCGACCGTCTCTACTTCGAGCCGCTTTGTATCGACGATGTCATGAGCATTATCGAGTTGGAAAAACCGATAGGCGTCATCGTCTCATTCGGTGGCGGCACCGCGATAAAGTTGACCGGAGAGCTGCAAAAACGCGGCGTCAACATCATCGGCACCTCGGCAGACAGCATCGATGCGTGTGAGGATCGCGAGCGCTTTGATGCCCTGCTGGAGGATTTATCCATACTGCGACCCAAGGGCAGTTGCGTGATGAGTGCAGATGAGGCGATAAAAGCGGCGAATGAGCTCGGCTACCCTGTGCTACTGCGCCCGTCCTACGTCCTCGGCGGTCAAAACATGATCATAGCGTTCACGCCGGACGATGTGGAGGAATACATGAGGATTATCCTGTCCCAAAAGCAGGAGAACCCGATACTTATCGACAAATACCTCTCGGGGCGCGAGATAGAGGTGGACGCAATCTGCGACGGCACCGACGTGCTTATCCCCGGTATTATTGAACATGTGGAGCGCACCGGCGTTCACTCCGGCGACAGCATCGCGGTCTATCCCCCCGTCAACGTGGACGACAATCTTTCAAGAGAGCTATATGACATGACCAAACGGCTTTGTCTATCGCTCAAAGTTCTCGGTCTCGTGAACATTCAATATGTCCTGCACGAGGGCGAGGTGTATGTTATCGAGATTAACCCCAGAGCCTCACGCACCGTGCCGTATATAAGCAAGGTGACCGGCGTGCCGATGTGTGATGTGGCAACCCGTGTGAGTATCGGGCAGACGCTGAAACAGCTCGGATACACCGACCCCATCGCCAAGATACCGCCCTATTTCGCGGTCAAGGTGCCGGTCTTTTCCTTTGAAAAGTTGACCGACCTTGACACCCACCTCGGCCCCGAGATGAAATCCACCGGCGAGGTGCTCGGCATCGGGCGCAATCTGAAAGAGGCATTGTATAAAGGGCTTGTAGCCGCCGGATACAGCATGAAAAAGGTGGGCGGAGTGTTTATCACGGTGCGCGACAACGACAAGACCGAAATATGCCGCGTCGCCAAAGAGTTTGAAAAACAGGGCTTTGACATCTATGCAACGCAGGGCACTGCACGCGAGCTTAAAGCGTACGGCGTGGCGGTGCACGCGGTGGATAAAATCCATGTCAGCGAGTTTAATAACACCATGACCCTGTTGGAGAGCGGCAAGATATCCTACATAATATCCACATCGGAGGGTGGGCGCGACCCTGCCACCGACGAGGTCAAGATGAGGCGCAAGGCGTGTCAGCTCGGCATACCGTGCCTAACTTCGCTTGATACCGCCGCGGCATTGGCGGACAGCCTTTCCTCCGGTCATACCGAGTACAACACCGAGATCATCGATATCAACAATCTAAGGGAGGTGCGTATGCAACTTAACTTCACCAAGATGCACGGCTGTGGCAACGACTATATTTATCTCAACTGCTTTGACAATGCCGCGACCGGCGGTCTGCCGCTCACCTCGCCGGAGTCGCTGTCGGTGTTTATCGCGGACCGACATTTCGGTGTGGGCGGTGACGGCGTGGTGCTGATACTGCCGAGCGACGTTGCCGACGCTAAGATGAGGATGTTCAACCTCGATGGCAGTGAGGGCAAAATGTGCGGAAATGCCATCCGCTGTGTCGCAAAATATCTGTATGACAGTGGCATGGTGGAGAATACGCTCATGACAATCGACACTCTCTCCGGCATAAAGACGCTTAGCCTTAACACTCAAAACGGCAAGGTTTTCACCGTCAAGGTTGATATGGGCGCGGCGGAGTTTGACCCGAAAAACATCCCGGTCAAGGTATCGGGTGATGAGGCGATAAACACCGAGATAGCTCTCGACGACAGAACATATAAGGCAACCTGCGTTTCCATGGGCAATCCACACGCGGTCATCTTTGACTGGGGTGATGTGCCGCTCGATATCCTCGATATAGAGACACCGGGTGTTGCTATCGAAAATCACCCACTCTTTCCGGAAAAGGTCAATGTCGAGTTTGCGGAGGTAGTCTCGGAAAACCGGATTAAAATGCGCGTCTGGGAGCGTGGCAGCGGTGAGACACTCGCCTGCGGAACGGGTGCTTGTGCTGTCGTATCAGCGGCGGTAAAACTGGGGCTTTGTGAGCGCAATACCGATGTGACGGTGGAACTGCTCGGCGGTGAATTAGTTATTCATTACACCGACGAGACGGTGTTCATGACCGGCGATTGCAAAAAAGTTTTTGAGGGGGTCGTTGAGGTATAGATGACTAAATATATTTTTGTAACGGGCGGTGTCGTCTCCGGTCTCGGCAAGGGGATCACGGCGGCGAGCCTCGGGCGGCTGTTAAAACAGCGTGGTCTGAAGGTGGCGGCGCAAAAGCTGGACCCATATATGAACGTCGACCCCGGCACCATGAGCCCCTATCAACACGGTGAAGTGTATGTCACCGACGACGGCGCCGAGACGGATCTTGACCTCGGGCATTATGAGCGCTTTATAGATGAAAATCTATCACGGCTTTCTAATCTTACCTCCGGAATGGTCTACCATCGGGTTCTCACCAGGGAGCGACAGGGCGGATACCTCGGTGAGACGGTGCAGGTTATACCGCACATAACCAACGAAATAAAAGGTTTTATCTATGATGGTGCAAAGACAAGTGATGCCGATGTCTTAATTACCGAAATAGGTGGCACGACCGGCGATATCGAGTGCCAGCCTTTTTTGGAGGCTATTCGTCAAATTTCGTTGGAGGTGGGTGTCGGCAACTGCCTTTTTATCCATGTGACACTTGTGCCCTATCTAAAGGGTAGCGGTGAACACAAATCCAAACCGACACAACACTCGGTCAAGGAATTGCGCTCCATCGGCATATCCCCCCACATCATCATAACACGTGCAGATGAGCCTATCGCAAAAGGTATCCTCGAAAAAATCTCCATGTTCTGCAACGTCAAGCCGGACTGCGTTATTGAAAACCTCACCGTACCCTGCCTGTATGAGGCACCGATTATGCTCCATCGTCAAGGGTTGGACAGTGTCGTTTGCCGTGAATTGCAACTATCGACGCAGGATTGCGACCTCGTCGAGTGGAACAAGATGCTCGGTCAGATAGATAACCCTACAAAACAGGTGACCATCGCCATTGTCGGCAAATATGTGCAGTTGCACGATGCATATCTCTCGGTTATGGAGGCGTTGCAACACGCCGGCTATGGTGAGGGCGCGACGGTAGATATACGATGGATAGACAGCGAGACGGTAAACGATGAAAATTCCGCAAAGGTGTTTGTCGGTGTCGATGGGATACTGGTGCCGGGCGGCTTTGGCGATAGAGGCATAGAGGGCAAGATTGCCGCCTGTCGATTTGCACGCGAGAATAATATACCGTTTTTGGGCATCTGCCTCGGTATGCAGATCGCGGTTATAGAGTTTGCACGGAATGTATGCAGTCTCACCGGTGCGCACTCCGCCGAGTTTGATGAAAACAGCCCTCACCCTGTAATACACATCATGGAAGAACAGCAGAATATCACCGACAAGGGCGGCACCATGCGGCTCGGCTCGTTCCCCTGTTCGTTGACTATCGGCACTACCCTACACACCCTTTATAATAAGGAAACGATAGAGGAGCGTCACCGCCACCGCTATGAGTTTAACAACAGTTATCGAGATACGCTGACCGAAAAGGGGCTAACCATCTCGGGGCTATCGCCGGACGGGACTTTGGTCGAGGCGATAGAGATAAAATCACATCGATACTTTGTGGCGGCACAATTTCACCCCGAGTTTAAGAGTCGACCGAACAAACCACATCCGATGTTTGTCGGGCTGATAAAGAATTCTCTACACAAGGACAATTAAGTTTGAAAATGGATTATCAAACTTCCGAATTTTGTTTCTTTTCAGCGGAAAACGCTAAAATTTCGCCACCATGTGGCGAAACCGAAAAAAACGTCAAAAAGGAATGGTCATAATAATGAAAACTAACAAAAACTACGATAATCTTAAACCGAGCTACCTTTTCTCCGACATCGCAAGAAAGGTGAACGAGTACAAGGCGGCAAATCCCGAAAGTGAAATAATTCGCCTTGGCATCGGTGACGTTACACTTCCGCTTGCACCCTGTGTTATTGATGCGATGCAAAATGCGGTTGCCGAGATGGGGCAAAAGGGGACTTTTAAGGGTTATGGTGATGAGCAAGGATACGGATTTTTGCGCAGTGCCGTTGTGGATTACTACACAAAAAAAGGGGTGGAGCTTTTATTGGACGAGGTGTTCATCAGCGACGGCTCCAAGAGCGACCTCGGCAACATCCTCGACATATTTGATAAGGACAATCATGTCAGCATACCTAATCCGGTCTATCCTGTCTATGTCGACACAAATATTATGGACGGGCGCGAAATAACATTTTTGGACGGCAATGAGCAAAATAATTTCCTGCCAATGCCAAACGAAAATCTCAATACCGACATAATTTATCTCTGCTCCCCCAACAACCCGACCGGCGCAGTCTATAATAAGGAACAGTTGAAAATATGGGTAGACTATGCACTGAAGGTCGGCGCAGTCATACTGTTCGACGCGGCGTATGAGGCATTTATCACCGACGACACCCTGCCCACCTCCATCTATGAGATTGAGGGTGCACTGCGGTGTGCAATTGAATTTTGCTCGCTGTCCAAGACCGCCGGCTTTACCGGCACACGATGCGGATATACCGTGGTGCCGAACGAGCTTGTGATAGATAATGTGTCGCTGAATAAACTTTGGTTGCGTCGCCAAACCACCAAATTTAACGGCGTGCCCTATATAGTCCAGCGCGGCGCCGAGGCAGTTTTCACCGACGAGGGGCAGGCGCAAACAAGGGAGAATATCGCCTACTATCTTGAGAATGCTAAGATTATCACCGCCGCACTTGACAAACTTAACATAGAATATACCGGCGGTGAAAATTCACCCTATATCTGGTTAAAGTGCCCTAAGGGCATGAGCTCATGGGAATATTTTGACAAACTTTTGAGTGAGTATAACATCGTCGGCACTCCCGGCAGCGGCTTTGGCTCCGCCGGCGAGGGATATTTTCGGTTGACGGCATTCGGCGAGCGTGACAATGTTATCAAAGCGACCGAAAGGTTGATACAAAACGGGTAGTACACCATATCGGTGTGAATATACATTTAAAAATGAAAGGGGAAAATTATGAAATACTGCACAAAATGCACCATGTCGGACACAAGACCCGGCATAACCTTTGACGCGGGCGGGGTTTGCTCCGCTTGCAACCACTACGACAACCGCAAGAACGTCGACTGGGATGCACGTATGAAAGAGCTAAAGGCTCTGTGCGACAAATACCGCGGATGCAACGGACCGGGTGGATACGACTGCGCCATCGCCGTCTCGGGCGGAAAGGACAGCCATTTTCAGGTCTACATGCTCAAGGAAGTAATGGGCATGAACCCGATACTTTTCACCGTCGAGGATAACTTCCCGATGACCGATGCCGGTATCCACAACCTGCAAAACCTCAGCGAGGAGTTCGGTTGCACACTGATAAGCTGCAAGCCCAACATCAAGATACAGAAGATTTTGATGCGTAAATTCTTTGAAAAATACGGCAAGCCAACATGGTATGTCGACCGTCTTATCTACACATTCCCACTGCACATGGCGCTTAAATTCAACGTGCCGATGCTCTGCTATGGTGAGAATGTCAGCTATGAGTACGGTGGCGCAGCGGATAAAGAGACCTACTCCGCAAAAGATCAAATAAACAACGGTGTTGCTATCGGCATTGACACAAGCGAGCTTATCGGCGACGGCGTGAGTGAAAAAGATTTGAGCCTGACCATCGCACCTACTGCCGAGGAACTGGATCGCCTTGACCCGTTCTATCTATCCTACTTCCTACCATGGGACAGCTATCGGAACTACAACCTTGCCAAGAGCAGAGGTTTCCACGACCTTACCCACGAGTGGGACAGACAGCACCATGTTGAGATGTTCGACCAGATTGACAGCCGTGCATATCTTGTACACTCCTGGATGAAATATCCGAAATTCGGTCATGCGGCGGCAACGGACTACACCTCACGCACCATCCGCTACGGCATGATGACCCGTGAGGAGGCTGTGGAGCTGATAAACAAGCGTGACGGCAACCTTGACCCGCTGTGTGTGCGCGATTTCTGCGAATTTTGCGGCTATACCGAGGCAGAATTTTACAGCATAGTGGACGGCTTTTATAACCCCGATCTTTTCATCAAGGACGGTCGTGGTCGTTGGGTGTTAAAAAATCCGATAAAATAAATTTTCTCAATTTTCTACAAAAACTTTCAAAAAACCCTTGATTTTATTTTATTTTTTGATAGAATAATTGTAAGATGTTAAAAATATTATTTTAAGAGAGCTTTTTTAGAAAGGAAGGGGTATCATGGATCAAAACCAAAACTACACTCAACCGCAGGGCAACATGCCACCAACCGGTCAACCTGCACAAGGTTATACCGCACCGCAGCAGGGCTATGTGCCACCGGTGCAGCCGGGTGCTCAACCCAATCAGGGCTACTATCAACAGCCTGGGCAACCGCAGTACCAACAGCCCGGCTATTATCAACAGCCGATGCAACCGGTCACACAGGACGCTATGGACAACAACGGTCTCGCCGCACTGTGCTACCTGTCGCCGCTGTTCACCGTCTTAGCTCTCGTAGCTAACGGCAAGTCGGATTTTGTGCGCTATCACGCCAATCAGGGTGTATGCCTTGATGTGCTGTATCTCATCTGCACATTGTTGCTGATAATACCGTTCCTCGGCTGGTTTGTCTATGGTATACTGACCTTTGTTCTGTTAATTTTCAGAATTATGGGCATAGTCAACGCAAGGAAATACCGCATGAGCGAACTGCCTATCTGTGGCAAGTGGACCATTATTAAGTAGTGTTTTTATGAAAGAAGAGGGTGGGCGATAAATGTCGTCCACCCTCTTTTTATTTCAACAACTCCCTTAGTCTCACAACATGCCGCTCGATTTCGGCTATGATACCTTTAAACGTCTCATCATCGGTGCCGGAGGGATCGTCGAGACCCCAATTTTCAAAATAATCCGCCTTAAGATAAGGGCAACTCACGTTGCACCCCATAAATATAACCACGTCCGGCTGTGGGATATCCTCAATTTTTTTGTTGTACTGCGTTTTCTCCATGTCGATGTCGTACAACTCTTTTATAAGCCGCACCGCATCGGGGTTTATCCTATCCTTAATAATAGTCCCTGCGCTATAGCTGTCGAATACATCGGCGGCAAGGTGTTTGCCAAGCGCCTGGGCCATTTGAGAACGGCAGGAATTGTGGTTGCATACAAACGCGACCTTTGGTTTGCCGTCACAGTTCAAGCTCGGTGGGGTGGTGGGCATGTCCGCTTTAGTGCTCATATTACTATGCCTCCATCATTAAATTATCTTCTTCCACATCGGTCAACCGCTTTAATAAATTCAGTGCATACACAGAGCCGTTCGGACTGATGCGATAATGTGACCATTTGCCGGCGTGGCGACACTCAATAATCCCGCTCTCACACAAAATCTTCATGTGATAGGACAGTTTGGACTGCGCTATATCAAGTTTGTCGGACAGATTGCAGTTGCACTGCTCACCGTTTATAAGCAGTTTTATTATCGACACACGCGTCGGATCGCACAGACCTTTAAATATCTTTGCGATAACCTCGTTGTCGGCAGGTAGTTCTTTTAACATCTAACTCTCCTCAAATCAAATTTATTTGATATATCTATATTACACCATAATCTCCTCGTTGTCAATCGTTTGTTTGACATTTTTATATTTTTGTGGTATATTTGTTGGTGTTTTAATGCATTTGAAAGGTGTCTATGAGCATATTAGAGGTCAAAAACCTTAACCACGGTTTCGGCGACCGTGCTATATTAAAGGATGTATCCTTTCGCCTTTTGGCAGGGGAGCATGTCGGTTTTGTAGGTGCGAACGGTGAGGGGAAATCCACCTTCATGAACATCATCACCGGCTCACTCATGCCGGACGAGGGTACTATCGAGTGGAGCAAAAACGTCAAGGTGGGATATCTCGACCAACACACCGCGCTCTCCAAAGGGCAGACGGTGCGTGAGGTGCTGGGTGGCGCCTTTTCATCGTTGTACTCCTTGGAGCAGCGCATGACCGAGATATGTGAGGCGATGGGTGAGGCAAACCCGGACGAGCTGGAAGCGTTGATGGAGGAGCTGGGCGAGATACAGGACCTTTTGACCGCCCACGACTTTTATATTTTGGACGTCAAGGTGGAGGAGGTCGGGCGCGCACTCGGCATCGATGAGCTCGGGTTTGAGCGCGATGTGAGCGAGCTGTCGGGCGGTCAGCGCACCAAGGTTTTGCTTGCAAAATTGCTACTGGAAAAACCGGACATACTGCTACTGGACGAGCCGACCAACTACCTCGATGAAAATCATATAGAATGGCTTAAACGCTATCTGATAGAGTACGAAAACGCTTTTATCCTCATATCCCACGACATACCGTTTTTAAACAGCGTCATCAACCTGATTTATCACGTTGAAAATGCCGAGCTAACACGTTATGTCGGTGATTATGACAGGTTTTGCGAGCTGTATGAGGCGAAAAAAAGCCGTCTTGAATCGGCATACAAACGTCAACAACAGGAGATTGAGGAGCTTAAGGACTTTGTGGCGCGCAACAAGGCGAGAGTCTCCACCCGAAACATGGCGATGTCACGCCAAAAAAAGTTGGATAAAATGGATGTCATCGAGCTTGCACGGGAGAGACCAAAGCCGGAGTTTCGTTTTAAGGAGGCACGCACCGCCGCAAAGTTTGTCTTTAAAACCAGCGATCTGGTGATAGGGTACGACCGAGCTCTCACAAAACCGCTCAATATCGAACTGGAACGCGGTCACAAGGTGGCACTTATCGGCGCAAACGGCATCGGCAAAACCACCCTACTCAAAAGTATAATTGGTGAAATCCCACCGATATCCGGCAAAAGTGAGCTCGGAGACTATCTATATATCGGCTATTTTGAACAGGAGAGAAAATACACCGACTCCACCACCTGCATCGACGAAATATGGCGCGAATTCCCTGCCCTTGACCAGCGTGAGGTGCGCGCCGCCCTTGCAAAATGCGGTCTGACCACAAAACATATCGAGAGCATGTTAAAGGTGCTAAGCGGCGGTGAACAGGCGAAAGTACGGCTTTGCAAGCTGATAAACAGCGAGAGCAACCTACTCTTGTTGGACGAGCCGACCAACCACCTCGACGTCGATGCCAAGGAGGAGCTAAAACGCGCACTAAAGGAATATAAAGGCGCCGTCCTGCTCATATGCCACGAGCCGGAGTTTTACAGCGACATTGTAGGGCAGGTATGGAACTGCGAGGACTGGTCGGTGGGGTAATATTCTAATCCTTTCTCATACTAAGCGATATCCGTCCTTTTTTCTTATCCACGCCCAAAACCCACACCGTCACCACATCGCCGACCGACAAAACCTCGCTCGGGTGTTTTATGTATCGGTTGGTGATGCGGCTGATATGCACCAGACCGTCCTGATGCACGCCGATATCCACAAACGCACCGAAATCCACCACGTTGCGCACCGTGCCGATAAGTTCCATGCCGTCAATCAGGTCATCTATGCCGAGCACATCGGTGCGAAGTAGCGGTTTTGGAAGTGTGTCGCGCAGGTCGCGACCGGGGCGCAACAATTCACTGACCATGTCGGTCAATGTCGGTCGACCTATGTTTAATAGGTCGGCTATTTTTTGTGCGCCCAGCTCCGATATTTTGCTCTCAATATCGGATATTTTATCGGTGCCGATATCGTCGTTTTTGTAGCCACACAGCGATAAAAGCTCCTCGGCCGCGGCATAACTTTCCGGGTGGACGGCGGTGGCATCCAGCGGATTGACCCCGACGGTCAAGCGCAAAAATCCGGCGCACTGCTGATAGGCTTTAGGTCCGAGCTTTGGGATTTTGAGGAGTTGTTTGCGCGATTTAAACGCCCCCTCTTTCTCACGAAATGCGACTATATTTTTTGCGGTGGCAGACCCGAGACCTGCGACGCGCATTAAAAGTGGCGCGGAGGCGGTGTTTAGCTCTACCCCGACCGTGTTAACACAGTACTCCACCACCCCGTCCAGCTCGGCGGCAAGCTTTGCCGGCGGCATGTCGTGTTGATACTGCCCGACGCCGACCGCTTTGGGGTCTATCTTGACCAGCTCGGCAAGTGGGTCTTGCAGACGGCGTGCAATGGATACCGCACTGCGCAGGTTCACATCAAACTCGGGGAACTCCTCGGCGGCAAGCTTGGAGGCGGAGTAGACGCTCGCCCCTGCCTCGTTCACCACCATATATTCCGGATTTATCCCCTCTTGTGACAACTCTTTGAGTAGTTCTGCGGTGAACATCTCGGTCTCTCGCCCTGCGGTGCCGTTGCCGATGGCTATGACCTTTACATGATGTTTTTTTATCAGTGATTTTATGGTGGATTTTGCCGCCGCCACCCTGCCGAACTGCTCGACAGGATAGACAACAGCGGTGCCCAGCACGAGACCGGTCTCGTCCACCACCGCGACCTTGCAACCCATGCGATAGCCGGGGTCCAGCCCCATCGCGACGCGCCCTTTTATCGGCGGTTGCAACAAAAGACCGAGCAAATTTTGCCCAAATACCTTGATAGCCCCCTCCGATGCCGAGTCGGTCAGCTCCGCCCTTATTTCACGCTCTATCGAGGGGTGGATAAGTCGGGCATAGCCGTCCTGCGCCGCCGCCTCGACCTGCTCGGTGCAAGGGCAGTGGCGCCTTTTGACAAATATATCCTTTATGATTGCAATCGCCTGCTCCGATGGCAGTTCGACAGATATACGCAAAAAGCCCTCTTTTTCACCGCGATTGATGGCAAGGACGCGGTGCCCCACCGTCTTTTTGACCGGCTCGGAGTAGTCGTAATAGGTGCTGTAGACGCTGTCCTCCTCTTTGGTGGCGACGCTTTTGAGCATTGCGTTACTCCGATAAAAACCACGCAGACGGCGGCGAAGCTCCGCATCGTCGGAAAAGTTCTCGGCAAGGATATCGCGCGCACCTGCGAGGGCGGCGTCGGCGTTTGGCACCTCCTTTTCCTCATCGACAAACTCCTGTGCCAACACAATCGGGTCATCGCCGGTGTTTTGCTCCAAAATCCGCAGGGCAAGCGGCTCCAACCCCCTTGACTTTGCGACGCTCGCACGGGTTTTGCGTTTTTGTTTGTAGGGGCGATAGATGTCCTCCACCTCGGCGAGGGTCATCGCCTTTGATAGCTCGCCTGCAATCTCGTCGGTCATCTTGCCCTGTTCGGTGATGGACTTTGTGACCTCCTGTTTGCGCACCTCCAACCCTCTAAGATAGCATAGACGTTCGTTGAGTTCGCGCAGTATCTGGTCATCCATCGAGCCGGTGACCTCTTTACGATATCGCGCGATAAAGGGGATGGTGTTCCCCTCGTCTATCAGCGCGAGCGTTGCCGCCACAATGTCGGACTTTAAATTAAACTCCTTAGCCAGTATTTCGATGATATTCATGTTGTATTTCCCCTTATATTTTGATATACCTTTACATTTCGTGTGAAAACCTATATAATAGACAATGTTACACATTTATATTTAAAGGATTTTTATTTTGCAAAAAGATAACAGTTTTCTCGCTACCGAGCCGGTGGGTCGCCTGCTCTTTAGGATGGCTATACCGACCGTCACCGCGCAACTTATAAATATGCTCTACAATTTAGTGGATCGCATGTACATCGGGCGTATAGAGGACGTCGGGGCGTTGGCACTCACCGGCCTCGGGGTCTGCCTGCCTATAATTATGACGGTGTCGGCGTTTGCCTCCCTCTTTGGGTTTGGTGGGGCACCGCGCGCCTCTATTTTCCTCGGCTCGGGGGATAAAAAGTCGGCTGAAAAAATCCTCGGAAACTGCTTTGCCGGACTGATAAGTGTTTCGTTGCTACTTACCGTCATCCTTGTCATATTCGGAAATGAGCTGTTGTTGTTGTTCGGTGCGAGCAGTGAGACCATCGAGTTTGCCACCGGCTACCTTAGCATCTATTCACTCGGCACAATATTTGTACAGCTTGCACTCGGTTTAAACCCATTTATCACCGCGCAAGGATTCACTAAGGTCAGCATGGCATCGGTGGTTATCGGCGCAATACTCAACATTATCCTTGACCCTATCTTTATCTTCGGATTTAATATGGGTGTCAGCGGTGCGGCGCTTGCGACCGTTATATCACAGGGTGTCTCCGCTCTGTTTATCGTCTATTTCCTCTTAAGTAAAAATTCTAATCTCAAAATAAAGTGGAAATATATGCGCCTTAACCCTAAGATAATATTACCTTGCGTGGCGCTCGGCTTTTCTCCCTTTGTTATGCAGATAACCGAGAGTGTCACCATCATCAGCTTTAACTCCTCACTGCTGCGATACGGCGGTGACATAGCGGTCGGCACCATGACCATCTGCTCCTCCGCAATGCAACTGGTATTGCTCCCGTTGCAAGGTATCGCGCAGGGTGCGCAACCGATAACCGGATATAACCTCGGTGCCGGGAATACCGACCGTGTGCGCAGTGTATTCAAGGCTTTATTGCTCTGTAGCAGTGTTTTTGCGATCACCGTCTGGGCTGTAATGATGTCCTTCCCACAGATATTCGCCATGATTTTTACCGGCGACGCCGAGCTGATACAGTATAGCGCCAACTACATAAGAATATATATGTCCGGCATGTTCATCTTTGGTGTTCAACTTTCCTGCCAGATGACCTTTGTCGCCCTCGGTCGTGCCAAGGAGTCGGCGCTCGCCGCCTCGGTGCGAAAAATCTTCCTGTTGATACCGCTGATTTTCATCCTGCCTAACTTTTTTGACGACAAGGTTTTCGGTGTGTTTGCCGCAGAGCCGGTAGCAGATATCCTCGCCGCATGTTTCACCGCAACACTGTTTAGCTTCCGATTTAAAAAAGCTCTTGAAAAAAAGTTATAGATTAAGTATCCTAACCGCATTTATATAAAAAATCTGCTCCTGTTGCTCCTTTGAGAGTCCACTTTTTGACACCGCATTTTTCATAAATAACGGGCTACCCCACGGGCTGTCGCTGGCAAAAAGTATTTTATCGGCACCGTGGGCGTTGACGATGTCTGTGAACTGCTCGTTTGGCATGTATTCAAGGCTTTGAGAGCAGTCAAAATAAATATCGGTTCCACAGAGCACCTCGCGCACCTCCTCCCACATTAAAAGACCACCGAGGTGCGCCGCTACCATAACGCCACCGCCGAGCTGTTTCATGACACTTTTGAACATGGTCGGTGTGCCGCGAAAAGGCGCTGTGTATGCGATATCCTCCCCTGCGTGTTGTATGATAACGAGACCATTATCAAAGGCGTAGTCATATATTTTGAGCATTTCCGGTGCGTCGACGAGGAAATCCTGATATTCCGGATGGAGTTTTATCCCTTTTAACCCGAGCGATACCACAAGGTCGATGTCCCTCTTATAGTCATCGGTGTGGGGATTGATACTGCCAAAGGCGATTATGCGCTCGCTTTTAATATCCGCCGCCCATCGGTTGAGGCTCTCGGTCTGGGTCGGCTTTGTCGCTATTGGGACAATCAGTGAACGGTCGACACCGCACCTGTCCATGTTCTCTATCAGCCCATTTAAAGTTCCGTCCGTCTCCGGCGCTCTACCCTCGGGGAGTTTTGAGGCTAGACCCGACACTGCGCGCTCGGCGATATTGTCGGGGAATATGTGGGTGTGAAAATCAATTAACATAATATATGCTCCACTAATCAAGTTCGTCTGTCGGTTGTGGCTCCGTCTTACCTCGGCGGAGCTTTTTAAAGGTGTCCGGTTTAAGGAACAGTTGGGCGACGATAAACAGCTTGTCCTTGAACTTCAGGTTGCCGTTATATGCCTGTTGTAGGGTCATCTGAAAACGGCGTTCATAATAAAAGTCTAAGATCGCGTTCATACGATGGTTGGTGGCGTGGTGAGTTTTGTGTTTGGTCGAATTTAACGACGAGGAGAAAATTTCTATCAACCTGTCTTTATAGCACATCTGATTAAATGCGTGTTTTTTTGTGCAGGCAAAACCGGTGAGATACCCCCTTGACTGTGTCAAAATCGGCAGGACAAACTCCGCAGACGGGAACATATCATCGGTGTTATCGGCTAAAAACCTAAAGCCCTTGATTAGCGATGCTGTTCTCGCAAAAAAGAGATTACCACGCACGGCAAGGGAGTGTCTGCCCGTTGAAAGCGGCGATAAAACGCCCTGTTCTTTTAAACATTCTTCAAGGCGGTCGGCGACCTGATGCCAATTTGTCCCTGTCGAAAAGCACTCCTGATGATAGCCTATCGGTGAAATCAGCAGACCATACTCGGGGTTATCGTTCAATATTTCGGCGCACCCCTGCGGTGAAAGGCAGTCGACGGCGGTGAAAAGGGTGCTCGCATCGACAAATTCGCGCAGTAGCGGCGGTATGTCGTTATTGAGATATAAAAGATAGTCATAGTCGCAAAGTCTGTCATAAAACTCGTTCATCAGATAGTCAAGACCGCCACCCTCAATTTTTATGACACTCGCACCGCGTGGTGAGACATCGATGTTTGTGAGGCAATACACGTCATGGCTTTCACTGTACTGCGCAATCTTGTCCGCTAAAAAATCAAGACATTGGTCATTTTTAAGATAGACAACCACCGCGACGCTATGTTTTGTTTGCGCCGTTTTTTCACTGTCAAACACCGGTGACATGGCCGAGGTTATGGTGTTTATATCGACGGTGCGCAGGATATTGTCCGCTATATATCGGAAAGGATAATCGGTTTTTTCTTTAATAAAGCGGTAAATCTCGGTGGCGGCGCACCCCTGCACGACCGACGAATAATCGATAGGGTTTTCCATAAAGCTCTTGCGCTTTACAAACGGGCAACCCATTGAGAATGCAAGTTCCGGCATACCCATCAGATGATAGTCGTTGATATCCTCATACCGTGAGGTGTCGATATAGCTCTCCCATCTATAGCCGAGGGAGGAAAAACGCTCGGTGAACTTCACCTCATGGTTGCCGACCGCGCTCCAATAATCGTCGATGTCGGCAAGGTTTTGCCAATACTCGCAAAATCGTTCATCACAAAACATATCTCGGCGAACGGCAAAGAAAAAACTTTGCAGATGCGGTGGGAACGGCTCGTTATCCCAGGTGGACGCGCGTGAGCCTTTGTGACGTGTCAACCCCCAAAAGTCGACGTCTCGCCCTGCCATCTCCTCAAACATTTTATCGGGTGAAAAGAGCGGTCCGAAGATGCTTTGATTAAAAAACAAAATCTCATCGTACTGTAAAGGGTTTTCCACCGACAGGAAGCCGGTCTTGTAGGCGGTGATATCATACCCCACATTCTCCCGTTTTAGTATCTTATCACAAAAGGGGGCGAGCTTTTCCTCCTCTTTCGGGAGCAAAAAACCGTTGACCACGAGGTGTTGCTCGGTGCAGTATCTCCTCATCTCGCGCACAAGGAATACGACATATTCGTCCACAATGCCGTCCTTGTCGAAGTATACAAAGATATTGAGGCGTTTTGCGCCGTTTGTCAACTTCATACCGTCCCTTTATAAATATTCATCTCGCATAGCGCCCTCTCGGCGAGCAGCTCATATCGTTTTTTCTTATCCCTCTCACGGTAGTCGAGGGGTGGGATAAGCCCCATCGCCGCGCCTTGCGGTTGGAAATCCTTGTTTTCACTCAAAATATATCGCATAAGCCCACCGCACATGGTGCTCGCAGGGGGCATTTTGGGTGTCGTTCCTTTGAGTCTCGATAAAATAAAACGTGCCGCGAGCAGACCGCATGTTATGCTCTCACTGTACCCCTCAAATCCTGTCAAACCGCCGGCTACAAAGATATCCGGGTGATTTTTGAGTGAAAGATCGGGGTTTAAAACCTTGGGGCTGTCGATAAAGCTGTTGCGGTGCATGACGCCGTATCGAATATATTCCGCGTTTGCCAGCGCCGGTATCATGCCGAAAACGCGCTTTTGCTCGGGAAATTTAAGATTTGTTTGAAAACCGACCAGATTTAAAAGCCGCCCGTCGTTATCCTCCTTGCGAAGTTGCAGGTTTGCAAAAGGTCGTCTACCGGTCACAGGGTCGCACAGGCCGACCGGCTTGAGCGGACCGAAGCGCAGGCTGTCCACCCCACGCGTGGCAAGTATCTCCACCGGCATACACCCCTCATACACCCGATCAAAATCGTGTAGCGGTGCACGCTCGGCGGTGAGCAAAGCATCTGTAAAGGTATAGTACTGCTCCTTATCCATCGGGCAGTTGATATAGTCGTCCCCTCCCCTGCCGTAGCGTGAGGCGGCAAAGCAGTGCTCATTTATAAGGCTGTCGGCGCTCACAATCGGCGCGGCGGCATCGTGATAGGATAAAAATCCGCCGACAAGTTCACTCAAAACATTTGCAAAGGGTGGCTCGGTCATGGGACCGGTCGCAATAAGGCAGAGGCCGTCCGGTATGCTGTCCACAACACCGGTTTTGAGCGTTATCATCGGCTCGGCGGCTATGGCGTTTGCAACCTCGGTTGAAAAACGCTCTCGCTCCACCGCAAGCGCACCGCCGGCAGGCACTTCGCACCGCTTTGCTATCTCAAAAATCGCATCGCCGAGTATCTTAGCCTCCTCCTTTAAAAGTCCGGAGGCGGAGCCTGTCCGCTTTGCACCGAGCGAGTTGGAGCAGACCAGTTCCGCCGGCTTGTCACTACTGTGCGCCGGTGACTTTGTGTGTGGTTTTTGCTCCCATAGGGTTACCCTTACCCCATTTTTCGCAAGATACAGCGCCGCCTGTGTGCCGGCGAGCCCTGCGCCTATTATTGTCACATCCATCCCTATACCGTCCCTGTCGAGCCAAAGCCGCCGACACCTCTTTTTGTCTCATCCAATACATCGCTATTTACAAAGGCAAATTGAGTGAGTGGCATTATCATCAACTGTGCTATCCGCATAGCGTGTTCTATAAAAAACGTTTCGCCCGAGTTGTTTGTCACCACGACCTTAAGTTCCCCTCGATAATCGCTGTCGATGACCCCCACCCCGTTTGATAGGCTGATACCTTTGAGTGACAGCCCACTGCGAACGAATAAAAGCCCAACAAAACCGCACGGTATCGCGAGCGATAAACCGGTGGATATGAGTGTCGGCGTATTCGGTTGCAGTGCGATGCCATTCGGGCAGTCGGCGCAGATATCCGCCGCCGCCGAGCCGTGTGTGGCATAAAAAGGGAGCATCGCAGTCGCTGTTAATTTTTTAACTGAAATCTCGTTGTTCATTTTAACTGTTATTTCCTCGGTGCAACATCTTCATCGCGGTTTCAAGGAGCGCGCCAATGTTGAGCGCAATCACCGCCACCAGTATCATACTGCATATCACATAGTAATAGTCCACCTCAAAGATCATCACGACACACATGCCGGATAAAAGCAGAATGTTGATAATTATTTTAAAAACATTGAAGTTGATTTTTATATATTTTCGACTGTTGACGGCACGGATTATAAAGACCAAAAGGTAGCTGATGACCGTCGCGAGTGCCGCGCCGGAGACCCCGAGTATCGGTATCAACAGGAAGTTGAGCACAAGGTTCGCGAGCGCACCCATCATCATGGTGATAAAGGTCACGATACTGCGTTTTTTGACCATATAGACACTGCCGAGGAACGACACAAAGCAGGAGAAGATGGTCGCCATAATAAGGGTCGGGATATACTGCCATGCGAGAAAATACCGCTCGTTGACAATTATGGACATGATCAATCGACAGCTGATTATTAAAAACCCTGCCGCCACAAAACAGATGCCCTGCAAGGCGAGAAATATATCGGAAAAGAATTTTTGACGCTTTATCGGATTTTCTTCACTGACCGACGAGAGTTGCCATGCCTCAATAAAGATGGTAGAAGCGATGCTGACGATGGATGGTATCCTGTACGCTGTTGCATACAACCCGTTCTCTGCCTCACCTATCATATAGGTGATGAAAAAGCGGTCCGACACGTTGGTTATCCACCAGAACATCTGGGTCGGTATGAGCGGCAGTGCATAGAGCAACATCGCGCGCGTCACCGGTTTTTTCATACTCTTAAGGCGAAAAAACCTCCCAAGCCCTGCCACCGTGAACAAAAACAGGCAGGACAGTGTGTCTGCGACGATGATTGCGAGCAGATACCCCACAACATCGAGTTGCAACCATACCAAAAAGATGATGTTAAAGATGATGGTATAGACGGTGGATAACAGCCCGTCAAGGGCGTAAAGGCGGATGTAGTGCTGTGTCCTCACAAACTGGGAGAAAAGAGAGCGCGTCAGCGCAGTGATGAGAAAGAGCAAAAGCAGCGGCGCGTAGCTCCCGACATGGTCGAGAAATGAAAACAGCGGCACGGTGCAGGCAAAGACGGCAAGACCGATGGCGAGCACCACCGCCGCCGTGGTAAAGACGGTTTGGCGCGAATATCCCTTATCCAGCCCAAACCTCACCACCGCGTGCATTATACCGACCGACACGACCGGCAACAAAAGATTTGCCGTCTGCAACAGCATATCGGCGCGACCGAACGACTCCGGCGAGAGCACATAGGTATAAAGTGGCAACAACAAAAAAACCAGTAGCTTGGAGCTAAAGGTACTTATCGCAAGCAGTATTGTATTTATCGCGAGTTTGCGATATCGGTTTGCCATCTCACCCCTTTCTCGGTTATAATGCAGTTCGGCTTTATATCGTGAGTGTCGCTCGGCAGGCTCTCGAACACAAGTCGCTCATAACATAGGCATATTGTTTTACAGACGGCACCAAACAAAAATCTGTCATAATAGCCCATGCCGTGACCGAGGCGCACACCGTGGCGATCGGTCGCGACACAGGGCATTATTATAACATCCACATCCTCTTTCAATACAACGGGGTTTGTCGACGGCGGCTCCGATATGCCAAAGGCGCCGGGTGACAGCTCCTTTGACGAGGTTATCTCATGCGCCGACATGATGCCGTTTTGCTCCCCGTCACATCTCGGCAGTGCCACACGCACTCCTTTTTTTAAAAGATAATCTATCAAAGGCAAACTCGAGGGCTCACGCTCATTTGAGGCGTAGCACATCACGCACCTCGCCGAGGATAACAGCGGTGTAGTGTGTGAAAATATAACATCATCCGCCCAAAGGCGATAGGCACCGTCCAACAAGACGCCCCTCGCCTTTTGGCGAAAGTATTGTTTATCCTCCACTATCCGAGGCGATTGAGCACGTCGCGATAACCTTCCAGCACATCACCGAGATCACGACGAAAACGGTCTTTGTCCAGCTTTTCGCCCGTTTTTATATCCCAAAAACGGCAGGAGTCGGGGGAAATCTCATCACAGAGCAGTATTTCACCGTCAAAACGACCAAACTCCAGCTTGAAATCGACAAGACGAATGCCCACCTTTGAAAACATTTCGCCCATAATCTCGTTGACCTTGAGCGCGTCGGTGGCCATCTGCGACAGCTCCTCCTCGGTGGCAAGCCCTATCGCTGTTATCTGGCTGTTGTTAATCATCGGGTCGCCGTACTCGTCGCTCTTAAAGCTGAACTCGACGATGATATTTTTAAGCTCGGTGCCCTCCGGTGTTCCAAAACGTCGGGAAAAACTGCCGGCGGCGACGTTGCGAATTATCACCTCCACCATGACGACCTCCACCTTTTTGACAAGGAAGTCGGTGTCGCTTATCCTGCGGATACGGTGGGTTTTTATCCCCTCTTTTTCCAGGCGGTCAAAAATTATCTCGCTTATTTCGGCGTTGAGCAGACCTTTGCCTTCGAGTTCCGCCTTTTTCTCGCCGTTAAAGGCGGTAGCGGTGTCCTTATAGCGAATGACTACACTTTTATCATCCTCACCGGTAAGTATTATTTTGGATTTGCCCTCATAGATTTTCTCGTTCATCTTTAGTCCTTTCATTATTACTGTAGCTCCTCTTTTAGAGCTTTTATGCGTTTGTCACCGGGCATGATTGCCGAGAGTTGATTGACTATCATGTTTGCCTCATTCTTCATGCCGGCGGCGGCAAGCTCCCTCGCCTTGGCGATGAGGGTGCGCGCGAGCGTTTCAAACTCGCTTTTCTCCTCCGCTGTGAGAGCACTCTCCTTCTCCTGCCGGACAATGTCCTGCATGTAGTATTCAATATCGCTCACAAACTCATTTTGAAGTCTGAGCGCCTTTTTCAGCCCTCGCACCGCCTCAATATAATTGTTGTCACGCAACGAGGTTTTTATATCATTCATGCATACCGCAAAACGGTATTTGGTCGGCAACATCTCCAGATTTTCCGGTCGGAGCATGGCAGGGTTGTACATCAGTTTAACCGTCTCAAAAAGTGCCTCGGAATACTGCACAAATAAAAAGTGGAGTTCCTGCGGTTCCATCATCTGGGTGCGATTGGCAACACTGCACAGTGATGAATAGACATACAGACCGCGCAGGTCATCAGGGCGAGAATTCGCACGGATATAGTCATAAACGACCCTGTCAAAATCGCTATACCGCTTTGCCGTCACCTCGGCGCAGGCTTCAAGGGCAAGAATGTTCGGGATTTCGTTGCTTATATCGGTATAATCGGCGCCGTTTTGTATCATCACCATCAAAAGGTCGGGGGATATCGTCACCCTTTTTGACATTTCGGTTTTGAACAGCATACGATAGTTTTTCTTGCCGAGCAGTACAAACTGCATCTCGACAAACGGTGTCTCACTCCCACTAAACTCGACGGAAAACGCCTTTGCCATATCCAAGCGTTCATCAGGTTTGTTGGTCATGGAGCTGATACGTTTTTCAAGGAAATCTAAAAGTATCGGTTTATTGAGCGCCTGTCGATAGAGTTTTGGTATGTGGGCATACTCCTTTTCCTCATTACAGTATTTAAGGAATGCGGCAATACCCGGCGCATTGTCGTTCATGACCTGTGTTTCGGACAGGTCAACCAGTTCCGGCAAGCGTTTGATGTCGGTATCGTCGCCCACCTTGTATCGGCAGTATGCGAGGGTGACAATTCCCTCCAGCTTGTACTGCGGGGAGAGTCGAACCTGTGGGTTGTAGGCAAAATCGGGGGTTGCTATCGCATTCTCATCAAACTTGATGTATGCCTTTACAAACTTGTCGAGCACCTCGACCGCCGTTTCGTATTCATTGTTATAAAAGGCTGTCATACCGACGGAGTAGCTACAGTCGATATCGCTGAATACCATGTCGTCGTGGGTATCCATAAATTCGCGGTACGCCTTTTTCGCCTCATGATACTTGCCGTATTTTATGTAAAAATTTATCCTGATGGTGAGAAATGCGTAGTGGTTGTCGTTACCTACCGATACTTCAACACCATGGTTGATATATTTAAGTTGACGCTCATAATCCGCATTGTCGGTATTAAACTCACGAACATAGTGCAAAAGATAGTGGGTATTGTCGGGGTCTTTCTCCAGCGAGCTTTCCAGCAGGTCGGTGTTTCGCTTTTCTTTACGTCTTGCCTGCGCCTTGGTTAACTCGTCGGAATAGCCGTAGTGCATACACCGCACATCCTGTAAATAGATAGCCATGGAGCCGGGACGAATCTCGATATTCTCATGAATAGGGTGCTCGAACTTAATGCCGTCATACATTCGGTGCAGACGGAAAAGCGTGGCGATGATATACTCATTTCGCTCGCGTTTGATGATGTTGTGAATGTTATAGGCACCGAGGTTTATATTTTTGGGTTGGTGCGAGGTGACCAGCTCGACAATACCGTCGGTATTCTCAAAAATCTCGTCGGCGTCCACAAACATATACCACTCACCGACGGCATGTTTAAGTGTCTCATTTCGCGCGGCGGAAAAATCATTGTTCCACTCAAAAAAATAGACCTTGTCGGTGAACTCCCTCGCTATTTCCACCGTATCATCGGTGGAGCCGGTGTCCACGATGATAAGCTCACCGTTCGTTTTTTGTAACAGATCGACCATGGCACTCAAACAACGTCGCAGATAACGCGACTCATTCTTGACAATCATGCCTATCGAAAGAAAGACTGTTTTATCCTGTTGACCTTTGGGCAGTTTGGTTTTTATGTTGGCTTTCATTATATATGAACATCCTTTCAAAAAAGCTGTGTCTTTATTTTACCAAATATTTGTATAAAAGGCAATAGTTTTTAAGGTTGGTTGAGAATTAAATTTCGGTTTAGCTCAATCATGTGCGCTATGCCGGGGATGGTCTCGGTCTGACCCACCGTCACAGGGCTTAAAAGAGCGCCGGTCGCCATGAACAATACCCTGCCACGCTCGCCGTTTAAAAGGTCGGGGATAATCTTCATGCCGAGTATAGAGGCACTGCAACCGCAACCGGAACCACCGCACTCGACACCTTGCTTTTTTATATCAAATATCTCACAGCCGCAGTCGATGTGGTTATTTATGTTTAGCCCCTCATTTTCCGCAAGCCGTAAAAACATGTCACTCCCGTGCATACCGAGATCACCGGTATAAATCCTGTCATAATCATATGGCTTGGTGTTGCTGTTTTTAAGGTATCTCATCAGTGTATCGAGAGCCGCCGGCGCCATCGCCGCACCCATGTTGGCAGGGTCGCTCACCGCAAGGTCAATCACCCTGCCGAACATTGCACCGGTGATATAGGGCGGTGTGTCAGCCTCTGCCACCAGTGCGGCGGCGGCGGCGGTGACCGTCCACTGTGCCGTCGAGGTGCGTTTTGCGCCGTAGTCAAGAGGTGTCCTAAACTGGCGCTCCGCACTGCAAAAGTGACTGGAGGTAAGGCAAAGAGCATTTTTTGAAAACCCTCCGTCAACAAGGCAGGCGGCGTTTGCGAGCGTTTCGGTTATGGTGGAACAAGCACCGAACATGCCTACAAACGGCAGTTTCAGCTCCCGTGCGGTCATGGAGGAGGCGGTACATTGACTTTGTAGGTCGCCGGCGAGCAGAATATCGGCTCGTCGATCGGTTTTTTTATAGAGATGCTCCACAGCACTCAGCTGAAATTGCGCCTCCGCTAACTCCCAGCTGGTTGTGCCGAGCATTTCATCCTCATGTATATTATCAAAGCGCTCGCCATAAGGTCCCATCCCCTCCTTTTTTCCACCCACCGCGGAGGTTGCAACGATGGAGGGAGGGTGTTTAAAACTTATCATTTGTGTTATCCTTTCTTTCTTAGGGTGGTTTTGTTTTTTCGGTTGAGCAAGACGGGGATTTAGTGAAGAGTTAATAGTGAAGAGTGAAGAGTTGTGGTATCACCTGTCGGTGATGATTTATATTGTCTAAAAGCATAAGTTAGTTTGTTGCTATTATAATAAAAGGACGCCGCAGGCGTTTTCCTTAACTCTTCACTCTTCACTCTTCACTATAAAACATTTACCACCAAATGATAAAAAACCCCTACCGACGAGGTGAAGAACACTCCCAGCACCACCACAGGACCTGCTATGCCGAACATTTTCACCGATATGCCGGTCAGCCATCCCTCCGTTTTGAACTCTATCGCCGGGGAGGCGACGGCGTTTGCAAATCCGGTTATCGGCACGAGCGAGCCGGCACCTGCCACCCTTGCTATCTTGGAATACAGCCCGAGTGACGTCAACAACACCGACAGACCGATGAGTGTAACCGATACCGCAATCCCGGTCATTTCCTCATCCAATCCGAGCGAGAAAAACATATTTCTAAGCAGTTGCCCTACAACGCAAAAACTCCCCCCTATCACAAACGCGAAGAAAAAATCCTTTCCCCGTTTGGAGGGTGGGGTGTTTTTTTTGACCATCTTGCTATAATGTTTATCGTCTGTTTTCATCATCATTTCCACAATTGTCGGACAATGATATTATGGTCAATTATATATATTGTTTATACTTCTAATTTGCAAAAAAATATAATTTGTGTTAATATATATTCAACTCGACAAGCAGTTATAACTTTGTGTATATTATAAAATTTAACAGCTTGTTGAAAACCTGTTGAAAGGGTTGAAAAGTCAAGTCTTTACAAAGAACTAACTTTTCCGACATGAATTTTTAACTTTACAGAATGTTTAATATGAGAGGTAAACGGCATGACACCGGACAATAATCGACTTTTTTCGCTGCCGATACCGTCGGCGGCGGTTGCGTTTTGGAATGGACTTGTGCGCAAAAATGCGGATTCTCGCCGTGTCCCGACCGGCACAAAAACGTTGTTGGTGGCAATATTCCCCTATTTTTGCGCCGAGGGGTTGAACGGCAATGCCGCCCTGTTTGCCACGCAACAGGATTACCACCGTGTTATAGCAGAAATGATGTTGCCGGAGCTGACCCGACTTGAAAGCGAGCACTTCGGGCATTATTTTCGACTTTTTGTCGACGACTCCCCCTTTCACGAGGTTTCGGCGGCGATTGAGGCAGGACTCGGTAAAAAGGGGCGCAACAACCTATTGCAAAATGAAGAACTCGGCAGTTTTGTATACATCGCACTCGTTGCGACCGACGCGCCGAGCGAGCTTTTTGACATAAAGCGCCATGCACCGAGCGAGTGTGTCGGGTGCTGTGCCTGCGCCGTCGCCTGCCCGGGTGGTGCTATCGGTGACACGCCGGAGCAGTTTGACCGCACCCTTTGTGCCTCCTACATCAGCCAACAAAAAGGCTCTCTCGCCCCTGAAAAGGCGGAAATCCTAAAAAAAAGCAAAAGTATCTACGGGTGTGACATCTGTCAAAAGGTCTGCCCTGCAAATGCCGACCTGCCACGCGGTCTTGGGTGCTTTTGTGACGATATAATTACCGATTATACCAGCCTTTCACTGACAAAACAGCTTAAAGGCAGGACACCACAGTGGCGCGGTGAGGCGGTTTTGCGCCGAAATATCAACCTGTTACAACCTCAAACACGGTGACACTCCCGTCCTGAAAAACGACCTCAAACTCCGACAGATGTTCGATACTGCCCACCTCTTGCGAGGAATAGACAAGATATTTTATATTGTATTCGCGCGACAGCTCTTTAATCCACTCTATATCTGTATCGGGGTGAAAAACCGCGTCGGCGGTTCGGTGCATCTCGGCCACATCGGGGAAGTTCGGCATTGAGGAGAAAAACTGCGCGGTGTATTTGTACCCCTCAAGATATGCCCCTCGACCGGAAAAGCAGCTGTAAACCGCCGAAATTTGTGGGGCATCGCCGTTTATTCGGTTGGTGAGAAAAAGCTCGTCCTCCTCCATATTCTCCTGCAAAAATCGCCCTGCAAGCTCATCTTCCGAGCGGACAACAACATTGTAGTCGTACTTCTCAATAATATCATAGTGGTATAAAAATTGACGAAAACCGGAGCCGACAAGGTTTATGTATAAAAAAACCGTCGTCACGAGGCTAAGCCCCAACACCGCATAACAAAAGACATTGAACTTGCTTTTTTTTGCAAAGTCAAACTCACGGACCGCTATGATGTGTATGCAAAAAAGGGCAGCGTATAAAAAATAGACCTGACTTGCCCCCTGCTGTGCATAGATAAAAAATGCAACGGTGCCGCCGATACCGACCGCAAGACAGAAAAGGGTAAACAGATCAAGTTTTTTAAAGCTCAACACCCCTTTAAAACAGGTGAGTGTAAACACCGACACCGCAAAAGGTGACATGCAAAATGTTTGCAATATCATCAACCCAACCAACAGTGCAATTTGTAGCACCGTGAGGTGGTCGGGATTGATATCGAGCGGCAAAAACCTGCCGAAATAGCTCTGTGAAACCGTGGTTATAAGATCGAGACTCAGCGACGTCTCGGCACCGTATGAAAAAAATTCGCTGTATAAAAGTGCGAACACCACTGCGCATAGGGCGGCTGTAGCAACCGCTTTTGCGCTGAATTTGCGTTGCAACACCCGTGCGACGACGGCGGCGCAAAGGGCTATCACCGCAATGCCGGCTATCGGCGATTTTGAAAAGGTGACAAGGACTACCGAGAGGAGCAAAACCGCGATCACCGTTTTTTGATATCCTGTTTTTTGCGACAATGCATAAACGGCGGCGCAGAGTATGCATAAAAAACAAAGGGCGAAACCGACCGCGTTGACGTTGGTGATTATCGCCGTTATCAGCGAGTTTGCAAAATAACTGCCACCGGCAGGGAGCACGCCGACAAGGCTTAAACAGGTAAAAGCAAAAATTGACAGGGCGAATATGACCGATCGGGCGATATCACCTTTATATACCGTCCTGCCCAGCCCGAAAAGTGATAGGATAAGCACCGGCATCAACAGGCTTTGATTGAAAAGCGCCATCAGGTCATAGACCGGCAGATTTGTGAAATAAGCGATAGAGGCGACAAAAAGTTCGTTTAGATAATGATAGGAGAACTCAACCCCCACAACGCGCAGATCCATCGGTGGTATCGACAACAAAAAGCTGTTCGCGTTGCCCACGTGCCACATGAGGTCGTTGGAGAGCACGTTCTGCCCAACGGTTGCAGGGTGGGCATTCTTCATCACCACCGCAAATGCGACCACCGACATGATGCCGCCGATAAAAAGCAATAAAAATGCATTTTGAGGGGCAGCCGATATCTTATAACGCCGCTCTTTTTTTATGCATACCACCGCATAAACGGCAAGCGGAATTAAAAGCAAAAGGCTGATCCTCGACATCCCGAGCAACGAGTCCAGTATAAAGAGCAACATCAAAAGGCTCACACCGAAAAAAAAGGAAAAACCTATTGCAAGGTGCTCAAAAACCTTGTCCATACGCAACAATCGATAGAGCGCATAGCCGGGGAGCAACACCGCCAGAGCTATAAACACGGCGTATAGCGTGTAGTGCAAAAGGTTCGCGCCGGCAACGGGCAACGCAATAATGTATACCAAAATAAGTACAAAGCCGACAATTAGCTTTGTACCTATTAATCCTTCAATCAGTTTAGAAAGCGACTTTTTCATTGCAATGTTATGGTCATACTCTCCTGTTGATGGCGACGGTGTCGGTCGGTGGTGTAGGCTGGGAAGCCTGCGCCATGTCGATAAGTGCGTCGGTCTGTTGCTCCACCATGTCCATGGTCTTTTTTGCCATGGCGATGGTGACACCATGCAAAGTCTCGGCACTGCTCATGTTCATGCTCATCTGTGCTACATCCATAATAATATCCTTTCCCTATCAGCTCGCGTGTCTGTTATAAAAATCTTCCACCGTGTCTATGATGCCCTGCGCGGTCCCGTATGTGGAGGACAAAATCCCCTGCTCGGTATACAATCCCTCATACTCCTCGGGGTTGCGGACAAAACCGTATTCAAATAGAACCGACATGGCTCCGGTAGAACGTGTCACATAAAAGTAGTTGTACTGGTCGCCGCGGTGCTCCCTCTCGGTATACTGTGCCACACGGTCGGTCAGTGCCGCGGCAAAGGGCTGTGATGCCTCCTCAAAATAGTATCCCTCGACACCTTTCGAGTTGTTGCCGTCGCTCGTCTCGGCGACACTGTTGTGGTGCACCGACAGGAAAAAGTGCGGTTTTTCGTTGAAAGACTGTTCAAGCCGCTCCTGCAACGAGACGGTCACATCGTCGGTGCGCGACATAATGACCTCGGCGCCGAGTTGTTCCAACCAAATTTTAAGTGACAGCGCCTGTGTGAGGTTGAGCTGTGCCTCGGTCGGCACACCGACCCCCGAGCCAACACCGAGAGCGCCGGAATCCTCACCGCCGTGACCTGCGTCCACCAACACGGTGAAACCCTCGAGCGGTGCGTCTGTCGGCTCGGGCGGTGCGGCGATAAATTCAATCCCCATACCACCGTCTTTGTACTCGATATAATGCCCCCAAACCGGCATCTCTGATGACAGCCCAAAGGACAGTGTCGTTATGTTGCCGTCTATCTCTATCTCAAACGTGTCGATAAAGCTCGATGTCTCGGCTATCTGCGCGGCAACTCCTTGCGCCGCGCTAAAGTTCACCCCGTGAAACGTCACGGTCAAAAGATTGCCCTGTCGCTCATCATAGGCAACCATGCCGTTCATGCCGTCAAGGTTGAGGTATTCACCGCCCTCACTCGGTGTTAAGGTGAGACCGGTGCATATTACCGATTGATCCCCCTCCACCGGTGTGGTATTGCGTGTCATGACCCAGTCGCCGGAATTTAGTTGGTATGCGTAGGTTGTCTGAGTGCCACGTACCACCGTCATGCTGTCCACCACCATAAATCGCGCGCCCTCTCGGAAAGTTTCCGAAATGTTGCCGTCGCTCGCAGGGTCAAACAGCGCGCTTGCTATCGGCTCGGTTATCTCGACAAAGTTGCCGTTTGCCACAGCGACGGTGCCGTCATGGGTTGTGCCGCCGCCCCCACCGCTGTAGGAGTACCTCTCGATGTTGGCGCTCACCGTGGTATCGCCCTGAGTGAACACAAAACTGTTGTCGCCGAGTTCGAGATCGACCAGCACGCCGAACATGCCGGTACTGCCGGTTCTTACAACCTCGACATCGTTCATGAAAAGCGGTATGTTCGGGTCGGAAAAGCCCATTATAAAATAGGTTGCCCAGCTTGTGCTAAGTTCACCGCTGATAGGCTCACTCAATTCCAGTGTCTGTTTTGGGGTATAGCTCGGGATTAGGTTGTCCGCCGGCGGAATCGCCGCCGTCCTTGCCATCTCGAGTACATCCTGCCCGACACTCTCATATTCGCCGACTATGACACCGCTAAATCTGGGTGAGCCTGCAACCATGTATGTGTTAAATAACATCTCGTCCACGGTGCTGTTACCCTGTGAGATATAGACATTCGGCGCGGTTTCGAGTGATAGATGACTTTCGGCATTTGACGCATCGGATATTATAAAGTCGGCAAAATTCGCACCTGTTTGCTCCTCGCCGAAAACCCCTACCTCTCGACCGGCAAGCTCGGGGGCTATGGTTTCAATTAATGTATAGACCGAATTCGCCTCATTCTCCGAAAGGTTGTACAGCGCTAACCCTGCGATGGGATAACGTCTGCATAGCCGCTGCAAACTCTCGGTGATGAGGGCAGAATATTGCTCGTCGGCGGACTCGTACCTCCCATGAGTGACCGCGGCGTCATATCCCATAGCGTCGGCACCGTACAAATCAAGCAGTGAAACAACGGCAATCCCATTTTCACTTGCCGCCGTCGATATTTCATAAAGAGGGTCGAAGTCCTCAAAAAAAGGCTCAAAATTGCGGTCATCATAAAAGGCGCTCTCCCCCGATTTTGTATAGCAAAACAGGGTGTTGACGCCGCCGGATACACAATAGTCTATCAGTCGCTCGATGATGACAAACCGCTCATCCTCCGTCATGTTTTCAGAAAAAAATTCGGCAGGGCTTATATATATTCCGGTGACGCTCTCACCCAAAGGCATAGGCGCAACCGGCGGCAAGCTGTCCTCCCTATAATCGTTGATCATCGGCAACAGCAATGCTATCGAGACTGCAATGGCGGTTATTACAAGGCAGATGATAAGGAGTATATTGGGCGCGAACTTTTTTTCTGATGGTCTTTTTTCCCTTGTGACCACCGATTTTTTCGGTTTTTTACTTATCGGTCTTGATGATTTATACGGCGTATATTTCATTAAAATTAGTCCTTTTCATCCATTGATAGCATCGCATCCTCACGAGTTTTTATCGCTTTGACTCTATTATAAATATAAACGGTTATCACCCCGATTATACCACCGATCAGCGTGCTTATAAGTTGAAGTGCGCCAAATGCATTGTCCGACATCTCCATATCCAACTTGTTGAACATCAAGAGATAGGGCATGAGCTTAGCGCCGGAAAAAAACTGGACGTAGTATTTGAGCAGTGCACCGCCGAGAACCGGCGTTAAAAACAAAAACAGTTTGTAGCTCGGCTCAATAACCTTTGGTGCAAGATATAGGGTGAGCACATAAAGCCCATTGCCGAACACCATAATAAACACAAAGAAAAACATCTCGATATCGCCTGTAATAAGACCGATAATCGGGGCGACGACTGCAAAGCCAAATCCCCATTTCACACCTAAATACTCCACCGACAAGACGAGCAAAAAAGAGATGACTGTGTTTGATAACACAAGCCCCCCATGTCCGTCAACAAGAGAGCAGAGTGTTATTATAACAATATATACGGCGCTGATAATAATTTTTTTAGGCTCAACTGACATTTACTTTTTCCATAACGGTTGCCTTTTCTATTCTATTATACTATAATATATAGTAGTTGGCAATGAATATTGACAAAAAAAAAGACTATACTTTTTATAAATCAACATAGGAGAGAACAATAAATGCACTGCCCGAGATGCGGTAATATTTCAAACGATGATCAACTTTTTTGCAATAGATGCGGCACAAAATTTGTGACGCCGGAATTTGATACAAAGCAACTTTTTGAGAACATCGCTATTAATTCGGGGGTTTTAACCTCGGAACCTGTGCCCGACGCCGAGCCTGCAATCAGGGCACCGCGCGTTTCTAAAGAGGTGCGCACCGCCAAAAAACCAAATACCAAAAAGAAGGGGGTCGCCTCCTCTTTAATTCTTCTCGGTATCCTATCTATAGCAACCTCCGCTGTCATAGCCACCGTGTACATGTTTTTAACCCATAATCAGGCGGCGGCAATAAACAACTTTGCGCAGGCGCTCGCCTCCTCCGACGTGGACGAGCTGCGCAAAACCGCCGTTTTCCTCGATTTAGAGCCGACCGACGATGAACTGCTCAACATGGCAAGCTCCTTTGATGAGGAGGATTTAATGCTGATTAAAATCCAACTCAACAACGGTGAATCCCGTGATTTCTCCTCCTTTTCCATCGCGGAGGTGCCGTTGACCTGGCCTTTTAACAGCTTTGTGGTGACGGTTAGTTCTGCTGATTTTCAGATAAGCGGACTTACCTCTGACATAGCGGTACGGGTTAACGGTGTCGAGACGGCGACCGAGTTTTCCGGCGATGTATGTGTCGTATCGGGGCTTGTGCCGGGCAGTTATGAATTCGATTTCGGAACACAGGGGAGCTTTCAGCCATTGAGTGCAACCTCTTTCAAACAGGAGGGGGAGATTATACAGGCGATAGCCATAGAGCCCATCGTGGAGCCGGAGCCGGAGCCGGAGCCGGAGCCTGCACCGGAACCGGAGCCGGAACCCGAACCCGAACCTACACCGGAACCGGAGCCGGAGCCGGTTCCGGAAAATCTATCGGCGAACGAAATACTGTTTAACAATGTCTCAACGGCGGTGTATGAGCACTATAAATCCTATCTTTTGTCCCAAACAAACGAGGATATGTCGGTCATAACCTATTCCACCGAAGCGGCAATAGCGGACGCACAACAGCGCCTTGACAACTATAATCGGGGCAACAACTTCGAACTTGTTAGCCTTAAGGTCGACCTTGACACCTTGGCATTTAACACGGTCGACACCACCACAACCGCCGATGTATTGGTGCAGGTGGTATTCTCCTCCGCTTCAAAAGATGAGCCGGACAACAAGACCGAGACAACCTCCACCATGATTTTCAACCTACAACAACAGCCGGACGGCAGTTGGCTGGTCAACTCCCGTGAAAGCTCTGACGCCGCTATCGGCACAAATCTAAAAGTGTATTAAATGAGGATTTTATGGTATATCTATTTTTATCGGACGGTTTTGAGATGATTGAGGCACTGACCCCTGTCGATGTCCTGCGTAGGGCAGGCATTGCAATCGCAACCGTGTCTATAAACAATAATTTTGACGTGAAAAGCTCCTCCGACGTCTATATTAAGGCGGATCGACTTTTTGAGGACTGCGACTTCGCCGACCTGTCGGCATTGATACTTCCGGGCGGTCCCGGCACACCGTCGCTGATAGAGCATGACCGGCTGTGTGAGCTAATACTGCGCTGTCATGAGCAACAAAAACTTATATGTGCTATCTGCGCCGCGCCGAAACTGCTCACGCATATTGGCATAAAGTCAAAGACCGCCGTCTATCCGGCAATGTCGGGCGAGGTGCACAGCTACTGCCCCGACCCGATATGCATCGACGAGAATATCCTCACCGCCAACGCCATGGCAACCTCTCTTGATTTCGCACTGCACATAGTTCGCCTGTTAAAAGGTGATGCTGTGGCTGATGAGGTGGCGATGAAGATAGCAAAGATTTAGCACAAAATAGACCTATTTTTTTATCCTTTTTCTATTGCATAATTCATTCTAAAAGAGTATACTATGCTTGAAGTATAATTACAGTATAGGAAAGGATTTTTAATGAGCCACGATATCAAGATAGGCACGCTGGTCGGCGTGGACAACATTGACAAGGTCATACCGCTTTTGGTTGAAAAGGGGTTTGAGACCGTGTCGGTAACGTTTTTTAAAAGCTGTCTGCAACGCGACCTCGCCGAGGTGGCAAAGCGCGTTAACGACCTCATAGGCGACAGCGGCATGAGCGTCTCCTGCGTCTCCATGTTTTGCAACCCTTTGACCGACGGTGAGGTCGGGGATGAGTCACGCGAATCCATCAAAAAAATGATTGACGCCGCACCGCTTTTTAATACCGACCTTGTGACCGGTTTTGCCGGCAGACTAATTGACACACCGCTCGAGGAGTCGGTGCCAATGTTCAAAAAAGTCTGGGGCGAATTCGCAAAACAGGCGGAAGATAAGGGTTTAAAGCTCGCGTTTGAAAACTGCAACATGCGCGGAAATTGGAATATCGGCGACTGGAACATGGCGTTCTCATCGAAGATGTGGACCGAAATGTTCAACGCCGTGCCGGCCAACAACATCGGCCTTCAGTGGGAGCCATGCCACCAGATGGTTCAACTAATCGACCCGATACCTCAGCTTAGAAAATGGGCAAAGAAAATTTTCAACGTCCACGGCAAGGACGCGACTATCGCTTGGGATGTCATCAAGGAGCACGGTATCCTCTCCAACGAGGAATTTGTCTGGCACCGCACCCCCGGCTTTGGTGACAGCAACTGGACCGACATTATCTCCATCCTGCGTATGAACGGCTTTAAAGGCAGCATCGACATTGAGGGTTTCCACGACCCTGTCTACCGTGAAGAGATGGAGTATACCGGTCAGGTCTATTCGATGGAATATCTCAAACGTTGCCGCGGTGGCGAGTTTGTTGCCAACCCCACACTGCAATAATTGAAAGGGTTTTCATAATATGTTTAATATCGCACATGTCGGTTGCGGCGGCATTTCCAACACATGGCTTAGCTACCTCACCAGCCGAGACGATGTGAAAATCGTCGCCATCGTCGACCTTTTTGAGGAGAGTGCAAAGGCACAAAAGGAAAAATACAAAATAGATGCGCCCATCTACAGCAGTCTTGCCGAGGCACTTGCAAAAGAGGATGTGAACGTCGTCACCGATAACACGCCGCCACAGCACCACTTCGACACCGTATCCACCGCACTGGGTGCCGGTTGTGATGTGCTGGGCGAAAAACCCATGTCCGACAACTTAGAGCTCGGCTACAAGATTGTGGAATTGGTCGAAAAGACCGGCAAAAACTATTCCATAATGCAAAACCGTCGCTATTCCGAGGGGATAAAAACGTTTAAAAACCTTGTAAACGGGGATAAGCTTGGCAATATGGGTCAGATTAGCGCACAGTTTCACAAAAATCCGATGTTTTCCGGATTTAGGGCCGAGATGGAGCACCCTCTCATCGCCGACATGGCAATACATACCTTTGATCAGGCACGGTTTATCATGAATAAACGCCCGGTTAGCGTCTATTGTCGAGAGTACAATCCGAGCTGGTCATGGGCAAAACAAAACGTCGCGGCTGTATGTATTTTTGAGATGGAGGATGGCACTCTTTTTAACTTTAACGGCAGTTGGTGCACCAACGGGCTTGAAACTTCATGGGATGCCGAGTGGAACATCAACTTTGAAAAGGGCAGTGCATTCTGGGACGGCGAGCGCAACATAAGGTACGAGCTACCCGATTTGACCGCAAGAAATAGTGAGAACAACTACATCGATGTCGCGGTGGCTGACGTTGAAATCAACGCCCACCACGCCTGTATAGAAGAGATGTTAGGCGCCCTTAAAAACGGTGTGCGTTCACAGACCGATTGCCGTGACAATCTTCATAGTATCGAGATGGTCTACAACGCGATAGAAAGCTCAAAACAGGGCAGGACGATAGTGTTTTAATACCAATCCCGAGTGAAAATATAGATTAAACCGAAAGCTATTTTTGTTCTGTGCAAGGCGGAGAATTGAGGAATACTTTCGTATTGTGATTGACGACAACGTAGCACAGGGCAAAAAGAGCCGAGTGTTTGTCTGTATTTTTATTCGGGATTGGTATAAGTAGTCACCGACAGATATACACCCTCCCCCTCGATTGTCATCTCCTCAACTCCCGTCTTGGAGGCATCGACAAAAAATGTGTCCCCCGAGTTAAAGGCTCTATTGCCGATGTGCCCACACCCCGATATAAACACTATCGCCAAAAATGAACACTCGTCAATACAATGATTGTTTTGACCGGAAAGTGTATGCTCTTTAACGGTGAAATATTCACACTGCGCAATGACATCTCCCTGCCTTAAAAAATTCTTCGCCGGCGAAAGTTCGGTGACATCCAGCGCCTGCTCTATATGGAGTGGGCGTTTGTTGCCGTTTGCGTCAATTCGGTCATAGTCAAAAACGCGGTATGTGAGGTTGGAGGACTGCTGAATTTCAGCGATGACAATCCCTGCGCCTATTGCGTGGATAGTGCCTGCCTTGATAAAATAGCTCTCCCCCTTTTGCACCGGCACCTTTTGCAGCACCTCGGTGAGCGTCCCGTCCTCTATACGGCGCGAAAATTCCTCCTTTGTAATATTGTGTTTAAACCCATAATATAGATATGCATTCGGTTCGGCGGCGACAATATACCACATTTCGGTCTTGCCGTTGTCGCTGTATGCCTTGGCATAGTCGTCGTTCGGGTGCACCTGAATGGATAACGCCTGCCTTGAGTCGATAAATTTAATCAGAATGGGCATATCCCCCTCCCGATTGTTTTTGCCTAAAGCATTGGGGTTTATTTCCTTTAAATAGTGACTAAATGTGACACCGTCGTACTCACCGCCGCCGATAACACTCTCACCATCCTTATGGCAGGAAAGCTCCCACGATTCGGCGGCAATTTCACCGTCAAAGTTTTTGTTAAACAATGATTTAAGTCTATTCCCACCCCAGAGATAGTCTTTATACACCGGATTGAGTTTTATTATATTCATACTATATATATACCCCTTTTATCAATCTAAATATGTCCTCACAGGTCGCGAGCAGATCCTTTTTCGCCCTTGTCTTTGCAACTGAAAAATCCACCGCCACCCTGTTGATACTGAATATCGCGGTGACACCCATATTATACAGTCGCTCGGAGCCCTCACCGATATCCCCCACAACTGCAACTAAGGGGATTGATTTTACAGCGGTGCGTCTTGCGACCCCTGCCACCACTTTGCCCCTTGCACTTTGACCGTCTATGCGACCCTCACCGCTTATCACAAGGTCGGCACCGTCTAATAGCTCGTCAAAATGCACCGTGTCAAGCACCGTATCGATACCCATCTTTAGCGTCCCGCCAACTATTGTCACGCCTGCCCCCATGCCACCCGCCGCACCGCCACCGGGCAACTCTCGCACATCTATTCCGAGTTGCGTGAGCACCTTGTCCGCAAAATGCCGCAAACCTTTGTCCAACTTTTCCACCGTCTCACCGTTCGCCCCTTTTTGCGGCGCAAATACATAGGCTGCGCCGGCAGTCCCGTAGAGTGGGTTATCTATATCACACATGACCTCAATGCTCGTCGAGCGGACAAGCGGAGACAATGTGTCGGTATTTATAGCATCGATTTCACAAAGAGTGTCACCGGTCGGGACGAACTCCTCCCCCTGTCTGTCAAAAAACTTCACACCGAGTGCCGCAAGACAACCTGCTCCTGCATCGTTTGTACAGCTGCCACCAAGACCTAAAATAATCCTTTGGCACCCTGATTGAAGTGCGTGCAAAATTAACTGCCCAACACCAAAAGTCGAGGTTTTGCAAGGGTTTAACCTCCCCTCGGCAAGTGGCAGACCTGCCGCGGCGGCCATCTCAATTATTGCGGTATTATCGGATAATCGCCCATAAAAACCAATAATGTCCTCACAAAATGGATTTTGCGCATCGAGAAAATATTTTTCACCGCCAACAGAGGATAAAAAAGCATCGACACTCCCCTCACCTCCGTCCGCAACCGGTATGGATATTATTTCACAGTCGTAGAATTTTAATATACCGTCTCTCAAAATATCGCACACCTCGCTCGACGACATAGTGCCTTTAAATGAGTCGGGGATAAGTATTATTTTCTTCATGTAAATCCTATTTCGTTTTTTCCATTTTACACTATTAGCAATAAATAGTCAACTATATGATAAGAGGTCTTGTTGAAGCATTATTCGCCAATCGTGCTATAGATATCCACCTTTTTCGTGGAGATGTTTTCTACAAAAGCGCTGTCGTGCTCCACAAAAATCAATGTCGGTTTATACTGCAAAATTAGCTCTTCGACCTGTATACGGGATATGACATCAATATAATTGAGCGGTTCATCCCATATATAAAGGTGGGCATTTTCACAAAGGCTTTTTGCTATTAAAACTTTTTTCTTTTGCCCTGCACTGAAATCGCGAATGTCCTTTTCAAACTGTACTCGCTGAAAATCGAGTTTGCGCAGTATTGCCTTGAAAAGGACTTCGTCTATCTTGTTTTGTAATGCAAAATCTTTTAAATTACCGGACAAAAAAGAGGTATCTTGTGTTATGTATGAGATTTTTATACCGCGTCCTTTTTGAAAATCGCCCCTGTATTCTATATTTTCGTCACAAATAAGTTTAATAATACTTGATTTGCCGGATCCGTTTTTCCCGCAAAGTGCAATGCGATCCCCCTGCTCGACAGAGAAGTTAACATTATCACAAACTAATTTATTTCCATAAAATAGTGAAACATCACGCAACGACACAAGACGGTTGGAGTGATAGGATAACGATGTGATTTTTATTTTGTCGGAAGTTTCAATGTTTTTTAGCAGTTTTGATTTTTCATCAACTTCTCGTTCTTTTCTTTTTTCAATGGATTTGGATCTTTTCATCATCTTCGCGGCCATATGACCTATTCGACCTCTATCACCTTGATGTGAGCCGATTTTTGACGCCTCAACCTTATCGGACCAATCGGATTTTTCTCGTGCGGTTGCCGAAAGGCGCTTTATCTCCTTTTTCAGTTTTGCATTTTTTGCAAGCTCAAAATTGTCTTGCATATCTTTATTTAAAAGCCATGATGAAAAATTGCCGTTTTGTATTTCAATATTCGACTTATTTATGGAAAGGATGTGATCGATACAATTGTCGATGAAATTTCGGTCATGTGATACCAAAATATACCCATGTTTTGAGCGAAGATAATTGCATACAATCTCACGTGCTTTCATGTCAAGATGATTGGTCGGCTCGTCGATTAGCAAAAAGCTGTTTTCTTTTAAAAACAAAATCGCTAACATTACCTTTGTTTGTTCACCGTTTGAAAGTGTGGAATACGGGCGATAGAGCACATCCTGTGAAACTTGGAGTAGAGTAAATTCTCGCAAAAGCTCCCAGTGTTGATAGTTTGGGCATATGTTTTGCACAACCTGAACAGTGTCAGCGGTTTTATCAGATACTTCAAATGGAAAATAGATAAAATTCACAGCGGATGTAATCTTACCCGTATATTCATATTTGCCAAGCAATAAATTTAAAAATGTAGTTTTTCCCCTGCCATTTCTACCGGTAAATCCGAGTTTCCAATCGGTGTCAATTTGAAACGACACATTATCAAAAATGTTATCATAACTGCCGTCATAAGCGAATGTTAGGTTGGAAATGTTGATTAAAGACATTGTTTTCACCTTACGTATAAAGTATATTTCGAGTTGATGCCGGAGATTACGCATGGTAGGGGCGACCTGCGGTCGTCCGATTTGTACGCCGATTATCATGGACGATAGGCGATACCTTAACTTTTTCACTATTAACTATTACTTTTAACTTTAAAAAATTCTAATGCATTTTTTAGTGAAGAGTGAAAAAACAATAAGTAATAAGTAAAAATCCTCGTAGCAAGCTACAAGGATTTTTTGGCTCCCCCTGTTGGACTTGAACCAACGACCCTGCGGTTAACAGCCGCA
>CAYJGF010000006.1:0-67305 GCA_964369965.1 uncultured Oscillospiraceae bacterium
CGGTGCATGTGCCCCTTTCACAGGAGGCACAACGTGAGGCAAAGGAGCTTATGCTCGCCTCGCGCAACCTATTAAAACCGTCGGACGGCAAGCCGGTCGCGGTCCCGACACAGGACATGGTTCTCGGCAGCTACTACCTCACCATGGTCAACGAGGGGGACAAGGGCGAGGGCAATGTCTACCGTGACGAGAATGAGGCTATCATGGCATACCATGAGGGTGTCATCTCACTACACGCCAAAATCAAGGTTCGTCGCGTCATAGATGAGCGTTCAAAGTTGGTGGACTGCACGGTCGGTCGCATCATCTTCAATCAGCCGATACCACAGGATCTCGGTTTTGTGGATCGCAGTACCGAGGACGGCGAGTTTGGGTATGAAATTGACTTTCTTGTCAATAAGGGCAAACTTGGCGACATCATCGACCGTTCTATAAAAATCCATGGTGTAGACACCACCGCAAAGGTTTTGGACAAGATCAAGGCGCAGGGCTTTAAATACTCCACCAAAGGCGCTGTTACCGTCGCCATCAGCGATGCCATCATCCCACCGGAAAAGGCACAGCTACTGGAGGATTCCGAGCGTCAGATAGGTCAAATCCTCAAAAGCTTCAACAAGGGACTTATCTCCAACGAGGAGCGTTATCAAAATATAATTGACGTCTGGAACACCACCACCGAAAAGGTTTCGGCGGCACTTACCGAGAACTTTACCGACCGCAACCCCATCTTTATGATGGCGGACAGCGGCGCGCGTGGTTCCATGAACCAGATTCGCCAGCTTGCCGGTATGCGTGGGCTTATTGCCAACACGGCAGGTAAAACCATTGAAATTCCCATCCGCGCCAACTATCGTGAGGGTCTTAACATCCTCGAATACTTCATCTCCAGCCGTGGCGCGCGTAAAGGTCTTGCCGACACCGCACTTAGGACGGCGGACTCGGGATACCTCACCCGTCGTCTGGTCGACGTATCGCAGGACGTCATCGTGCGCGAGGAGGACTGCGGTTCAACCTCCGGCATAACAGTATCGGATATCAAGGACGGCGACGAGATGATCGAGCCGCTGCCCGAGCGTTTGCAGGGTCGATACCTTGTTGAGGACATGTTCCATCCCGAGACAGGCGATTTGCTGTGTGACAAGGACACCCTTATCGACAGCGACATGGCACAGAAGATTGTGGATGCCGGTGTTACCGAGACTATTATCCGCAGTGTGCTGGACTGCTCCGCCAAGGTGGGTTGTTGCGCTAAATGTTACGGCACATCCCTTGCCACCGGCGACAAGATCAATATCGGTGAAGCGGTCGGTATCATCGCCGCACAGTCCATCGGTGAGCCGGGCACACAGCTTACCATGCGTACCTTCCATACCGGCGGTATCGCAAATGCCGACGATATCACACAGGGTTTGCCCCGTGTTGAGGAGTTGTTTGAGGCACGCCGCCCCAAAGCTCTCGCCATAATGAGTGAGATAGGCGGCAAAATAGAGATTGACGACACCAAGAAAAATGTCTATGTCAACGTCAAGGGTGAGGATAAAAACGGTGCGCCGATAGATTTGAGCTATATGGTGCCGTTCGGTCAACGTCTGCGCGTGGCGGACGGTGACATGATTGAAAAGGGTGAAATGCTGACCGAGGGTCATGCCTATCCTCAGGATATCCTCTCCATCAAGGGTGCGGTCGCGGTGCAAAACTATCTTATACAGGAGGTTCAACGCGTCTACCGTATGCAGGGTGTTGACATCAACGACAAGCACATTGAGGTTATCGTGCGCCAGATGATGCGCAGGATTAGGGTCGAGCAGTCCGGTAAGACTACACTGATAGCCGGTTCGACGGTTGACAGGGCGGAGTTTGATCTGCAAAACACATTTGTCAAGGCGCATACCCCCGAGAGCGAGCATGACGAGGCGTGCGCAAAGGGCGTGCCGACACTGCTCGGTATCACCAAGGCGAGCCTTGCGACCGACAGCTTCCTCTCCGCCGCAAGCTTCCAGGAGACGACAAAGGTGCTCACCGACGCCGCAATCCGTGGCAAGGTCGACCCACTCACCGGTCTGAAAGAGAATGTCATCATAGGCAAGATAATTCCGGCAGGAACAGGACTCAGCGTAGAATAAAACAGCATAATATTAAACACCCCCACCGGATTATCCGACGGGGGTGTTTTTATATGTTGTAGGGACAACCCTTGCGGTTGTCCGATTTGTACTATGAACGTAATTTGTCGGACAACCACACAGGGGTCGCCCGACAAATGACATCATTGCTATAAACACCCCCATCGAACAGATCGTGTCCTATGGGGGTGTATTGTTTATTTGTTAGGGGTGTTACTGTGAATAAGGTGAGCCGTTCGATGTGGCTGTGCCGCCGTTTGCGTTTGTGAAAGTGTTTCCTGGGCTGGTATAGATGCCGGCGGCTTGGCCACTACCACTAGTACCGTTACCGCCCACCGCAACTATCGTGCCACCTCTATATGTTGCGGAATCACCGTTTTTACCATTGCCGTTTATAAATATTCCCTCACCGCCGCCACTGGAGCCGTCACCACCGGTGGCTGTTATAATGACTGGATTTTGTACATATAGATCACCGACAAGCATTGCATTGGCACCGCCATGAGCTCCGTCTGCGCCGTTTATAGTCAAACTGCCCTGTCCGTGAAGATGTATATTATGCACTAACATCTTATCAGCGGCATAAAGCCCGTGGATGCCGGCACCTGTTCCTCTCACGGTGTTTACCCCCACAAGGTCGATCGACAGACCAACCTCGGTGTGAATTGCCCCGAATTTATTTGATCCATCAGAATTGTCGTAACTGATATTAGCGCCTTGCAACACAAGGATCCCGGTTTGTTGCGACATCGGAACAAAAAAGGTGGATTTATCACCCAAAATGTCGGTGAAGTTTTGGTCGGTTATCTGTCTGCCGGACACCCAGATGTTATAGGTTGCAACTAAATTATTCGAGTCATACACACCCACCACCGCAACATCACTTCGCAACTTTGTGCCTGTGCTGTCCGTGACCTCGCAATAATAGTATAACACACCTGTAGCATAGGTGGATGGTCTGAGATTTTTACCGTTTTCACCGGGTATGGTATTATAGATTTGGCTAAAACCATTACTTACAAACCACTGATAGCTTATCGTGCCGGTTCCTCCCGTTGTCTCGACCGAAAGCTCGGCATTGTTGGGGTTTGTGCTCGAAATAACCATACTCTGCGGCTGTTTTGTTATCGCAAGAGGAGTCGTCGGTGTCGGGGTTGGCGTCGGTGTCGGGGTTGGCGTCGGGGTTGCGGTTCCCACCACACTTACATTGACTATGTTGCTGGTACGGCTGTAGGTATAACCGCCGTAGCTATCACTCACGACACAGAAATAGTATTGGCTGTACGGACCGCCGGTGTCGATGTTGTAGCTACTGCCGGTTTTGCCGGTGAGCGGCACCGCACCCTCGGTGCTATTCGACAGGGAAGTGTACCACTGATAGGTCAGCGCGCGTCCACTGTTGGAGCTCGCTGCAACGCTCAGACTGGAGTTGGAGTGCTGTTCAAAGTTGCCGCCCTGCGGTTGGGTGGTTATTGCAAAACTGTAGGAGTTGTCCTCCACGCTACTGCTGCTACTCGAACTACTGCTACTGCTACTACTGCTACTGCTGCTGCTTTCGCTACTGCTGCTCTCGCTGCTACTGCTACTCGAACTGCTACTGCTGTCGTCATCGTCATCGTCCGGGTCGACAACGGTCACGGAGAACATGGGGGATAGGATGGACGCCTGGCTTTCATCATCCCCCTCCAAGCCTAAAAGTGTCGCCATGCCATCGCCCGAATCATATTCATAGAGAAGTTCAATATAATAATAGGTGGTCCCGACGACGCTTGTGTCGGGGGTAAAGGTGAAAGCCACCGGCGAATTTTCCGGAAAGGGGTTGGAAAAATTCGCGCCGTATCGAATGGGCAAACCATGATACTTGTTGTCGCTACTTATCACATCAGCCGTGGAACTGCGCCAGTTTGCCTCAATAATGCCTTCCGTCTCACCGAAGTCTACCGTCACCGTCACGGTCAACGGCTCGGCAACCTCCCCCAGCTCGTAGGTCACATTCTCCGGCACCACAAAGGAGTACTCCCCGAGCGATTCACCACAGGAAGTAAAAGTAAGCAGTGCGGCGATAAATGCAATCGCGACCGTTAATTTTTTCATCAGCTCGGCACCGGTGGTGTGGGCTGATTTTGTGTCATATATTTTATTCATCTATTATATCCCCAGACATTTTCTATTATTATATCATATTTACGGAAAATTACAAGAAGTAAATTCATATTTTTTAAATCACCTTGAAAACGGGTCGTCGAGGGCGCTTGCCCAACAAATATATTTAATCCCACCGGACTATCCGATGGGGGGGGGAGTTGTTTATTTGTTAGGGTGTTGAGGGAGGATGACTCAAGCCGTTCGATGTGGCTGTGCCACCGTTTTCGTTTGTGGAGGTGCCGCCCAAATTTTCAATCCCTTCGGCTTGAGAAACACCGCCTCCAATTTGGTTACCGCCTGTTGCAACTATCGTGCCACCTTTATATTCCTCAGTAGACGTAGACAGCTGTTGATAGGGGTATTATCGGCGGCGTCGATATTGTCCTTGATATGATCTGTAACGTTCATTCCGCTGAGCACGGTGCCTACACCCTCATGATTCATGACAAATCTAAGCGCCCAATTTGCGGGGCTTCGTTGTGTTTTATAGTTTTTAAAAATCTCTCTCACCTTGTCGGGGGCTTGATTTGACAGAGCGCCACCACGCAGTGGCTCCATAATTACAACACCGATTCCGAGTTCGACAGCTCTTATCAATATAATTATACTGGATTTGGCAAAACTCCCACGGATAGTCCTCTAAGATTTTAATAAAATCCTCTGGTCTGCCGTGGTATGAAAAACCGATGTGTTTAATTTGCCCTGTATTCTTTTTCTCGTTGATGAAGTCAATTATGCCGAAAGATTTTAGTTTTTCCCAATCGGATAAACTGGTGAGCATATGCATGAGATAATAGTCTATGTAGTCGGTATTCAATCTCCCCAGTTGAGTTGTAAAAAACTTTTGCGCCTGTTGTGGTTTATTGACTAAAAAAGCAGGGAGTTTATCGGCGATGTACACCTTTTCACGTATATTGTTTTTACTGACAAACTCCCCTAAAACCACCTCGCTTTTCCCCCCGTGATATGGGTATACGGTATCAAATAATTAACGCCGTTATCATAGGCATACTTTAACTGCTCAAACGTAAGCTCCTTATCAATTCCACCGCCTTTAGTGGGGAAGCGCATACATCCGTATCCCAAAAGAGAGACCTCGGGTGCGTCTTTTACAAGTGTTCTGTATTGCATTTTATTTCTCCTCATAATGTTGACGCATATAAATTACACAGTGTATGTTAATAGTATACACTGTGTAACTAATTTTGTCAATGTTATTGTGAAGATAACAATATGGACATGATAAAGCATGTCCATACAGAAAAAATTATTTTTTCAATACCCACAATCTTATTATCGCCGCGAGTTCTCGGCTGTACGAGGGGAGGAGTTGAGGTATTGAAAGTTTTGACGGTGCGAAAGTAGGGGCGGTGATCCCCTGCATTTTCGCGTATGCGGCAGAGCGGTAGCAGTGGAAATGATTTGTTGCGATAAGCACCCCTCCCGAAAGGTTCGTGTGGTGCTTATCAAAGAGTATCAGCGCATTTTTTATGTTTGTGTAGGTGTCGTGGGAGTCGGGGTCGTACAATATATCGACACTCGGTATGCCGTTGTCGAGCAGGTACTGCCTCATCGCCTGAGCCTCCGGTATAATCTCATAATACCCCTTTGAGCCGGTCACACAGATTGTCACACCCTTATGTTTATTATAAAATCTTATTGCGCTGTCAAGTCGACTTTTGAGTGTTTTAGAGACCTCGGTCCCGTTTAGACCGGCGCCGAGGACTATGACCGCCTTTTCCTTTTTTGTCATCAGTGGATAATCAAGCCGTGCTACGACAAACATCATAATGATATAAGCGCTTAGTCCGACAATAAAAATTATGGCTAAAACAAGCCCGAGTCCGTCGGAGCATATTGCGTTGACCGTGTCAAAAAACAGCGCATAAATCGTTGCAATAATAGTTAAAGCATAGACAAAAAATGTGCCGAAATGTAGATTGGAGCGCAATAAGAGCAGGGCGCTGTTTGAAACAAGTAACAGTGCAATTATTATTATAACAAATCTTATCATATATCTATTTTAGCCCGATTTTCTCGTACAATCTCTGTTTGACCGCAAGTGAGTGCTCCTGCGCCTTTTGTGCGCCTTTTTTAAGCACCTCATCCAGTGTGGTTTTGTCGGCGAGCAACCGTTTATATTCCGCTTGAATGGGGGCGAGTTCGTCGCATACCGCCTCCCCCACCGCTAATTTAAAGTCGCCGTAACCTCTGCCGTCAAATTCCCTTTCAATCTCGTCATAACTCTTGCCGCTCACCGCACCGTAGATAGACATGAGGTTCGCAACACCGGGGCCGTCCTCTCGCAGGGTGACCGCGGCGGCACTGTCGGTGACGGCACGCTTAAACTTCTTTATAATAACATCGCGCTCGTCGGTCAAAAGCACCGTCGCGTTTTTGTTCGCATCTGACTTGCTCATCTTGGCATTTGGGTCGGCGAGGCTCATTATCCTCGCGCCCACCTTGGGGAAATAACCCTCCGGCACGACCATAGTCCCCTCACCAAAACGTTGATTTAAACGCACGGCGATGTTGCGCGCCAGTTCAAGGTGTTGTTTTTGGTCGGCGCCGACCGGCACGAGATGTGCGTCATAACTCAATATATCGGACGCCATCAAAACCGGATAGGAAAAAAGCCCACAGTTGATGTTGTCGGCATGTTTTGTCGATTTTTCTTTAAACTGGGTCATGCGAGACAGCTCCCCGAAAGGCGTAAAACAGCCGAGCACCCACGCCACTTCAGCATGTGTCCTCACGTCGCTTTGCACAAAAAGGGTGCTGGTGTTACTGTCCACACCACATGCAAGCGTCAACGCCGCCGACGAGCGCGTTGTTCGCAACAACTCCGCCGGATCCTGCTCCACCGTTATTGCATGAAGATTGACGATGCAATAGATACAGTCATGCTCCCGTTGCAACTCGGCCCAGTTTTTAAGTGCCCCCAAATAGTTGCCAAGAGTAAATCCACCGGTCGGCTGTATGCCGCTAAATATGGTTTTTTTCATCTTTTTATGTCAATCCTTTCAGTTTAATGCCTCTTTTCATAACTATAACACATTTTAATTGTATTTTCAATTATTATAATAGTTTTTCTAAAAACAACACATTGAAATAGTAATTTAGTGTGAACAGAACACAAACACATTGAAGTCGTTTACACAGCTTTAGCAAACGCAGTCAAACAAAATTTGTGTTTGAGCAAATAATAAAACCCGAGTAGGGATTTGTTATTTGTGAGTTAAATTTTGTAACAGCTTTAGCTGTCAACTGCGTTCTATAATGCGGACAGCCAAGAACACGCTAGGGTTTGGGACATGCGCGAACTCGTCAAGAGTTCGGGAGTCCACAACACTTTTTGTTACTTTTTGGTGTCAAAAAGTAAAGAAACGAGCACTGCGGCGATGCAGTAAGAAATATAAACACAAAGCATAATCATATCAATTATAACCAATAAACCGCAATCCCTACACCACACCATAAAATCCAATTTATAATAATGTTTACAGATGTATAAATTAAAAATACACGAATTTATTTGACAAACCACAAATTACCACTATAATATTAATTATAATAATATATAAGGAAACAACGATAAGATGAAAAAGACACGGACGAGATTTGCACCCAGCCCAACCGGATACATGCATGTCGGCAACCTGCGCACCGCGCTTTATGCCTACCTCAAGGCGCGGCAGGATGACGGTACATTTATTCTGCGCATCGAGGACACCGACCGAGAGCGCTATGTCGAGGGTGCGGTGGATATAATTTATAACACCCTGCGTGAGACAGGGCTGACATGGGATGAGGGTCCCGACGTCGGTGGACCCTGCGAGCCGTATGTGCAGAGTGAACGCGCAAACAGCTATATCCCTCTCGCCGAAAAACTTATTGAAAGCGGTCATGCCTACCGCTGTTTTTGCACCAAAGAGCGATTGGAGCAACAGCGCGCTATCCAGTCCGCCGGCGGCACCGCGCCGATGTACGACGGTCACTGTCGTCATCTTGAGAATGGCGAGATAGAAAAAAATCTTGCGAGCGGTATGCCCTACGTCATACGTCAGGCTATGCCGAAAACAGGCGATGTCTCGTTCGAGGACATGGTCTACGGTCATATCGAGGTGGATGCCGCACTGCTCGATGATCAAATTCTTATCAAGACGGACGGTATGCCGACCTATAACTTTGCCAACGTTATCGACGACCACGCGATGGATATCACGCATATCATAAGAGGGAGTGAGTATCTGTCCTCCACTCCAAAATACAACCTACTCTATCAGGCGTTCGGCTGGGATATTCCGGTCTATATCCACTGCCCACCCGTCATGAAGGACGCGACCCACAAGCTGTCAAAGCGCAACGGCGATGCCTCCTATGAGGATCTGGTGGAAAAGGGATATCTTAAAGAGGCTCTTGTCAACTACATTGCACTGCTCGGATGGGGACCTAAAGACGAGCGTGAAATATTCACTCTCTCGGAGCTTATAGCGACCTTTGATGTGTCCGGCATTAGCAAAAGCCCTGCTATATTCGATTATGACAAGCTGCGCCATATCAATGCGGAGCATATTCGCGCACTGCCGTTTGAGACTTTTTATGACATAGCAACAAAGGTCATTAAAGGCACGGTCAACGACGATTGCGACCTCAATCTGCTTTGCACCATGTTGCAAAAACGCACGGAATTGCTATCCGATATACCGGAGCAGGTGGATTTTATTGATAAGTTGCCGGACTATGACACCGACATGTATGTCAGCAAGAAGATGAAGACCACCAAGGAGGGCTCACTCGAGATACTGCGTGAAATGTTGCCCCTTTTGGAGAGTTTAGAGGACTTCAGCCACGATGCGCTTCACACCGCGATATTTGACTTTATCGCAAAAAAAGAGGTCAAAAACGGTATTGTGCTCTGGCCACTGCGCGTTGCGGTATCCGGCAAGCAGTTCACACCGGGTGGCGGCACGGAACTCGCGGCGGTGATAGGCAAAGAAAAAACTCTATCCCGAATAGCCGTCGGAATAGAGCTTTTAGAAAAATCACTTTAACAAGGGAAATATATGATTGATTGTATCGGGCAATCCTGCCCAATATGTAACCGCAGATTTTTAGAGGGGGACGATGTGGTCGTCTGCCCCGACTGTGGCGCGCCGCACCACCGAGATTGCTATAAAGAGCAGGGGCACTGTGCCCACAAGGAGCTGCACGGCACCGACTTTTCCTGGAAAAAGACTCCCCCTGAGCCACTGCCGAAAAGTTGCCCCAACTGTAACTCCACCAACGAGCCGAACGCTCCCTTTTGCAAAAACTGCGGTATGCCGATGGACACACCGGTGCCGGTTGAGATCAAGAGTGATAAGAACTTTGTGGAGGCGATTTCAGCCATTGAGATGTTCGACAGGATCACCGGTATATCGGACAATGACGAGCTGGACGGCATCAAGATAAAGGATTGGAAGACCTATATAGGAACTGCCGCACCGCGATATCTCTTCACCTTTAAACGTATGGATGAGACCGGCAAGAAGATAAGTTTTTGCCTTTCGGCTATGTTTTTTGCCCCCTTTTATTTCCTGTACCGTCGAATGTGGCTTTTGGGGGTGGTTGCGCTTATAATTGAGATGATATTCTCCCTGCCTGCCGCGTTTTTAATAGTATCGGAGCTGTACAACATTGCGGTGCCGTTGGAACAGGATATGCTGTTGATTTTAGCGAACATTTCCAATTTCTTTATGTTGGCGGCAAACGCCGGATGGGGGCTTTTTGCCTATTATCTATACCGCAAGACCGCCGCGAAACAGATAAAGAGGATGCGCGAGGTATCCTCTGACGAAAAGGAGTTTAACGACGTGTTGGAGCGCCGCTCCGGCCCCTGTAAAGCTGTTTTGATTGCGGTGGTGGGACTGGTGGTTTTTACGCTTTTTTCGCAGATTTAAAACAGGACAAACACATGATCGGGTGTAGGGGCGGTATCTATTTCCGCCCGACCCTGACCGTCGTCGTATATTTCGGGCGGCTATGGAATCCACCCCTACAACATGACCATTTGATTATTCGCTGTCTTTATCCATGCTCTGCTTCAACTTATAGACCGCGTTTTTTAATACGGTCGGGAGTGGCACGCCGAGACCGCCGAGGTTTTCGAGGATGGAGATAGCCTCATTTACACAAAGCCAGATGGTGACCGTGACGGTGAGCATCTGAAAAAGGCTTTGCGGCACACCGGTTATCGGTGCAAAATTCAACATAAGATACTCTATCCCCACCGTGGTCGCTACCAATACCCAGTAGCCGACCTTTTTTATTGCGCCCTTTATGCCGACCTTGCTGGACAGCTCGCCACTGTCGATTGCGAGAAGAATTCCACTGCCATAGTCCAATACATTTGTTACAAACAGGATAATGAATAACGGTGTGTAAGGGCAAAACCATTGCCAGAAGGCTCCGGCGAGCGCACTGAGGGCCAGTATTGCTGTTTTAGATTCGTTCATGTTTGCCGTCCTTTCTTTTGTATAGACATTTAACCCTGAAAAACATGCGATATTATTGCAAAGATGAGTTGGTCCTCAGGGTTAAATTACTATTTTATTCTATAGCGGTGAACGCCTGATAATTTATCCATTTGCCGTCCTCGGTGCGGTAGAACTCACAGTCGGCGGTCTGCTCCACCAAAATCACCTCACGGTTGATAACACCAACCGGTGTCGCGTTGATGTCCGGCACGGTGCGCAAATTCCAGTTGCCGAAGTTAATTAGCCCCTTTTTTTTTATGACGGTGATGTCGTTTTGCGGCTCGTCACGTAGCCATGTGTATCCGCCCTCGTCCAATATGGTTACATCGGGACCCAGCCACAGCATGTCGTTGACCGGCACCTGATCCTCTATTATATAGACGCCGTAGCTGTTTTGGAACTGTATCGCATTCTTCCATCTGCCACGTCCGCACTCGATATGCAGATGGTCGGCAAATTTCCCCGGCACACCGCCGCTCATGCCGCCCTCTTCATAGAAAAAGGCACCGAAAGGAATGATATCCCCCTCGTTAAAATAAAAGTCCTCGCCATGGATAAGCAGTATTTTTGCATAGTCCTGTGTGCCGTCTGCCCAGAGGACCGGCTGTGTGCTCTCGATATACATTTCGCCGTTGGCATTGCGGCGTGTGCGCACCACCTTTGCCTCAAACGGGCAGTAACATTTATCTTTGCCGGTGTCTTTGCCGCCGAGGTCGAGCGCCCACGAGCCGGTATGACTGTAGGTTTTTTTCACCGTTCCGTCGGCATTGAAGCCATACCCCTGAGTGACCCTTAAATATTCCATAAGAAATCTTGCTTTATTCATAGTTGTGACCAAACCTTTCTTGTAATAATTTTCATTACTACAATATATGCTACAACCGATGTTTTTGTTTTTAGTGGGCTTATGTTTCTAAACTGTCAAGTCTTTGCTCGATACTGTCCAGGCGCAGCGACAACTCCTCGACAAGGGCGTTGTGTCGCTCAATTGCGAGGGTTGGCAGTCGGTCGAACATGCGTTGCAACTCCGCCGACTCCCCACGCCAGTGCAGTTTCACACCCTCTATGCGATTTTCCTCAATCTCCTGCTGTGATATGCCGTACTCGTTTAACATAACTTTCCTCCTTTATTATTTTGCAAACCCCTCGTCGGTGTATGTTTTAGTTAGTTGATATACACCAAAACCCTCGTCCGGTTGAGAATTCTCTATCCGAAATTGCATGTTGTTGTATCGTTTGACCTTTTTGTTGAAGAAATAACGACCGGGATCAACTGCGGTGGAAAAACTCAGCGAGTTAAAATCAAACTCATCAAAGTCGAGGCGTGCAAAAAACACCTCATCCACCACCTCGAACTCCCCACCGTCGACAGCTACAGATATGATGGCGGAGGTTTTGGGGAAGTCTTTGAGCACGATCATGCCGCCCTTTTTCTGCATTGTTTTAAACCGTGTCGGCAGGTCGTCGTCGTCAATCCTCGTCTCCCAAAAAGCCCTTATACTCACACCGTCGTCCATGAAACGCTCCGGGTCGGTCTCGTCGGTCACATACCGCAGTACCCTGCCGTCCTCGGTGCCGACATAGAGTGTGCCGAGCTCCACCACAAATCGCCTTGCCGCAACTCCTGTCCAAAAATAACCGTCGTAGACAAATTGGGAGTTTTCAAAAGCCGCGTCGGTACGGTGACGGTTGTCCAAAAGATAAATATTGCCACCCACCCCGAGCATATAAAAACTCTTATAGCTGACCGCACAAGCAGAGCTTAAATCCTGTTCCGTGAGCAGTTTGCCGTCGATATGATAGGATCTGTTTTGCAGTGTTCGTTCCGAGTTGACCGTGTCGGTGGTTACGGCGAGCACACCTGTCCTTGATAAAAACATCGGCTCGTCCTGAAGTGAGGCAAAGCAGTCGGTCGAGACCGCACCGGCACCGCTCATGCCGGCGGTTATCTCGTAGACTACCTCGTCGGTAAGCTCCCGATAACTTCGTTTGTAGAGTGACACCTCCTTGCCGGTATCCTCCTTGATAATAAGTTGGTCGGCGCCTATCTTTTGATAACCCATGATGCGATAGTTTTGGTCACCGAACACCGTCTTTGAGTCCTCGGCAAAAAAAAGCGCGTCGTTCACGTTGCTCACCCAATCACATGCCGGTTGCTCGGGATTGCCGGCGATATAGAGCCGATTTTCACCGTCCGGACCGTAAAATGTCGCGATGGTACAGCGTTGCAACGGGCTTTCCGGTTGGTCGGCATCAAAATATGTGAAAAAGACATTGCAATCATAGCCGTATGGGGTTAGTCGGACATCATAATCCAGCGATATATAGCCGGTCGACGGGTTATAACTGTAGGCAGTGGTAGGTATTATGTCGATACTGCTTGTCCTCAAAGCGGAATTATAGTTGCTCGCCTCCATATAATACGGTTTTGACATATCCACCCGACCGGAGACATACAGGTTTATCGCGCCACCCTCGGTGAAAAAGCCCTCTTTCACCTTGCGAGAGAGTGCGTTGCCGGGATAGGTGTTGGTGATGAGATTGGCGGAATGGGCACGTTCGATAATGAGCGGCACGGTCACATACTCGTCCACGTCCACAATCCTCACCCCATCATATGCGAGCCATTTTTCTCCGGTCATGATTATCGCTATTATCCGCTCGCCGTACATGTAGGAGACACAGCTGCTTTTCGTATCGTTCACATTTTCGGCGAGCAATATCGGTTGAAAAGCCCCCTCCAACGACACGCGGTAAATCTCATTACCGCTATGCACTAAAATGTGCCGATCTTCACCTATGTTACAGCCGTGTATGCCGTTTATTCTGCCGGGTAGGGCGCAGACGCGCTTAAAACCGGAGCGTTTTTCCGGCATACCGGCGCCGTCACCTATCATATTCTCGGCGTAGGGCGCCCTGTCTCTGTCCACCGTCAGTGCGGTGCCGGAGAAATTCACCCCTTTAAACGCACCGTAGGTGGTGGTATAGGTTTTTTGCTCGGGGGGGAGTGTCAAGATATTCATCACCACCCCCGTTCGTTGATGAATTCACTCTCGGTGCCGGTGTTGAGACGGGCGCGGAGCATCTCATAGCTGTTCCAATAATATGTTGCCTTACGCTCGTCATCGTCCAAAAATACACGGTTTGCCATCAAGAGCGGCAAAAGTGGGGAAAGACCGTCCGACAGTTCTATGATTTCATCGTCCGGCGTTAGGGAGTCTATCCTCTTATGTCGGCGACGATATCGTATCTCAATTTCCCCCTCATAATCGCTCGGCAGGCTGATCACACCATCCGTGATTTCGCACCCTATGTCGAGGGCGTTGACTCCGTTTTTCACTGTCACGCCCTGTCCTACAAGACCGGCAAAACCATCTCCCACAAGGCGGTGCATGTCGTAGTAGACCCGTTCGCCACCCTGAGGGATATCGTCCAAAGTCTGCCCTCTAAGCCGCCCATACATCGCTACGGCGCGGATATTAAAGTCGTGCTCCCCCTCAAAACTCAAGGTGAGAGAACCGCTTGCAAACCCTTTGTAGGGTGAAAATGTGCCGTTAGATGATAGTTCTATCTCTTTTGTGCCGTCGTCGTCTATTAAAACCGCCCTGCCGTTGCCGTCGCACTCAAAATAGTAGGCGCACACCCCCTCGGCACTGTAGGTGGGTGATCCGTACGCGTTGTGAGAGGCTATGGTTGTACTTGCAAGCAGATTGTCGGGCGGTTGTTGATATAGAGTCGTTCGCCCCTCGAGTGGTCGCACCGTCTCACTTAAAATGTCCAGTGCGGCGTTGGCGGCGATGATAAAACTATCTTTATAGCTGTCATAGACCGCATCACTCTCAAAGCCGAGGGCTAACACCTCGTTTTTAAGTTGTCCCCATGTCATTGACATATCGTTAATCCTTTCCATTGTTATTTTATTGTAGATAATTTTCGGTGCCGGTCGGGAGCGTACCGGCGGGGCGGAAGCGGACAACCGCAAGGGTTGTCCCTACACCCCGACCGGAGGTTATTGATAAAAAAGGCGAAGCCGTTTCAATAACCATTCACCATTAGACATTAGTCATTAGCCAACCTTGTCGGAGCTTTCGGCTTCCTCGGTTTCCTCGGTGTGAGTTTTTGCTCCTTTTGCGTCATCTGTGACAGGTAGGTGTCGTCCTTGTTGACCGCTAATATCTCATAGCGCCGCCCCCCCTCGACGAAGATGTCGCCTACCTTTAAACCCTTGTCAACCATAGATTAAGTCAAGGTGGTGCCGGTCGTTGCACCGCCGAGGATGATGTGACGCCAGTTGTTAAAGCCGACGCTTGCGCGGAATCTGCCGGAATACTCGATACCGTGTGACTTTGTAATCACATCACGTATCACGGTGAGCGGTATTCTGTCGTAGAAAACATTGCCGAGCAGTTCGCGGTTTGCCTCACTGGATAACACCATAAAAGGCTCGGTGCCGGAGGCGGCAATCCATCGATGGTTGACGATGAGTTTAAAACGACCTTTAGAGATGTTTATATCGTTGTTGGCACTGCCGACCTGCAATTCAGAACCGACCACCGCACGAACAGCTCTTTCAAGTGTCGGACAGTTGCCCGGTATGATGATAGTGTCAAATTCATAACCCTGAACATGGCCACTGTCGGTCAAGAAGTTGCGTCCGAGATTGGAGAGGCGGTTGAGTATAACATCGTCGGTGCCGAACTCGTTGGTATAGACGTTGGACTGGGTGGTGTCCTCGTCGTGTTTGGACGGATGGTCGGTGGCAAAAAGCCCCTTTGCATCGCCTGTTTTTTTGTCGATGGACTTGCCACCGTAGGTAAAGGACGCACCCTCTGTGACGAGAGCGGTGGTGGCAAAATTTGCCCTACTGCGTTTATAGGCGCGCACAAAGTTGGCGGCGGCGACCTTTGCCTCGTTGAGATATTCATCCTCTGCCATCTCGGCGGTCACCTTGAACCCTTTGATGAACTGTCGATGATCGACGAGGGAGGAATACCCCTCCTGAATGTCGTCCAGCACCGCATCGCCCCCCTCCGCGACAATACTAAAGTCACTAAAGGTGGTGATGGAGGAGACTTTTTCGGCATATCTTTTGGAGGTTTTGACGTTGAAAAGGCTGTTCACCAAAATGTCGTCCTTGGTGCTGTTTGCCTCCGTCTCCTGAATGATTGCGGTGAGGCGGACGTCGGTGTCCTTGTAAAGTCCGCTGTTAAGTCCGCTGGATTTTGAAAATTCTACTGCCATGATCTATTCCTTTCTTTTGTGTGTATCAGTCTATTGTGACATTTGCCTGTCCCCTAACCAACCGCATTCAGTGCGCTGTTGTATATTTCTCGAAGTCGTGCGGAGTTGGCGTCGGGGAACATCTCCTGCCATTCGGCGAGCTGGTCTCGGGGTATGTCTTTGCCGGTCGGCACCCCGATCGCTCCACCGCTTTTTACAAGGTGTGCCTTGCCGTCGTCCGACGGGGTAAAGGTGGTCGCCCTACCGGTGGTGGCATAGTAGGCGGTGACTGCGTCCACAAGTCCTGTTTGCATCAGTTTTGCATAGTCCTCACCGAGCTGTTCAAGGCTCTCAATCTCGGGATTTATGCTTTTGATGTTTGCAAGGTCCTGCCCCTCCTTTTGTTTTAGTGTCAAGGTTTTGAGCAATTTTTCATAGAGGGACTCCTCGTTGCCTGCCTCCTCCTGCTCCGGTTCCGGCGCTTGTTCCTCTGCCGTCAGGGTGCTCACCTCTACCGGCTCCTCCTCAAACTGCCCTACCTCGTCGGCAGTTATCATCTCTTGCGGTGTTTCGTTTAATTCCATTTTTTCCCCTTTCTTATAAATCGTTTATTCGGTAAATTATCCCTTTGTCGGAACAGTTTTTGTTGGTGCAACAGTGATATTGCACCGTCATAAACCGCCCGTTGTAGGGTTCTACCCTATAGTTGTTCAGGCGCATTGTCGCACTGCATTTCGGGCAGAGCAGTTTGACGCCCCTCTCCTTGTTGTTCCACCTGGATTGTCCAGTGCTGAACCATGCGCCCTGCGTTCGGGTAGCCGAGGGCTTCCTTTTCTTTCCAGTATAAAAGGAGTGTCTGCGGCATTTCGGGGTTGCCGAACGCCCCAAGACCGAAGTCGGTGCGCACGTCCTCCAGCATAAAGCGTCGGTTGTTCGCGATGGTGCCGGACTCGTCCACCGAAAATACAAAGTCGTCCTCATAATACAAGCTCCCGTCCGCGCGTGTCTTTAAAAAATCCCGTCGGTCGAAGACAAGCTCTTTGCGACTGCCGTCGGTATCGGTGGCGGTATATCCCCGTGGCTCGTCCGCAAAGCTCAGCATAAAGCGGAACATACAGCGAAAGAGATCGGCATATGCTGAGTTTTTCAACATCTGTTTTGTCTGCTGTATACCTATGGTGCGGCTCATAAGCAGCTCCTTTGCCTTGCCGGAGGTGGCGGACGAGTCCGCATTGCCGAGGAAACTGTCGGTTATACCGAGCACGGCGCGCGCCATCTCATAACAGCGATTTATAACGGTGTAGTCGGCATTTGCATCGAATTCAAACGCAATACTTTTGAGCATGTCAATCTGGTCGGGGCCTGTGACCGAGAGAACACGCCCCATCTTGTTGGATAGCTCAAACTGCATGTTGTCCGGTTTTGTCATTATATAGCCGGAGCAGGCTATCTTCTCATCAATCTTCGAGAGCGCCTTGTTTGCCTGCTGTTGCAGTCCGGTTATCGCCTCACAGTCACTGCCGCCGAAAAATCGACCGAAAAGTGAGTTGTTGCGGCGCACAGCCACGGGGAAATCATTACAGGAATAGTAGGGTACATTCACATCCTCCACCATCGGTGTGCCGTCGGGCGATAGCATCACCCTGCCATTTTTGTCCCTTTTCGGTCGGTGCTTTTGCAGGCCGGAGTGATAATCGGTCGACACCGCACGTCGCTCATACTTTTCACTGCCACACTCACACTGCTCACCCGATTTGATTTTGCCACATGCGACACAACACTTTAGCTTTCGCAGGTGGTAGTCCTCGTTGAAGAAAAGTTCGGTATCCCCTGCCCAGGATAGCGCACCGAGACCGCCCCTGTCATTTTTAAAATAGCATATAACCTGTGTGACGCGCTCGTTTGACGGTTTCTCACCGAGGCGCACATCGACACCCTCCTCCGGTTTTATGCCATATCGTTTATATAGGCGCTCTTTCGTGTCCTCAAACACCAGAAAGAAGTAGTCCATCCGCTCGGTCTCGACAATGCCGGGCTGGGGGATAAATTCAAGAGGAGAGAGGGAGCGCACCGACAGACCGCCTTTGCAACTGCCGGTTCGCAGACTGTTGTCCCACTCGACAAGATAAACACTGCCGCCCATTATACGGCTTATCCGCTCCTCGGCGTCGTTCATGCGCTCAAACGGCATCCTGTCCATCTCGCACCTTATCATCGCCTCAACAACACGTGCAAGCCGAGTATTTTGCTCACTCGGGTGACGGGGGGTGACGAGTGGCATCGGCACATTGGGGTTTATCTGCGCCTCGATAAGCTCCTTTGTAAAGTTGTAGCTAAGGCGTGCCGGTGCACCGCCCGATATCTCGGTACTGCCCTCGAACTGCCGTTGCCAGGCGGCAAATTTCTCACGATGGGGGGCAAAGTCGGACAATGCCTCCTCAAAACGTTCTTTATAATATTGGGTTGTCGCTGTCATTTCAATGTCCTTTCTATATGTTTATACTTTCCGGCAAACCGTATTTATCGCGCATCATCTGCCTTGTCTTTTCGTCGGCGTGAAGATAATCCTCCAACATATCGTCGGTGTAACGGGCTTTTACCGTAGGTTTTGTCACCGTTTTGCTCTGCTGATTGCCGGCAAACAGTGCGATAGCGTAGGCGAAAATCCGATCGTCGGTTGCACCGCGGCGGTGTGCCTCCCGCCCGTTTTCGTCCCGAACAAAGCACAGCATCTCGTCCAGAGTCCCCTCATCATGAATCAGCTCCAAACTGTCCTTACAAAATGCCGCAAAACCGGACAGGATCAGCGGTCGTGTTATGGAGGTGGTCTTAAAGCCATACCGCGGCTCCCCTCTGCCGGTGTAGCGGTCGACCCGCTCACGCCGATATAGTCTCGGGTACCCCCAACGTCGCAACAGCTCATTTGCGTAGATACCGGTGTTCACCTCGCTTGCAATAAGGGCGTCGTTATAATATTTTCCGAGGCAATAAACCTGCTCGGCATATGCGCCCTCATCGTATTCGGTATGATATATCGCCACCTGTTCGCCGGTGCGGTTATCCAGCACCTGTGCACAAAAACACTCACTTCCCTCGCCGGCGATGTCACCGCCGATGACATACGGCACGCCCTCCTCCGGGCTTTTATAGATGGTGACATCTCCGTTGCAGGTTGAAAATGTGATTTCGCTCGGCGCAGATAGATTGCCGCTTTTTGCAAAGGAGAACTCGCCCACCTGCAACGGTTCACAGAGCGATGATTTGTGCTGAATAATGCGTTCGTTGTCAAAAACCCCACGCCCTGTGGAGATAAAGGCATCGTCCACACTGCACGGATACTCCTGCCGTATCAGGCTTTTGTCGAGGTAGCCTTTATATTTTTCGGCATACCAGTGCAGTTGCTCCGCCGACAGCCCCGTGCTCTTAAGCCACTTCAGTCGCTCATAAAGCCAGCTGTCATGTTTTTTCAGCCTTACATTAAAGCGACGTTTCTCGTTCGCATCGGCAAATTCGAGATGGTACTCCTCGGTGAGCCACCAGGGATAAAAGAGCGTTATATGGGCGCCACTGTGCCACATGTCGTAGTAGTCGTTGAAGCCGTTCGCCGTCGACTCGAAAATTTTTATACAGTCGGGGGTGAGCGCCTCACCGAGAGCCGCCTGAACCGGTGCTATACCACACTTCCAAAAGGCACACTCCGAGCCATGTATAAAGTTGATGGTACGGGAGCGACCGAGCTGACGACCGGCGGTCTCGACGTTCCAGCCGGAGTTTAGTCGTGAAAAACGAAGTTCCCGACGGTTGTTGTATTTTTCACTCGGGTGGAGCAGTTTCGGCAGGCGATCAAGGATAAATTTCGCCTTGTTTTCAAATATAGTCTCGGCGTTTCGCACATCGTCGGCGACGGTCATGCCCTCAAAGTTGCGTGAAAGCAGTGTGTTCGCAAGTTGATATGCCGTTATCAATGAGGTGAACCCCTGCTGTCGCCCCTTTAAGACCATTATGGATATGGAGGATATTTTCCTGTCGCGATAGTCCTGTTTAGCTTTTTTCAACCTGTCGATAAAATCTCGCTGAACCTCGTTGAGGAAAAAAGGGACGGTCTTTCGCTTTTTGTTCGGTATTAAAAACATCAACTCTATGAGTTTTTCGGGTTTGCATCGCAACTCCTCCACCAATGTGGGGCTGCGAACAATCTCGAGCGCCACCGCACGACAAAGGTCGCTGTCCGCCTTTTCGCTTTTTAAAAACTCCCACTGCTTACGGCGTTTGGCGATAAGCAGATCGGCGGTATAATATTTCTCGCTCATTTTGACCTCCTTGATTTTAATGTTACAACACGACCATCGGATTTAAATAAAAAAGGCGAAGCCGTCTCCACAACTATTCACTATTCATTATTCACTAAGCACTTAAGCACGTCTACCCCAACAACTCCTCCAAATTCAAATCCTCCTCCCCCTCCTCCTCCGGTGAGGCGAAACCACACATCTTGTTGGCGAGGTCGATAGCACGCAGTGCCACCATGGCGGCCTGATTTTTAAACGTGCATCTATCCTCATCCATCTCGATAGAAGCCTCGCTCGCACTTTGCGCAATACTGCACAACATAGAAAGCGCTTTTTCCTTTGTCCACTGTGTCTGCATCAAAACCCCTTTCATTGATATTTAATAAGTTTTACTAATATTTTATAGTCGATGTCTCATATTATAACCTAAAAAATCAACATTGTCAAGAGTTTTTTTAATATTTTAACTCATTTCGTAATTTTATATTGACAAAAAAATCAGTATTTGTTATAATTTCAACATATTACACATATATTCGACAGCGTATGACAATTTGAAAATTAAATCGTATCGGCGACATTTATGGAAATTAATATAGAAAATTAACTTAATATATAACTTTACGTGAATATATATAATTTTCATATTAAAAGATATACTATATATTGAGCGGTAGTAATAATTAAAAGAAAGGGATAACAACGAGATGAAGATGGAACGTTTACGCCACCTACGCAGAGAACAGAATTTAAGCCAAGTAGAGATGGCGAAAATATTTAACGTGCACCAAAGTGCGGTCTGTCAATGGGAGAGCGGTCGGGCCAATCCGGACTTTGAAAAACTTAAAAAAATAGCCGGTTATTTCGGTGTGACGGTGGACTACCTTTTAGAGACGGATAGGCAAAACGAAAAAAAATCGCCCATCGACGACAAAGGGTCGATGAGCAACTTTGATTTTGCACTGTTTGATGAACTGTCCCACCTTAACGAGACTCAAAAAGAGGATGTTTTAAACTTTGCAAGGTTTATAAGGCAGAAGAATAATGAATGAATATAGAGATATTGAGGTAACGAATGTTGAAGCAACTTTACAGCGAAGCGGAGCAAAACAATATTGAGGTGGTCTATTTCCCAATGGAGAGCTTGACCGCCATCGCCTCGCCCTGCCGTGATGGATATGTCATAGGTATCGACGCCGACCGACTGTCCACCACAGCACATGAGGCTGTCTGCCTTGCCCACGAGATGGGTCACTGCAAAACAGGGAGTTTTTATAACTTTAACAGCAAATTTGATATTATAGGTCGTCACGAGGCACGCGCGAATGCATGGGCTTATAAACGGCTTATCCCCTACGATGAGCTACAGGAGCTATGTGAGCTCGGCACACACGAGGTATGGGAGATTGCGGAGTATTTCGGCGTGACCGACGAATTCGCGCACAAGGCGCTTTGCTATTATGGGGTGCTTTAGGATTTATTTGCCCTCATGCGCAGATTATGGTCCAATATCTGTTTGCGGATACGCAGGCTTTTTGGCGTGACCTCCAGTAGCTCGTCCGACTTTAAAAATTCGAGACACTCCTCGAGGCTCATGTTCCTCGCAGGGGTTAAACGCAGTGAATCGTCGGAGCCGGAGGCGCGAATGTTGGTCATCTGTTTGCGTTTGCAGACGTTGACCGTCATGTCGTCCGATTTCGGGCTGACACCGACCACCATGCCGGCATAGACCGGCACACCGGGGCCTATAAAGAGCGTGCCGCGCTCCTCCGCGTTATAAAGACCGTAGGTGACCGACTCGCCGGTCTCGTGCGCTATCAGCGAACCGCGCTCGTTGGTGCTAAGATCACCGCGATAGTCGTCGTAGCCGTCAAAGAGGGTGTTGAGTATGCCCTCCCCCTTGGTGTCGGTCAAAAACTCACTGCGATAGCCAAAAAGACCGCGCGCCGGTATACGAAATTCAAGGCGGGTGCGAGAGCCGACCGGCATCATCTGGAGAAGTTCGCCCTTGCGTGCCGGCAGTTTTTCCATCACACTGCCCACACAGTCCTGTGGGACATCTATGACCACATACTCGAACGGCTCCTGCCTTATGCCATCCTTGTCACGGTATAGGACACGCGGAGGGGATACCGAGAACTCAAACCCCTCTCGGCGCATAGTTTCAATCAATATAGACAGATGCATTTCGCCCCTGCCCAGAATCTTAAAGCTGTCGGCGCGCTCGCCGTCCGACACACGCAGTGCGACATCGCGCAGCAGTTCCTTTTGCAGGCGGTCTTTAAGCTGACGGGAGGTTACAAACTTCCCCTCCCTGCCGGCATATGGCGAGTTGTTGACCGCAAAGGTCATCTCGACGGTCGGCTCGTTTATTTTCAAAAATGGGAGCGGCTCCACACCGTCACCGCAGGTAATGGTGTTGCCGATGTTGACATCCTCAATGCCGGACAGCGCGACAATGTCCCCTGCCGCAGCCTCACTACACTGGACACGCGACACGCCCTCAAAGGTGTAAAGGGCGCTGACCTTGCCCTTTATCTGCAGGTCACGGTCATGATAGTCACATAGCTCTATCTTATCGCCGGTTCGCACCGTGCCGCTCTCTATCCTGCCGACCGCAATCCTGCCGACATACTCGTTGTATTCTATGCTGGAGACTATCATGGAGAAGGGTGCGTTTTTGTCCCCTGTCGGTGGGTTTGTATACTCGAGAATACTGTCGAGTAGTGGCACAAGGTCGACCCCCTCGACGTCGGGGGAGTAGCTCGCGGTGCCGTTTCGCCCACTGCAAAAGACGGTGGGGGAATCGAGCTGACGGTCGGTCGCACCGAGATCCATGAGCAGTAGCAGTATTTCGTCCACCACCTCTTTTATACGTGCGTCGGGGCGATCTATCTTATTGACGACGATGATTACCGACAGATCCTGCGATAACGCTTTTTGTAACACAAAGCGCGTCTGGGGCATCGGACCCTCGGCGGCGTCGACCAGTAGCAAAACGCCACTGACCATCTTGAGCACACGCTCCACCTCACCACCGAAATCGGCATGTCCCGGAGTGTCAATAAGGTTGATTTTAACCCCCTTATACACCGCGCCGGCATTCTTTGCAAGGATGGTGATACCGCGCTCCCGCTCAAGGTCACCGCTGTCCATCACACGCTCGGCGACCTGCTCGTTCTCGCGGAAAACTCCCGCGGTGCGCAGCATCCCGTCAACAAGCGTAGTCTTGCCATGGTCAACGTGGGCTATGATTGCTATATTTCTTAAATCCTGTCTTGTCATTTTTGTCCTCTCACCTTATTAATCAAACGGATAAACTAATCCGACCCTCTTGCGAAATTCGTCCATGATACCCATGACCATACTGCTCTCTTTTCTTCCAAAACGATCGCTGTCTTTTTTCCCTTGACGGATAAGGTGACAAAAGTGATCTATTTCGTAGGAGAAGTCCACCTTGTCCTGCACTTCATAACAGATATCCTCATTGCCATCGTTAACCGTATAGTTTTGGGAGAAGATGGCATTCGGTATAACGATACTTCCTTTTTCAAGTGTGATGATAAGGTCGCTTGGCAGATTTTCCGTTATACAGCAACGAAGTCGCGCATCGAATTTGTTGAATTTCAACACAAATCGGCTGTCACCGTCCACACCGGTATGGGTTCTTGTCACACTGCACTCGCCGAGCGTGGGTGCCTCGTCATGGAAAAAGGTCGCGGCATTTATGTTGTAAATACCAATATCAAACAGTGCACCGCCGGCAAGCTCTAACGAGTTGAGACGTGCGTCGTCGCCGTGCCCACTCGCATCGAACGCGATGGTATAGTCTAAGCCCACTACCTCGCCGAGCTGTTTTGAGCGGATGACCTCGCCCACAGCCTCATACACCGGATTGAATCTCGTCCACATCGCCTCCATAAGGAGGACCCCTGCCTTTTTCGCGGCATCGAACAGGGTGTTGAGTTTGTCTGTGTCGGTGGTCATGATTTTCTCGCAAAGGACATGTTTTTTGTGTTTAAATGCAAGAAGTACCTGCTCCATATGCAGTGCGTGAGGTGTCGCAATATACACAGCGTCGACGTTGTTGTCGGCACACAAACTCTCATAGTCGCCGTATGCCACCGCATTCGGGCAGTGCTTTTTTGCAAAGTCGGCGGCGCGCTTTGTATCTCGCGCGGCAACCGCCACGACGGAGCAATCCGACAGCCTTTTAATGGAGTCCGTGAACCTCGGCGCAATCTTTCCGCACCCGATAATTCCAAAATTGATATGTTTCATTCAAAAACCTCTTTTTTCCATACTTTGTTATTATAGCATTTTTACAGCTAATGTACAAGTGTAAAATTATTGACATAAACTTAATGCAAATTCTTCGAAAATATTGACCGATTAGTCGTCCTATGTTATTATAACCTTATAATATAAAACGAAAGGATACCTAAAACACATGACTAACAACACCAAAGAACTCACTCGTTTGGCACTGCTTATAGCAATCACGATACTGCTCGCCGCAACGCCGCTCGGGTACATACCGCTACTGCCGACGTTCAGCCTCACCATAATGACGGTGCCTATCGCCGTCGGTGGTATATCCGTTAAACCGTACGCGGCGGTCCTGCTCTCACTGGTGTTCGGCATAACCAGCTTTTTGCGTGCACCGTACGAGAGTGTTTTCACCATCGCATTGTTTGAATATAACGTCGCCTATATGTTGTTACTCACCGTCGGCGGTCGACTGTTGGTGGGGCTTGGTGCCGCGGTTTTGTCGCATCTGTATCGAAAGTTCGATAAGATTGTCCCCTCCTTTGTAGGTGCTGCCATTATCGGTGCGATTACCTCCCTTTTAAACACGGTTATATTTTTATCGGGGCTGTTTTTTATCTTCCCCGCCGAGCTGTCGGGCGGCATCGCCATATTCGGTCTGATACTCACAAACGGTCTCGCCGAAGCCGCCGCCGCCGCAATACTGACACCGCCGATATGCGCGGTGCTCAAAAGGAATTAGCTCGACAAAATTTTTGTTGTAAAATGTCCTATTTTGTGTTAAAATTAAACTGTAAACGTATATTAAAGGGAAAGTGATTATGCAACCGTCAGTTTTATACATAGGTCACGGTAGCCTTCGATTTACCGCAAAAAACGGCTCGGTCGTCTATGTCGACCCATTTTTCCCGGGGGATTACAGCGTGCCTGCCGACCTGATTTTACTCACTCACAACAGACCGGGCGGTGTTGACCTCTCCCTCGTCACCCAAAAGGAGGAGTGCCTTGTCGTCACACCGGAGGATGCTGTCAACGAGGGTGGATACAACATATTTGGCTTTAAAGGCGTTGTTGTAAACTCGTATGAGACGCTCAACGACCAAAAGATAAGGACCCTCGGTGCCGGCTATATGATACTGCTCGGCAACGGTATCAAGGTCTACTGCGCCGGCGACACCGTCAAGACCACCGATATGGAAAAACAGCTGTCTCTTCTCGCCATCGACTATGCATTCCTGCCCATCGACGGCGAGACGACCATGTCCCCGTCCGAGGCGGCGGAGTGCGCCGAGGTTATGGAGGTGACCTACGCAATCCCCATCCATAACGACTACTCGGTGCTCCAAACTCTCGAGTACTCCGACAAGGGGGTCGATGAATTTGACTTTGATAAAAAAATAGTGCTTAAATACGGCGAATCGCTCGATTTGGAACGATTTGACCCGTTCTCGGAATTTTAACTATACTATGGAAAGGAATTGAGATGAAAAAATTTAAAAAAGTTGTACTCGCCTACTCCGGCGGTCTTGACACCTCGGTCATAATCCCGTGGCTGAAGGAGAATTATGACAACTGCGAGGTTATAGCCGTGTCCGGCGATGTCGGTCAAGGCACCGAGCTGGACGGTCTTGAAGAGAAGGCGATAGCCACCGGCGCGTCGAAGCTTTATATTGAGGATCTTAAACAGGAGTTTGTGGAGGATTTCATCTTCCCGACGCTTAAAGCCGGCGCTGTATATGAGGGTCGCTATCTGCTCGGCACCTCCTTTGCGCGCCCCATTATCGCAAAGCGCATTGTCGAGATTGCCCTCGCCGAGGGTGCCGATGCTATTGCGCACGGCTGTACCGGTAAGGGTAACGATCAGGTTCGTTTTGAGTTGACCATCAAGGCGTTTGCCCCCGATATGGGTATCATCGCCCCCTGGCGCACCTGGGAGTTTAAAAGCCGTGACGATGAAATTGACTACGCCGAGAAACATAATATCCCCCTCAAAATCAACCGTGAGACCAACTACTCCAAGGACAAAAACCTCTGGCACCTCTCCCACGAGGGTATGGATTTAGAGGACCCGGCTAACGAGCCGATGTTCGACAAGATTTTAGAGATGGGTGTCTCACCGGAGAAGGCCCCCGACAAACCTACCTACATCACGGTTGCTTTCGAGCAGGGTGTGCCGGTATCGGTCGACGGTCAAAAACTCGGCTCTGTCGAGCTTATCGAAAAACTCAACGAGGTCGGCGGTGCCAACGGTATCGGCATCGAGGACATCGTGGAAAATCGTTTAGTCGGCATGAAGTCACGCGGCGTGTATGAGACGCCGGGCGGCAGTATTTTGTACCGTGCGCATGAGGCACTGGAGACACTCTGCCTTGACAAGGCGACACAACATTATAAGATGCTGATAGCTCAAAAATTCGCCGAGATTGTCTATGACGGACAATGGTTCACCCCACTGCGTGAAGCACTGTCCGCCTTTGTGGACAAAACACAGGAGACGGTGACCGGCGAGGTTAAACTCAAACTCTACAAGGGTAACATGATCCTGTCCGCCGTAACTAGCCCCTACACCCTCTATGATGAGGAGGTCGCGACCTTCGGCGAAGAGGAGGTCTACAATCAGCAGGATTCCGAGGGCTTTATTAACCTATTCGGTCTGCCGCTACAGGTCAAGGCACGCCTTGATGCTAAAAGAGGCAACAAATAAAGGATAAAACATATGAAACTTTGGGCAGGGCGTACCGATGGCGATGTGGATAAACGTCTCAACGACTTTAACTCCTCACTCCCTTTTGACTGCCGTCTCTATCGGCAGGACATTGAGGGCTCGCTTGCCCATGCCGAAATGCTCTGCCGATGCGGTATCATCTCAACCGACGATCATGAGGCGATAAAAATCGGTCTTGGCGATATTTTAAAGGATATCGAGGGCGGTGTTTTGAGCTTTAGCGGCGATGCCGAGGATATCCACATGTTTATCGAGGCGGAGTTGACCGCGCGCGTCGGCGATGCCGGCAAACGACTGCACACATCAAGGAGCCGCAACGATCAGGTCGCCGTTGACCTGCGACTTTATCTGCGCGATGAGATAAGTCGAACGATAGATAAACTATCGGAGCTGATAACGATACTACATGATGTGGCGTGTGATAATCTTGCCACCGTCATGCCGGGCTACACCCATCTACAACGTGCACAACCCATCACCTTTGCACACCATTTGAGCGCTTATTGCTATATGTTCCTGCGCGATGTCGGCAGACTGCGCGACTGCAACGCTCGCATGAACGAGTGTCCGCTCGGCAGTGGGGCACTTGCCGGCAGTGGATACCCCATCGACCGTCACCTCACCGCCAATCTTTTGGGCTTTGAGCGCCCTTGTGGCAACAGCCTTGACGGCGTGTCCGATCGGGACTATTGTATCGAACTTTGTTCGGCACTCTCGCTGATAATGGTGCACCTTTCACGTTTTTGCGAGGAGGTTATCCTCTGGTGCTCCCACGAATTCGCCTTTGTGGAATTGAGCGATAAATTCTCCACCGGTTCCTCCATCATGCCGCAGAAGAAAAACCCCGACATAGCCGAGTTGGTGCGTGGCAAGAGCGGTCGGGTGTTCGGCGACCTTAGCTCCCTTTTGGTCATGTTAAAGGGCACACCTCTCGCCTATAACAAGGACATGCAGGAGGATAAAGAGGCGATTTTCGACGCGGCGGACACGGTGCTGTCCTGCCTGGAAGCGTTCAATCCGATGATAAATACGATGAAAGTTCGCCCCGAAAATATGCGCGCGGCGGCGGCAAAGGGGTTCATCAACGCCACCGACTGTGCCGACTATTTAGTTGGCAAGGGTCTTGCCTTTCGTGATGCATACAAGGTGGTCGGTGCGCTGGTCTCACGCTGTATATCGGAGCAAAAAACGTTGGAAACACTCTCACTCGAGGAGTATAATGAGGCAAGCGCCCTGTTTTGCGACGATATATATGACTCTATTTCACTGGAGCGATGTGTTGAAGTTCGCTCGGTGCACGGCGGTCCGTCACGCTCGGCGGTGGAAAAATCGCTTGTCGATATAAAAAATCAACTAAAGGGAATTGCAGATGATTAAGGTAGGTATAATAGGCGCAACCGGATATGCCGGTGCGGAACTTGTGCGTCTATTGCTCTTGCACGACAAGGTGCAGATTGTCGCACTTTCGTCGGTGAGTTTTGAGGGTCAGGCGTTGTCTGATGTGTATCCCTCTTTTTTTAATATTGCGGATGATATTCTCGTCGATGAAAATGCCGTTATCGAGCGCAGTGACATTGTTTTCGCCTCCCTCCCCCACGGTCTTTCGGAGGACATCGCTAAAAAATGCGCCGACGCAGACAAACGCTTTATCGACCTCGGCGCGGACTTTCGTCTGGAGCAGGAGCAGGAGTTTATCGACTGGTACGGTGCGCCCTTTAAATATGATGAACTTCATTCCGAGGCGGTCTACGGTCTCTCGGAGCTGTTTTGCGACGATATCAAAGATGCAAACATCCTCGCCAACCCCGGTTGCTATCCAACCAGTGTCGCGCTTGGGCTTGCGCCACTGCTTTGCAATAATCTTATAAATTCAAAAGGCATTGTGATAGACTCCAAAAGTGGCACCACCGGCGCAGGGCGCAGTTTGTCCCAGACCACCCACTTCCCGGACTGTAACGAGAATTTTGCGCCGTATAAGGTCGCGGAGCACCGCCACACCCCCGAAATAGAACAGACCCTCACGGAGCTTGCCGGCGAGCAGGTCACCGTCACTTTTGTGCCGCACCTTTTGCCGGTTAACAGAGGGATCCTTTCCACCATCTACGCCGATATAAAATCGGAGCACTCGCTCGAGGAGCTACACGAACTCTATCGTGAGTTTTATAAAAACGCACCGTTTGTCCGCGTGCTCGATATGGGCAAGGCGGCGTGTATAAAGGCTGTACGACTTTCCAACTACTGTGATATATCCATACATTTTGACCGAAGATGCGGCCGGGTTATCATAGCCTCGGCCATAGATAATATGGTCAAGGGTGCCGCCGGCCAGGCAGTTCAAAACATGAATATTATGCTGGGGCTCGACGAGACGACAGGTCTTTTAGCCGTCCCACCTGCTATATAGTTATCGAAAGGAATAAATAATAATATGGATATAAGAAGTATTGACGGCGGTGTTTGCGCCCCGAGTGGGTTTTGCGCCTCCGGCGTACACTGCGGTATCAGAAAAAATAAGACAAAGTTGGACTTGGCGCTAATCTACTCTAAGGCGCGTTGCAGTGCGGCTGCGGTCTACACCCAAAACAAGGTGGCGGGCGCGCCCATCACCGTGACAAAGCAAAACATTGCAGACGGCTATGCCAAAGCGGTCATCTGCAACAGCGGCAACGCAAACACCTGCAACGCCGACGGGGTGGAAAAGGCGACACTCACCTGCAACGCCCTCGCCGAAAGGCTCGATATCAAGCCGGATGAGGTGATTGTCGCCTCGACCGGAGTTATTGGTCAACCGCTGAATGTCAAGGCTATCCTCGACGGAATTCCCTCGCTTATAGAGGCGTTATCGGACAGTGACGAGACCGCCGCCGAGGCTATACTCACCACCGACTTTGTGAAAAAAGAGATTGCTGTCGAGTTTACCCTCGGTGGCAAACCATGTCGTATAGGCGGCATCGCCAAGGGAAGCGGCATGATACACCCCAACATGGCGACCATGCTCTGCTTTCTCACCACCGACGCGGCAATAACGCCCGAAATGTTGCAAAATGCCCTATCCGACGCGGTGGGTGACAGCTTTAACATGGTCAGCGTGGACGGCGACACCTCCACCAACGACATGGTATCGATAATGGCGAACGGCAAGGCAAAAAACGCCGAAATCAAAACCAAAGATGACGAGTATAAAACATTTTATCGTGCTCTGCTACAGCTGTGCATCATGCTATGTCGCATGGTCGCAAGGGATGGCGAGGGCGCGACAAAACTGCTGGAGTGCACCGTCAACGGCGCCGCCTCAAACGCCGTTGCAAAACCGGTTGCAAAGTCGGTCATCACCTCCAGTCTTTTCAAGGCGGCAATGTTCGGTGAGGACGCAAACTGGGGCAGAATTCTCTGTGCGATAGGCTACGCCGACGCGGAGTTTGACATCAACCGTGTGTCGGTCGCACTGCGCTCCGAACGCGGCATGGTCAAGGTCTGTGAGGGCGGTGCCGGCATAGATTTTTCCGAAGAAAAGGCGGCTGAAGTTCTATCCTCCGACGAAATACACATCGAGGTATCACTCGGTGACGGTGACGGCTCCGCAACGGCATGGGGCTGTGATTTGAGCTATGATTATGTCAAGATAAATGGGGATTATAGGACATAGTTACAAACTGTAGGGGCGACCTGTGGTCGTCCGTTTAGGTGATACGTATAATCGACCGGTTGATTGCAGGGGTGACGAACATGCATTCGGACGAGCGAAGCTCGCCCCTACAACCACCACACAAAGGAAAGGACACAAAAATATTGAACAATCTCTCCGACCTGTCAAGGGCACAGGTTTTAATCGAGGCACTGCCTTATATACAACGTTATCGCGGCAAGACGGTGGTCATAAAATACGGTGGCAACGCGATGACCTCCGATACTTTAAAAGCGGCGGTGATGGAGGACATCATTCTTTTATCGCTGATGGGTGTGCGTATCGTGCTGGTGCACGGTGGCGGACCCGAGATAACCGAGGCGCTCACTCGTATGCAGATTGAGAGCCGTTTTGTGGACGGTCTGCGATACACCGATGCCGAGACTGCCGAGGTGGTGCAGATGGTGCTCGCCGGCAAGCTGTCGAAAGAGTTGGTCTACCTTATTCAGCGCAGTGGCGGCAAGGCGCTTGGGCTTTGCGGTCTCGACGGCGGCATGATATCCGCCAAAAAGCACAAAGGCGCAAGCGACCTCGGATTTGTCGGCGACATCACAAAGGTCAATACCGAGCCAATAATTGATGCGCTGAATTGTGGCTATATTCCGGTCATTGCGACCGTCGCCGGTGACAGCAAAGGCAATGTATACAATATAAATGCCGACACCGCCGCCTCCGGCATTGCGAGTGCGCTCGGGGCGGAGAGCTTTATACTGATGACCGATATCAAAGGTCTTTTAGAGAACAAGGACGACGAGAACACACTGATTCCGGTCGTGAGCGTGAGCGACGTCCCCCATCTCATCAAACGTGGCATCATCTCGGGCGGCATGATACCGAAGATAGAATGCTGTGTCGAGGCGGTTCGCCGTGGAGTTAAAAGGACGTTTATCTTGGACGGCAGAGAGCCGCACTCCATCTTGGTGGAAATACTGTCCGACAAGGGCAGCGGCACCATGTTTTATTAATATGTAGAAAGGGACATTATAATGTCATATAATGAATTAAAATCCAACGATGAAAAATATGTGGTCGGCAACTACGCGAGATTTGATCTTTGCATCGACCACGGTAAAAAGTCCACATGCTACGACTTAGAGGGCAACGAATATATCGACTTCACCACCGGCATCGGCGTCAACAGCCTCGGCTTTTGTGACGACGGTTGGGTCATGGCGGTCACCAAACAGGCGGCGGCGTTAAATCACGTCTCCAACCTATACTACACCTCGCCCGGCACCGACCTTGCAAAACTGCTTAGCGCTCGCACCGGTTGCGACAAGGTCTTTTTTGCCAACTCCGGTGCGGAGGCTAACGAGGGCGCAATCAAGGCGGCACGCAAATACTCCTTTGATAAGTACGGCAAGGACCGCAATGTCATAATCACACTGAACGGCTCGTTCCACGGCAGGACGGTGACGACCCTCGCCGCCACCGGTCAGGACGCATACCACGACTTCTTTTTCCCCTTTACCGAGGGTTTTGTGCACATCGAGCCAAACGACACCGCCGCATTGGACGCGGCACTCGGCAAGGATGTCTGCGCCGTCATGTTGGAGTTTGTCCAGGGTGAGGGCGGTGTGCGCAAGCTCAGTGACGAGTTTGTCAAGGAGGTTGCAAAACTCTGCGCCGAACGTGACATATTACTGATTGCGGACGAGGTGCAGACCGGCGTCGGCAGGACCGGCACATTTTTAGCATCGGAGCAGTTCGGCGTCACCCCCGACATAACCACCCTTGCAAAGGGTCTCGGCGGAGGTCTGCCCATCGGTGCAATACTTTTTAATGAAAAGACAGGCGGTGTGCTCACCCCCGGCACCCACGGCACCACCTACGGCGCGAACCCCATCGCCTGCGCGGCGGCGTACTACACCGTCAACACCATAGACACCGCCCTCATGAACGAGGTCAAGGTCAAATCCGGCTATATAAGAGCGCGCCTTGAAAAGATGAAAAATGTCATCGTCGTCGACGGTCTCGGCATGATGGTAGGCTTTGAAGTGAGCGATCAATTTAAACCGGCAGAGCTGGTCAAGGCGGCGATGGAAAAGGGGTTGCTCCTGCTCACCGCAAAGGACAGGGTGCGGCTACTGCCTGCGCTCAACATTCCAAAAGCATCGTTAGAGCGCGGTATGGATATCCTTGCCGAGCTGTTAAAAGGCAGTGAAGAGGCGACTATCGAGGAGAAAAGCACAACTTCAAAAAAGGAGAAAAAGAAATAGATGAAACATCTTTTAAAACTAAGCGATCTCACCGGCGAACAGATCATTGAGCTGTTGAACCTCGCCGATCAGCTGAAATATCAACAAAAACACGGCATTTCACACCGCCATTTAGAGGGCAAGACGCTCGGCATGATCTTCCAAAAGTCCTCCACACGCACACGAGTATCGTTTGAGGTGGGCATGTATCAGCTTGGGGGCTATGCACTGTTTTTATCGTCAAATGACCTGCAAATTGGGCGTGGTGAGCCGGTATGCGACACCGCACGCGTGCTCTCGCGCTATCTTGACGGCATAATGATAAGGACTTTCGAGCAGTCGGAGGTGGAACAGCTCGCCGAGTTCGGCAGTATCCCCATCATCAACGGGCTTACCGACTATTCCCACCCCTGCCAAATACTCGCCGACCTAATGACTGTTCGGGAGTATAAAGGTCATCTCGACGGGCTCAAACTCTGTTATATAGGCGACGGCAACAACATGGCGAACTCACTTATTATCGGTGGGCTAAAGGTTGGTATGTCGGTCGGCATTGCCACCCCGAAAGGCTATGAGCCGGCGAAAGAAGTTATGGCGTTCGCATCGGGGTACGACTGTTTTGAGTTTTCCAACGACCCGAAAATCGCCACAAAAGACGCCGACGTGGTCATCACCGACGTCTGGGCATCGATGGGGCAGGAGCAGGAGGCGCAGGAGCGTCGAGTACACTTCAACGGTTTCCAGATCAACGAGGAGCTGATGGCGCTCGCAAAACCGGACGCGATGGTGCTACACTGCCTGCCGGCACACCGCGAGGAGGAGATAACTGCCGAGGTGTTCGAAAAACACGCGGACGAGATCTTTGACGAGGCGGAAAATCGCCTCCACGCCCAAAAGGCTGTGCTGGTCAAACTGCTCGCAAACGAGGATATAATCGACTAAATTTTGAGAGGAACAAGGACATGAAAGAGAAATTTTATATTACCACCCCCATCTATTACCCGTCCGATAAACTGCATATCGGTCATGCCTACTGCACCGTCATGGCGGACGCGGTGGCACGGTATCATAGGATGTGTGGCAAGGATGTCCTTTTCCTGACCGGCACCGACGAGCACGGCAAGAAGATAGAGGACCGCGCGGCAGACAAGGGAGTCACGCCAAAGCAGTATGTGGACGAAATTGTCGCCGGCATTAAGGACTTATGGAAGTTGATGAACGTCAGCTACGACCGTTTTATCCGCACCACCGACGACTACCACGAGCAATCGGTCGCGAAAATATTTAAAAAGCTGTACGACAACGGCGATATCTATAAGGATAGGTACGAGGGGCACTACTGCAAGCCGTGCGAGAGTTTTTGGACAAAAACACAGCTTGTCGAGGAGAAATGTCCCGACTGCTCCGGCGATGTCACCCTCGAAAGTGAGGAGGCATATTTCTTCCGCCAAAGCAAATACGCCGATCGCCTGCTTGAACTGTACGAGCAAAACCCGACCTTTATCCAACCGAACACGCGCAAAAACGAGATGGTGTCCTTTATCAAACAGGGGCTTAGTGACCTTTGTGTTTCCCGCACTTCGGTCAAATGGGGCATACCGGTGGACTTTGATCCAACACACACCGTATATGTCTGGATTGATGCGCTAACCAACTATATCAACGCCCTCGGATACGAGAATAAGGAGTATTCCGATTTTGAGCGTTACTGGCCTGCCGAGTTGCATCTTGTCGGCAAAGAGATACTGCGCTTTCATGCAATTATCTGGCCGTCAATATTGATGGCGCTTGATCTGCCACTGCCAAAACAAGTTTACGGTCATGGTTGGTTGCTTTTTTCCGGTGGCAAGATGAGCAAGTCCAAGGGCAATGTCATCGACCCCGGTATCCTTTGTGAGCGATATTCCGTCGATGCGATACGCTACTTTTTACTGCGCGAGGTGGCCTTTGGCAGTGATGGTGAGTTCTCTAACGAGGCTTTATTTGCTCGAATTAATCAGGACCTCGCCAACGACCTCGGCAATCTGCTCTCACGCACAGTGTCCATGCAGATGAAATACTTCGGCGGCACACTGCCGAGCGAGCAGTGCGGCGGCGACGAGGACGAGGAACTGTTGCAAAAGATGAAAAACGTCGCTCAAAATGTCGAAAAGGCGATGGAGCTCCACAACATGCCGGAGGCACTCGGCGCGATCTTTGAGGTGGTCGGCAGTGCCAACCGCTATATCGATAAAACCTCCCCTTGGGCACTCGCCAAGGAGGAGGCAAACAAACCGCGTCTTGCACGGGTGATGTACAACCTCGGTGAAGCACTTCGCCACGTCGGTGTACTGCTCTCGCCGTTTATGCCGGACGCATCGGTCAAGATACTCGGGGCGCTCTCGCTCACCCCCGAGTTGGGCGGTGGCAACTATGCGACACTGTCCTGTGCACTTGCGCCGGACTTTACCGCCGTGCAGATACCGGCGCTCTTCCCGAGGATTGACATTGAAATGGAGCTGGCGGCGTTAGAGGAGCATCTGCCCAAAAAAGCGGTTGAGAAAAAACCTGCCAAGGTAGAAACACCCGTCAAACCGGACGAAATTTCATTTGACGATTTTATGAAGTGCCACCTTATCTGCGCCGAGGTCAAGGCGTGCGACAAGGTTAAAGGTGCGGACAAGCTGTTGCAACTTACCCTGTTTGACGGTGAGCGGGAGCGCAGTGTCGTCTCCGGCATAGCACAGTTTTATACCGCCGAGGAGCTTATCGGCAAAAAAATAGCGCTGGTCGCCAACCTGAAGCCGGCGAAACTGCGCGGTGTTTTAAGCGAGGGCATGATTCTCGCCGCCGACAACGGTGACGATGTGGAGGTGCTGTTCCTGCCAAAAGATTTGCCCTGTGGGAGTAGGATCAGATAGCGGAAGATGTTACGGCATAAACATGATATCCCCCATCGCTGAAAAGAGGTGTAAGATCTTCATCCTCGACCGGCTCCCCCTCCAACAAAATATAATCCACCAAAAGGCTCGACAGTATATCATGTCGGGCCTTTTCTGATAGGGCTGTATCAAAAACCTCCTGTCGAGAAGGTGTACAGACGCGCCCCGACATAGCCGAGACAAACTCCTCCCCACCCTGAACATTGCTCATTATCATGGAGGAATTTTCGGTATTGTCGCGGATAAACTTGAGCGCACCGTGCATGGTCGGGTCAAACATCTGCTGTTCTTCATATTCGACATAACCGAAATTTTGCAGCTGTGTGAGCACACCACCGTACATCACTGCCCCGATATTAAAGATACCGAAAAGACAGGATATTCCGATAAATGCCATCGCCGTCACGCTTTTTTTGCGAGCAAAGGCGCGAAAGACGTTTATCGCACCGCTCAACAGGACGAGAGTTACCAACACCTTGTAACCGCCCTCAATCAAAAAAGCACCACATAGCGCGAGGGTGAAGGTCAACAGGAAAAGCAGTCTTAAATAGCCACTGATTTTTATATTTTTCAAGGTTTTGACCCCTTGCGAGACACTCGGAAAGAGGAATGGGAACAAGATGAATAATATGCTCAATATCACCGTTATCGGGAACATTATGTTATAAAGCAAAACCGAAACGGTGTAACTCTCACGCAACAGCCCATCAAACAGACCGCTCATCTTGAACTGCTCACATGGCGCTATATTATAAATATAATCATGGCAGAGCGTGAAAAACAGACCGAATAAAATTATCAGCGCAAGATACACACGCAGATAAAATCGTTTTGTGACGGTATAAAGGACGGCAATTATGAACTGGGCAACCAACAAAAACAGCGCATATAAAGGCTCCGACAGGCAAAGCACCAGATAGCACAGTAGCATCGGCAGGAGTGACAACAGCCATGACGACACACCGCCGTTCACCTTTGCGGATATGCCGGCGAGGGCGATGATGTTTGCTATCATCAGCGTTAATATAAAACAAAATTCACCCGATAAAAGCAACTGTTCGCTCGCGAAAAAGCCATTATCGAATATCGGCAGGACTAGCGGCGATGCAAAGAGGAATAAGAGCGTTGACAGCAGGGCGCGGTGTCGGTTTTTAAGGTATCGGTCGGTAAGCGAGTAGACCGATACCGCGGTGCATATTAAGAATACGAGAGGCAGATAAAACGCGGCTATATCATAGAGCGGTAGACCGAACAAATGCCCGACAGCGGCAACTATAAGGTCATAAACCTCGCCGGTGAATAGCCGCTCGGCGATAAACGAGTCGCTCGGCAGTAATAAAACCGCGTCGGAGATGTCTTTGTATAGCTTTTCATCGGCAAAGGGTACCGGCGCGAAGTTTGGTAGTGCAACCCTCGGCAGGGTGCAGAGCGCGAACACAAGCCCCACAAAGGACAACAAAAGTCCATGCCGATGAATTTCGGGGCGATATTCACCGCCATACAGTTTAAAAAGCCCCATTGCACCTATCAGTGGCGGTACACCGTAGAAAACGGCGCTTATGCCGCTTAGCAAAAATACGATATAGCAGGACAAAAACACAACAAACCCGAGCGCAAACGCCGTCGGAATAAAATGCTCTTTGATATTGCAGTTAAGGCAGATGTAAACACCCGGCAACAAAACATAGAGCAAAAGCCCCACAGCAACGCTCACCATCGCAATCACCGAGCCGCCATTCCATAAAACAGCACAGCAAAGGACGAGGGCGCAGGCAATAAATATGCTTTTTTTGCGCAGGATTTTGTCAATCATATCTCAACCGCCACCTCTTTACCCAAATACAGCGAATATATTATAGCCTCCTTGACCTTTTTTTCAAATCTGCGGTTCAGAGCGGCGGCGTATAGGCGCAGTTGCTCACGGTATTGCTCGCCCAATTCCTCCTCGTTACCCCTCGTTGTTTTATAATCCAACAGCACAATGCCGTCCTGCTCCACGAACAAAAGGTCGACTATGCCCTGCAGTATGGTGCCGTCCTGCTCCGTTATAAACTCATATTCCCGATAGACCTCATCGGAGCGCAAAATCCTCTTGAAAATCGGGGATGCAAAAAAGGCTCCGAGTGTCTTGCGGTTGCAAAGCTTTGTTTGTTTTTCTTCCATAAATCCGTGCTCTACAAGCCGTTTTATTTCGGCGGACAGATCCTGCGCCGCCAGTTTTAAGTCACACAGTTGTAAAAATGCATGGGTCGCACTGCCGCGCGCCGCGCCGCCACCATCACCGAGAGCAAAGTTCGGGACGGCGACGCTCGGGGGCATCTCCTCCCTCTCTAACAGCCGTGTCACCGAGCTTTTTATCGGCAGGCGAGTATCCTCTTTGTATCGATATTCAAAGGCAAAAAGTCGGCAAAGCTCAGCGGTGTCCTGCACATTCATATCCTCGTCAGGGGCATTTTGCGGTGTTGTCGGATCGATAATTATATTTACCGACATGTTAGAAGTATTATCTATAAGTGAAATAAGGACATCTTGCGCCAACTCTCGCAATGCGCCACCGTTTGGATGGCAAAGCCCGAAATATAACAGATAGTCCGCAAAACTCCTGCTCCTCGACAGCAGATAGGGCGTTACCCCACCGACACCAAACAGCGAACATGCGAGCGTGAAAAGCCTCTTTTTATCGGTGGCAACCATGATGTGCAATGCCGTTTTTGCGCGCGTTGTCGCGACATACAAAAGCCTCATCCTCTCGCTTTGCAGGTCAAGACGGCAGGCAATCGCCGCCGCCTGCCGAAATGGGGTGTCGACAAAACCTCCGTCCTCCTCCAGCCGTATGCCTATGGAGGTTTTTTCGTGTTGCAGTACCGCGCCGGACAGCTCCCGTACATTAAAGAGCGCGGCGGTGTCGGCGAGTATACAGACAGGGAATTCAAGACCCTTTGAGGTGTGGATGGTCATGACGTTTATAACCCCCTCTTGAACATTTGCCTCCCTCTTGTTGCCGTCGGTGCGTGCGAGAGCGAGGTTTAGCCGCCGCACAAACCCGACAAGTCCCCCCTGCCCTACGTTGTCGTAAGCGAGTGCCATATCCTCAATTGTTCTTATAGCCGCCGCTGCGCCGTGTGACATGGCACTGCATATGACATAGGCGCCGAGGCGTTCATATATAACCTGCAAAAGCGCACGCACCGACACACCTGCCGCGATGCGACGCAGTTCAAACAGTTCCGCTATAAAGTCGCGAAGCCGTTCATTTTCACCGCACGCCATTGCCAAAATCAATCTCTCTTTGCGCCCACGGGTGAGCGGTGCTATATCGTCGGTACTAAATCCGGCGAGGGGTGATAATAAAACAGCGGTCAAATCCACCTCGGAAAAGGGGTTTGCAAGCAGCCGCAACAGGGCGATTAACGGCATTGTGCCCACCTCGTCGGCAAGCCTTGTATCCCCTACGGTGCCGCTTTTCATGCGGGCATCACTCAAAGCCTTTGCATAGAGTGCCACCGATTTATTGGTCGGGAGTAGCACACAGATATCCTCCGGCGGTGTGTCGCTGTCAATCAACTCTTTGCACTTTGCTACCACCGCCGCACGGTCGTCGTCACACATCACCGCGTTAAAACTCACACCTGCGCCGATTACCTCATCTGTCCTGCCGGGATTGAGCCGATTGTGCTCGTCATAGTCCACACCGCCTATCGGACGGGACATCAAAAGCCCAAAAAGGTCGTTGACAGCGCCGATAACCTCATGGGTGCTACGGTAGTTATCGGCAAGATATATCACCTGTGACTCGTCGGAGTTCTCACAGTTTAAAACACGGTTTGCAAAGATATCAGGGCGCGCGGAGTTGAAGCCGTAGATGCTCTGTTTAACGTCACCCACCATAAAAAGCGCGCCGTGATTGTCCCCGACAATGCTGTGATAGATATAGTCGGCAATCGGGTTTGTGTCCTGATACTCGTCCACCATGACCGCAAAATATCGCTCCCCTATGCCAAGCTCATCTATCTTTAAGAGTTTTAGTGTCATGTGTTGCAGGTCATAAAAGTCAAAACATGCCGCCTCTTTTTTAAGTGAAAACAGACGCTCATGGTAATACTTTGTCGCCCTACACAGTCCTGAGACGAGGCGATAGTGCCGTTTTGTACGCTCATTTTGGGTGTTTACATCCTCTAAAAAATAGCTCTCATATATCGAGCTTGCAATCTCCTTGGCATCATCACGGAGTTGCTTTATAATGTCTTTAGTCTCGGGGGCGATATTTTTCCCCGGCACAAAGCGCGCGAACAACCTCTCACCGCGCGACGAGAACATCTGCCGTATCTCACTGTATCCCCCTGCGCGTGCAAGCCGTGCAAGCTCCCCCACAAAGAAAAGGTCATCGCTAAGCACCGACAGCGCGCCGGTCGAAACACCGCCATCTTTTGCAAGCTCGTGCGCTTTTTTCAGTAACTGTTTGGCATTTTCAAAGGCATCGGCGGCGTAGTTAAATATCATTATGCCGGCAGGTGTCACGCCGAGAATGTCCGGTTTTGTCGCCTCCTGCAAGCGATCTAAATATTCTATCGGCTTAGGCTGACTAATCATGCCACGGTGTAACATTTTTATCGCATTTTCCGCATCAATTAAACTACGCGGATTGGCAAAACCCCTTGCAAACTCTTCAAAGTCGATATCGCTCAACATCTCGTTTAACGTCTCACCCATCGCCTCACCCTCGATGACGTCCAACATTAGTCGTTCCCCGACCTTAAAATCCGGCTCGATACCGAGTGTCGCGAAAAACTCGGTGCAAAGGTTCTTGCAAAAGGAGTCAAATGTGCCAATAGCGGCACGGGAGAGGAGCATACGCTGTCTTTTTAAAAGATTAACATCGCCCTGACCCGACTGTATGCGCCGTGACAATTCATGCGCAAGGTCACTTTTGAGCTTCGTGGCGGCGGCGACGGTAAAGGTCACCACCATCAGACGGTCGGCGGTGTAGCCGGATTCACCACACGAGAGCAGTCGCATGACGCGTTGAATTAGAACGGTCGTCTTGCCACTGCCTGCCGCCGCCGAGATAAGCAGTGCCTTGCCGTCGGTATCTATCGCGCACTGTTGCGCCGGTGAAGGTTTAAAATCACCCATATCAATCCTCCTGTGCGAACGGTCGCGCCTCATCACTGCCAAACTTCTCTCTGCCGTCGCCGTCACACTGTCGGCAGACGGTGCGGTATCCACAGTATTCGCAGTCCTTTTTGCCGTTTTTCTTCACATAGGGTATGGCATCAAAACTGCCACCCTGCATGTCGCCTGCTATGTCGTTTATCAGCTTGTCTATATGGCGCTTTATCCTCGCCCCCTTTGCCCTGTCAAACAGTCGATTTTCCTGCACCGACAAAAAACTGCCGTCCGCCTTTTGCCTTATGTTAATAAACTCGCCGCCCATTGCCTCGACCACCTTGCCCTCGCTGAGCACCGCGCCGTCATAACTGTAAAATGGTCTGCCACCGATTTGGGACGGTCGATTTTTAAGATAAAATGCCCCTGCCGGTGTCTCGGTCTCCTGCCCTGCATAAAAAAGGTATAAAAACAACTGTATGTCGACCCCGTCCAGCACGTCCTTGAGCGAAAAATCCTTACTGCCGGTCTTGTAGTCCACCACTCGGATATACCGCTCTCCGTCCATCTCACATCCGTCCATCCTGTCCACAAGACCGCGCAACGTCAATTTCAGACCGCAAGGCGTGTCTATCTCGCGCTTTAATTCCGTCTCAAACCGAACCGGTCGAAAGTCCGATACCTCCTGCTCCCTCTTTAAAAATAGTATCAGTTGCAGTGCCGAGGCGGCAAGTCGCTTTACTATAAACCTATCCTTGGGCGATAACTCCTCACCGAAAAGTCCCTTTATAATCTCGGCGGAATGTCGCTCACAAAGCTCGGCGAGTCTTGGTGCCGCCACCGAGGTCAACTCGGAGTGCTCACTCAATATCCTCTCCATAATGGTGTGGATAAACGTCCCTGCGATATCGGCGGACAGCTCCAGTCGCCGCACCGGCTCAATCTTCATAAGATGTTGCATTAAAAAACTAAATCCACAGTTGCGATAGCCGGAAATTCGCCCTGCCGAGAGGGAAAGGTTTGAAAGTAACAGTTCAATATTCCTTTGCTCATTTAGATTAAAGCACGGTATATCACCTGCCGAGCTTATCACACCGCCGAGGCTTTCCTGCCCTGCGTCGTTTAATGCCTGCTTTAAAAAATCCGCCTTTTTGGTATTGGTATGTAACGAGCGTGACATTATAACCCCTGCCGCGCCGATTGTCGCCACCTCGTCGAGCGGTGAGGTAACCCTCGATGATGCTATTTTGGCGATGGGTAACAGTGCGGTGGAGAGTTTCGCACCGTTTTTTATCAAATAGCTGATGTGCAGACGCTCGCTCGGGGTGCAAGCGGTGCGATAGAAATAGAGATCCTCCAACATGACGCGGTTTAAATAGAGACCGGGGAGAAGCATGTCCTGCCCTGCGAGCATCTCACGGTCGGCATGATTTAAAAGTCCCGAGGCGCCAACTTCACTGGGGAACACTGTGTTATTCACACCGAGCATGTAAAGTGTTTTTATGCCGTCATTCACAATCCTGTCGGGGCGATATATACACACCGAGTCCACAACCCTCGGTATGCTGTGAAACTCCGTGTTCTGTAAAAGTATTGTGTAGAGGTGACGCAGTTCCTTTATGTCGGTGTCAAAATTCTCGGTGAGGACGTGCAGTTCGTCCAGCAAACCGACTATCAGGTTATACTGCCTTATCTGTTCATCATCCTTTATCCGCTTTGCAACACCGAGGTTTTGCATGGTCTCATAAATTGCGCCTGCCGAATCTTTATTCTTGTCGAATATAGGGGTCAACATCTCCATCAGGCGCTCTCGCACCTTTTCACCGCCGAACCATCGTTTGTCGACGTCCTGCGCTGTCATTTCGACACCCTCACGCAGGATGGCGGCGGTGGGGTAAAAACGGAGCACCCAGTCCTGTAGGCACGCCACCTCCTGCCTTGACAGGTCACAAAGGTCGGTGTCCAGCAAGGCGAGTATATCCTCGGTTGAAAGGGATATGCGAAGCGACAAAAGTGAGTACACCAACCGTGCCGGTGCACAAAAACGCAGATCATTAGGGCTGTCGAAATAGACCGGTATGTCAAAAAGATCAAAACAGCGCGCTACCTCGCCGAAATAATCCTCAACACTGTGCATGACCAACGCGATATCCCGATACCTTGCACCGTCGCGCACCTCGGCGTGGATTGCCGCCGCGACCGATAGCACCTCATCGGCAATACTATCAAACGGGGTGAGTGTAACATCGCTGAATTTCTCCGGCAGGTCGACCACCTCACCCGATAAAAGTAAATTCATGCATTCAAGGTCATCGCCGGTGCGAAAATTCTCGGTCAATATGTATGGGGTGTCGACAGCCGCGTCGTTTTTATTAGCTAAACGGATTAATCGACCTGCCGCCTTGTGTACCGTTTCAAAAAAGCTCTGTTCCTCCACCCACTGCGACGGCATACAAAAGGCGGCACACATCGCCCTGTCATGCATTAACAGTGAATTTAAGATACTGTACTCCGGTGCGGTAAAGCCGTCGAACCCATCGATAAAAATATTGGTGTCGCTTAAAAAATCGGAATGTTCTTCTATAGTATCGGCGGCGGCGAGCAGGGCATCCTGCGGCTCTCGTCTGTCGATCAAAAGTTGATCGTAGACGCTGTAGACGAGTGCTATATCTCGCAGTTTATCGCTGTTTGCCACCTCTATTAGCTGTTTTGGGGTACAGCTCATCTTAAGCTCTTTGACGATGTCGGCGAGCAGGGCATAAAATCCGGGGCTGTAGCTGTCGGCGGTGTAGTATTTAAGTTGCCCTTTGAGCGTGTTCATCGCGGCACGGCACAGGGCAACGCGAAGTGCCTCCCCCACCGTGGGCAGTGCACCGCCGTAGGACTGCACGCAAAGCCGTGCAATCCGCCCGAAATCCGCGACGGTTATGTAGTGGCAAAGGCGCTCACCGAAACGGCGAAGCACCGCCAGCTCGACCGACGAGGTAAACTGCTCCGGTATTAAAAGGAGCGAGCGTTCCCCCTCCCTCGCACGCTGTTCTATCCTGCGGTATATCTCGTGCGTTTTGCCACTGCCGCACCGTCCGTAAATTAAGGACAGCATATCCCTCTCCTAATCTTTGAAAATCTTCTCCACAATCTCCAGCGTTTTGAACTTTATCTCATATTCACCGTTTATCAGCTCCAGCTCTTCCTCGTCGTACATCGTCTCGACGGCGGTTTCCCCCTCCACACTCGGTAGACAGAGCGGTGGGAACAAAACACACCACCAGTTGCGCCCTTTCGCCTCGCCAAGTTCGATACGCACCGCGTTATAGTGACCTGCCGGCATGGTGAAGTCCTCATAGACGGTGGTGTCGAAATACATGCGTGTGGTGGTCGCACTCACTGCGTAGTTTAGCGAGAGTTCGGCGAGGGTGTCGGCGGCTATACTCTCGATAAGCGGCAGGTGACTTTGCGCTGAAAGTATCGCCGTCTCCTTGCTTTTTGACGCGGTAAAAAGATCTCCTGTGCCTGCGAGCAGTGCATCACGCACCTCAAGTTTTGCCGACTGGTCCACCTCGTCGTCGGAATGAGCGACGATATGTAGACGCAATGTCTCCTCCTCGATACCCTGCGCAGTATCGTAAAAACTGAAAAAATCACCGAAAAGCACACATAGCGCAAACGCCGCTATGACCGCACGCTCTAAAACCATCATGACATATCCTCCTGTAATTGTCTTGATAGGAGGATTGTCCTGTTTATGCTCGGTTATTCATGAGACTTATCCCGAAATTTCGACACCGTTTTTTGCAGGTTGCAGCAACCATGCATCGCCGTTAAAATACTCGCACGCTTTTTTAGCCGTCTCATAATCGAGAAATACGCCAAAAACCGCCGCACCACTCCCCGTCATCATCGCCTTTTTTGCTCCGAGCGATAAAAAACGAGCTTTTGTGGGGTTTATGTCAATCGAGGTGGAATACTCCATGTCGTTGGAATAATGTCGATAAAAATCGTTATCAGTGAGCGCCTTTATCGCGGCGGACGTGTCGGCGATCGTCTTGGTCCCGAACGTGTCAAAACGTCGATACGCCTCGGCGGTGGAGACCCCGACCCCTGCCATGGTGACGACAAAATAGCATTTCGGCAGATCTGAAAGCGGTGTGATCATATCGCCGACACCCTGCACGCGGCACAGCCCCCCGACAAGGCAGACCGGCACATCACTGCCGACCGTTATGCCTATCTCACACAGCTCGTGCGTCGAGAGCGCGGTGTTGTACAGTCTATTTAGCCCGACCAGCACACCGGCGGCATCGGCGGAGCCACCCCCCATGCCGGCACCGACAGGTACGTTTTTGTTGATGTCTATCGCGACACCGCCCTTTATTCCGGTTTTCGCAAAAAATCTCTCGGCTGAGCGCAGGGCGGTGTTGCGCGCGTCGGTCGGTATGTCGGCGACGTCGCAACAAAGTGACATTTCGCTCGCCTTTGTCAGTGTTATCTGCTCGTACAAATCCACCCCGACACAGAGCATGTCGAGGGTATGCATCGACCCACGGGTTCCGGTTATATTAAGTGTAAGGTTGAGCTTTGCCGCCGCCCTCACCGATATACTATCCATTGAACAGTTTAACCCTCTTTATGTCAATCGCCTTTACCGGACACATCTCGTGACAGCAAAAGCACCTTATACAGTCCTTTTTGTGGATAAATGCCTTTTTATTCTCCATTGTTATAACATCTTTAGGGCATATTTCGGCACATTTTGCACAGCCGATACAGCCGCGTTTGTTTATCACCGGACGCGGTGCTATCCTTTTGACAATATAGGGCATAAACGGCTTCAATATGCGAGGGACGCGGTTTTCAAATGTTATCTGAAGATGTGAGGTCGGCAGTTTATAGTCCTTAGCGACGGTAAATCCTTCGGGATTTTGCAGCAAGCCAGGAGAAAAATCGCGACATAGTCCGCGCCCTTTTGCCGCCACAAGGTAGGGGATATCCTCTATCGGCGCGCCGATATACTCGGCACAGACGACATCGATATCATAGGTGCTCTCACCTGCGAGCAACATGCCGACCTGCCTTGGTGTGCCGCCGGCAGGCCCGTCCCCCTCCATCGCGGTGATGGCATCGACAATGTTTATATCCGGATTTATAAGCTCCGCGACATCACACAGCATTTCGCCGAACATCTTCTTGTCGGGGAAGCGCATGTGCAGTTCCGCCTTTAAAAGCCCCGGTATTGTGCCAAAAAGGTTCTTTGTGGCGCAGGTGAGGTTAACCATGGCGTGGGTTTTGAGCTTGGGCAGATTTATAATAAAGTCCGCCTCGGCGACCGGTCGCAGTATGGTGAACTCGTGAGCACACACCCCGTTCGTCTTGAGCGCGACGCTCTCATAATCCTCGCCGTAACGCACGCAAAGACGCTCACATACCTCGGCAAGACCGCTCGCTTTGTATATGCCCATCATCGCCTTTTCGTTGTAGACACCGCCTGCGGAATCAATGACGTATATGTCATTCACGCCACGTTTTTTCAGCGCGAGTATCACCGCCTCCACCAACGCAGGGTGGGTGGTGACCGCCGCCTCCGGCGCGTGTTTTGCGAGCAGATTGGGTTTTATCACCACCTTGCTCGTCGGCGTCAACCGCTTTGCCGCCGGCAGAATGTCAAAGATCTCCTCCACCGCCGTGCCGAGCGCCCCAAGGTCATAGTCCTGTATCTTTTTTATTAATACCTTGTCATACTTTTGCATAAACACTCCCCTTTTTCTCGACCTCGTCATATATTTTGAGATAGCTGTTGTATCTGCTGTTGTGAATAGCACCATCTTCCATCGCCCGTCGCACCTCACAGCCGTCCTCCTTTCGGTGGGAGCAATCGGCAAAGCGACATGTTTTTGCAAACGGTGAAAACTCTAAAAACAAATCGGCAAGATGTTGCACCTCCGCGTCGCACATCATGGAAAAAGACAATGATGAAAATCCGGCGGTATCGGCAAAAAAACCACCGCCTGAAAGTGGCAACAGCTCCGCCTCACGGGTTGTATGTACACCGCGCCCGAGTTTTTTGCTGATCGGTGCTGTCGGTCGGTCGGTGCCGTAAAGCCTGTTCATCAAGGTGCTTTTCCCGACGCCGGTGTTGCCGGCAAGCACCGAGATTTTGCCCTTTGCGAGGGTGAATATCTCGTTATCCTTTTCCCCTGCAACAAGCACCTTGTGTGATGTGGTATTATATATTTCGGCGAGGTTTTTATCCTTTTTTATGTCCGATTTAGTTATTATGAGAATCACCTCTACCCCGAGATATACTCCGGTCGCAATCATGGTGTCGAGCTGAAAGGGCGAACTTCTCGGCTCTATGGTGGACGCGACCAAAAACATGCGCTCGACATTCGCGACAGGGGGGCGCACAAATCGGTTTTTCCGTGGCAGTATCTCGGTTATGACGTGGGTGAAGCCCTCACCATTTTCCGACGGTTCTATTACACAAAAATCACCGGCAATCGGCTTTTCCCCCTTGTCACGAAAAAGCCCTCTCGGTTTTGCGGTAACAATGCCAAAAGGCGTATAGAGAGAATAAAAACCCCCAACGCCTTTTAAAATAATGTTATCATTCCCCTGCATACTACCCAAGATAGACGGCATAGGCTATAAAATTGCTGTTGGAATTGCCGGGTGAGGGGTTTTGCCAACATATAGTCCCTGCGGTGCCGCCCGGCTGGTCATAATCGTCGTCATAGATAAGGGCAAGGGTCGGATTTGCCGCCTGTGCCGCCGCCGGGTCCATCCCGAGCACGTTCGGGATAATTATATCGCCACCGGTCGAGGACGCCGCCGCACCGGCAACCACTACGCTTATCTGGGAGTTGCGCTCCACCTCGCTGTCCGCTTCCGGCGTTTGGCTGATGACCGTGCCCTCCGGCAGTGCGCCGTCCGGCATGTGGACTATTGTGCCTATCAGCAGTTGATGGCGAAAGAGTAGCTCCTGTGCCTCGTCCACCAACATGTTGGTTATATCCGGCACCGTTGTGTCACCGTCCGACGGTATGGTGGATACGGCAAGGGTGATGGGGCTACCGCTCGAGAGCTCGGTGCCGACCGCCGGCTCGGTCCACATGGCATAACCATACGGCACCTGCTCCGACTCATCGACGGTGTATTCAATATTGACTATGAGACCGAGGTCGCTAAGCATACGCTGTGCATCGGAACTTTTTTGACCGAGCAGTTCCTGTGGCACCGTCACAATCTCGACACCTTTGCTGACCTGCAACGTCACCGCGGCATTCTCTTTAACCTTTTTGGGTGGTTTTGGGTATTGGTTGACTATATACCCCTCGGCATACTCGTTGCTGTAGACCTCCTCCACCATAAATCGGAAGTCATACTCCGCGTTGACATCCTCATAGGAGTGACCGAGGAAGTTCGGGATATCCACATCCTCATAACTTGCAAAAAGAGGGTTGCCGGACAGATTGAATATGATAAAGACCAGCACACCGCACCCGATAGCAAACGCCACCGATAGACCGAGCATCATCGGTATGACAACGCCGCCAATCGTCTTTTTCTTCGGCTTTTTCTGTGTCACCACACGGTCTTTAACGCTTTGACGTTTAACGTTGCTCTTGGTGGTAACCTTGTCGATAAACTTAGTCTGGGTATCGTCCTTTGAGAGATAGGTGTATTCAAACCGTATGCTCGGGTTGCGCTTAAACTCCTCAATATCGGCACGCATGGTGGCGGCGCTGGCATAACGGTCACGCGGCTCTTTCGCCATGGCGCGCATGGTAATCTCCTCCAGCGGCTCCGGTATTTCGGGGTCGATATCGCGCGGACGTATGGCGGTGTCACTTATCTGTTTTATCGCGACCGAGACGGCGCTGTCCGCCTCAAACGGGAGCATACCGGTGAGCATCTCATACAGCATTACACCGACGGAATAAATGTCCGCCTTGGGGTCGGTGGTGTCGCCCTTTGCTTGCTCCGGGCTGATGTAATGAACCGAGCCTATCGCCTTTTCGGTCATGGTGCGTGAATCACTGCGTGACAGCCGCGCTATACCAAAGTCCATCACCTTGATACTGCCGTTTTGCATAAGCATGATATTATGCGGTTTGATGTCACGGTGCACAACGCCCTTTTCATGTGCGTGGCTGAGCGCCGACAGGATCTGCTCGGCAAAAAACACCGCTATCTTCCATTTGAGTTTGCCGCCCGACTTTTCGATATAGTCGGCGAGTGATATACCCTCCACAAACTCCATGACGATATACTGGATAGACTCCGACACGCTCACGTCAAAAACCTTGACGATGTTGTCGTTGTTAAGTAACGATATTGCCTTGCTCTCGTTTTTAAAGCGGCGCACCAGCTCCGGATTATTTAAAAACTCATCGCGCAAAATCTTAACAGCGACCGTCTGCCCATTTTGCAGGTCGGTAGCCTTATAGACGTTCGCCATGCCACCCACACCGCAAAGTGAGAGCAGTTCATACCGTCCGTCCAGTCTTTTCCCTATAATATCTTTTGAAACCATTATAAATCAATCCTATCCTATGCTATTTGTCGGCATTGCCAAAACAACCACCGTAATATTGTCAAACCCTCCACCGGTTTTTGCAAGTTTTATCAACTTCTCCGGTGTGTCAAAAAAGGGGCTTGTACCTAAAATCATCTGTATCACCGACTCGTCGGCGCAGTTGGTGAGCCCGTCGGAACAAAGGAGCAGTTTGTCGCCGGGCGAGAGTTCATAGGCGCTGTAGTCAAGGTCGATATTCTCGCTAACCCCGACCGCACGAGTTATGAGGTTTTTCTTGGGGTGGAGTTTCGCCTGCTCCGGTGAGATGTTGCCGTTTTCCATCAAATCCTGCACGATGGAGTGGTCACGGGTGAGCTGTTGCAGTATGTTGTTGCGAAGTAGATAACATCGGCTATCCCCAACGTTGACGAGGTGTAGTATGCTATCCTTTATGACAACGCAGACAAGTGTCGTCCCCATGCCGGTTTTCTCGCGGTCGCGTTTAGCGAGGGAGTGTATTTCGGAGTTGCCGACCACCACTGCATCAAACATCAATTTTTTAATGTCGCTTACCCCTTTAACGCTCGGCAATTTTTCATATAACATGTCTTCTACGCTATTGGATAGTATTTCGCTGGCAAGCCGACCGCCGTTCGCGCCGCCCATACCGTCACAGACAAAGGCAAACGCGGTGCCACAGGGCAACCTCGCGGCGCGAAAGTTGTCCTGATTTTCGGTGCGTCTGCAACCAATATCGGTTCTGCCGGCAATGTTCAAATTATCTCTCCGATTGTACTATAAATTTTTTCTTCTTAACTGTCCGCACGCCGCCTCTATCCCTGCGCCGAGTCGTCGACGGACGGTGCACTGCAAACCTAAATCGACAAGTCGTTTTTCAAATGCTCTTGCCGCGGCATCGTGGCTCGCGTTTTCACCGTCGATGGAGTTGAGCGGTATAAGATTTATATGCACGTCTTTGCCACGCAACATCCTGCAAAGGCGATTTGCGTCCCCCTCGGTATCGTTTTCACCCGAAACAACCGCATATTCTATCGACACGCGCCGTCCGGTAACCTCACCGTATCTATATAACACACAAAGCAGTTCCGAAAGAGGGTATCTCCGAGCTATCGGCATGACCTTTACACGCTCGGCGTCGGTGGTGCGGTGTAGTGAGACCGAAAGGGTGAGCGACAACTTTTCACCGAGAAGTTGCTCTATCTGCGGCACAAGACCACAGGTGGAGAGCGTGATATTCCTCCCGGCTATATTATAGCCGAACTCACCAGTCAATAAACGCAAAAATTTGACGACGTTGTCGTAGTTATCAAGTGGCTCCCCTATCCCCATGAGCACAAGATGGCGCGGTGGTTTTTCACAGAGGGAGGCGATTAGGTAAACCTGTGAGAGCAACTCGCCGACACCCATATCGCGCACAAACCCTGCCTTTGCCGAGGCACAAAAGACGCACCCCATTTTGCACCCTACCTGAGTTGAGATACAAAGGCTGTCACCGTGTTTGTGTTGCAACAGCACCGCCTCAACCGCGTTGCCGTCCGACAACCGCAAAAGGTACTTTTTTGTCCCCTGCTCGTCGGTCTGGCAAAGTGCCACGCTCGGATAGTCAAAAATATAATTGTTATCCAGTAGCTTTATTAACGATGAGGGCAGGTTTTTAGCCTCGGATAAACTTGTTATCCGTTTGGCGTGCAACCAGTCAAAAAGTTGCTTTGCGCGGAATTTCGGCTCACCGAGCTCGCATAGAATTTGGGCAAGCTCGTCCCTCGTGAGTGATAGGAGCTCTTTTTTTTCGTTCATCTACAATCCCATTTTATTATTTTATCATACTTTTTCCAAAAAAGCCATAAAAAAGCCATCAAAAATCACGCCATCCGGGAAAAAAGTTATATATCCGTCGCAGAGCTCGGAATTTTGTGGTGGTTTTATCGGAATTGCGAGGGATTTCATCTCAGGGTTGTCCTTTAAAAAAGCCTTTATCTGCTCCTCATTCTCACTACGAGAGAGGGCGCAGGTGGAATAGCACAGCACACCTCCGACGCGCAGTGCCGACGCGGCTTTTTTGAGTATGTCACATTGCACCGCAATCAAAGCCTCGGTGTCGGGTGAGGCGCCACGTATCTGGGGACGTTTTGACAAGACCCCCGTGCCGGTGCAGGGCACATCGCACAGGACTGCATCGAACTCACCGTTGGGTACACCTTTTGTCGCATCGTTTTGCACTATCTTCACGTTATCAAGCCCAAGGCGCTTTGTCAACCCCTCGATGGCAGACAGGCGGTTTTGGTGGATATCGGAGGCGACAACGTCTGCCGACATCGCAAGCACGGCGGTCTTGCCACCCGGCGCAGCGCAAAGATCGAGAATATTTTTAGGTTTCTTAGAGAGCAGTATTTGTGCCGCTAATACCGAGGTGGTACTTATCACATGGAACAGCCCCTGTTCAAATCCCACCGTCCCCGCCGGTGGCTCGCCTTTACATATCAAGGTGTTGTCTGCAAAACCTGTTCGGGTGGCAACACCCTCGGCGGATAAAAGCTCACGAAGTTCGTTCACCGTTGTTTTTGTGGAATTAACATAGATACAGCAGTCGGCACGCTGTGTGGATTTTTCTGTTATGTCGAGGTATCGCTCGGGGTAGTCGCATTTCCAACCGGCGATGATATCGGGGTGGATACTGTATTTCAAATGCGGCTCGTTTGGTATTGACACCGTTTTAACACGCCGTAACACCGCGTTAACCATGCCGGTGGCGCTTGCCTTTCGGTAAACCTTGCAAAGCTTGACCCCCTCGCTGATTGCGGCATAGTCCGGCACCTTATCCATGTAAAGTAGCTGATATGCGGTCATGCGCAAAACACAAAGGACCTCGATGTCCAACTTTTTAAGACCGCCCTTGACAAGTTTTGAGAGAATATAGTCGATGGTTATTTGTCGCTCTAAAGTGCCATAAAAAAGTGCGGTGACAAAAGCTGTTTTGCTCGCATCAAGCCCATCCGGCAGTGACAACATCAATAGGTTGGCAAAGCCGCCTTTTTCGGCGCGAATGAGTAGGTCGCAGACCGTTTTTCGCTCGTTCATCAATCTCTTCTTCTCAATAAAAGCAGGCGAAGCAGTGTCACGAGCGAGGTGGCGAGCGCGGCGACATAGGTCAGCGCGGCGGCGGAAAGGACACTTCTCACACCGCGACTCTCCTCCTCGTTGACATAGCCGTTATCGCTCAAAACCGCGATGGCACGGGACGAGGCGTTGAACTCCACCGGCAGTGTCACCAGCTGAAAGAATGTGACAAAGGCAAAAAGGATAATGCCGACACCGATAAGCGTCTCAAAAGCCGGCAGTAAAAGCCCAATGACCACGAGCGGCATGGATAGGGCAGAGCCTATGCGACTGACCGGGATAATCGCCTCACGCAGTCGTATCGGCGCGTAGTTTTGGGCGTGTTGTATGGCGTGACCTGCCTCATGTGCCGCAATGCCGAGCGCCGCCACCGACGATGAGTCATGCACCCCTTGTGACAGGCGAATGACATCGTTTTTCGGATCATAGTGGTCGGTGAGGTTGCCGGCTATCTGCTCAATGCGAATGTTGCGCAGTTCATGGCGGTCCAGTATGGCGCGCGCCGCCTCGGCACCGGTCATGCCGCGCGAGGTGGCGACCTGAGAATATTTTTTGTAGGTGGAATTGACCTTAAACTGCGCCCACATTGCAAAGATAAAGGTGGGGATAGCGAGCAGAATATAGGTGGCATCAAAGCCAAATAGATAGTAGTTTAACATGGGTTTTCCTTTTTGGGTTGGTATTGTATGTTGGGGTGGCAGGGGCAACCTTCGGTTGTCCGCATGTTCACGGCAAGGGTGTATTCCGATAACCGCGATGATGGGACGTCGAGGACGCCGCCCCCTACAACCCGACCGGAGGATTTCAATAAAAAAGGCGAAGCCGTTTCCCTAAAACGAAAAAAGCGTTCAGTCATTCACCATTCACCTTTAGCCATTAGTCTAAACTCCCCTTTATCTTCCCCCAATAAGCCCTCGCGGCCTGTTCTGTCTTATTGTTGCCGAACTCGTAATATTTCCTGCCCACCAGTCCGTCCGGGAGGTATTGTTGTTTGACATAGTGATTTTCAAAATCGTGGGGGTAGATATAGGCAGGGGCGGTCTTGCCCTGTTGCAGGTTGTCAAGATGTCGGGGGAAGTCGCCGTACCCTCCGCGCCGCACGTCCGACATTGCGGCATCTATAGCCGCCTCAGCGGAATTGGACTTCGGTGCGGTGGCGAGCAGTATCGTCGCCTCGGCAAGTGGAATTCTTGCCTCCGGTAGACCGAGTTGCAGTGCGCTGTCACACAGTGCCTTGACTATCGGCGCCGCCATAGGGTAGGCAAGCCCGATATCCTCGGCGCATATGACCAGCAGTCGCCGTATCGGTGAGATTATGTCCCCTGCCTCGATAAGCCGTGCGAGATAGTGCAGTGCCGCATTCTCGTCACTTCCGCGGATGGACTTTTGCAATCCCGACAGCAGTCGATAGTGGATGTCGCCGTTTTTGTCATAACTGCCGGCGGAATTGCGGATAATCTGCGCGACCATCTGCTCCGATATGACCTTTTCCCCGACCGATAGCAGTAACGAGAGGGACAAAAGTGCCTTCCTCATATCACCGCCACTGCCGGCGGCGAGCATCTCGAGCGCCGTCCCCTCAAAGGTGACCTCGTCACCCGATTTTATAACCGCGCGGTTAAGCCCATGGGTGATATCCTCCACTTCAAGTGGCAGAAATTCAAAGACGAGACAACGTGATAGCAGTGCGCCGTAGACATAAAAATAAGGGTTTTCGGTGGTGGAGGCGATGAGAGTTATATCCCCACTCTCCACCGATTCAAGTAACGATTGTTGCTGTTTTTTGTTGAGATACTGTATCTCGTCGAGATATAAAAGCACTCCGTTTGTATTGCCGAGCAGACCTATGTCGGCTATCACCGATTTTATATCGGCGGTGCCGGCGGAGGTGCCGTTGAGCTTGTGCAATGTCTTACCTGCACCGTCCGAGAGGATGCTCGCGACCGTCGTCTTGCCGATGCCGGGGGGGCCGTAAAATATCATGTTCGGCAGTTCCCCTGCGGCAAGGGCACGTCGCAGGACGCTCCCCTCGCCGAGGATATGCCGTTGACCAACCACATCGTCGAGGGTGCGCGGTCGAAGTCGCTCGGCGAGAGGTATGCTGTTATTCATAGAGGGGGAAATCTTTGCACAGTGCCGCGACCTGCTGTGCTATATAGTCCTTTTGAGCCTCAAAGTCGGTGACGGCGAGGAAGATAAGCTCGGCGAGCTTGCGCATCTCGGGAGTGCCGAAGCCGCGCGTTGTGACGGCAGGGGTGCCGATACGAACGCCGGAGGTGACCATCGGTGAGGCAGGGTCGTTCGGCACGGTGTTCTTGTTGACCGTTATGCCGACTTCGTCGAGGCGCGCCTCCAGCTCCTTGCCGGTGCAACCGGTGCCGACTAAATTCAAAAGTATCAGGTGGTTGTCGGTGCCGCCCGAAACGAGGTTGAGACCGCGCCCCATCAGCTCCTTTGCAAGTTCGGCGCAGTTGTTCACGACGCGTTTTTGATACTCGGCAAACTCCGGCTCGGCCGCCTCTTTAAAACAGACCGCCTTTGCAGCGATTATGTGCTCCAGCGGACCGCCCTGCGTGCCGGGGAATACCGCGCGGTCGATGTCCTTTGCAAACTGCTCTTTGCACAGTATCATGCCACCGCGAGGTCCGCGCAATGTCTTGTGGGTTGTGGTGGTGACAATGTCGGCATACGGCACGGGGGAGGGGTGAACGCCGGCGGCAACAAGCCCTGCAATGTGTGCCATGTCGACGAACAATATCGCGCCACAGCTGTCGGCAATCGTTCGAAAACGTGCAAAGTCGATGGTGCGCGGATACGCCGACGCGCCGGCGACTATCATCTTGGGTTTGTGCTCGTTTGCAAGGGCTTGCAGAGCGTCATAGTCGATATAGCCCTGCTCGTTGACCTCGTAGGGCACAAAGTTGTAGTATTTGCCGGAAATATTTATCGGCAGACCGTGCGAGAGGTGACCGCCGTGCGAAAGGGAAAGCCCGAGCACCGTATCACCCGGCTTTAAAAATGCAAAATAGACGGCGGTGTTGGCGTTTGCACCGCAGTGGGGTTGGACGTTGACATGCTCCGCACCGAACAGCTTTTTAGCGCGCTCGATGGCGAGTGCCTCCACCTTGTCGACATGTACACAGCCACCATAGTAGCGTTTGCCGGGATAGCCCTCGGCATATTTGTTGGTGAGCACACTTCCGGCGGCGGCGAGCACCGCAGGGGAGACGGCATTCTCCGACGCGATAAGCTCAATACCGTCGCGCAGTCGACCCAGCTCCTCATTTATAGCACCGCCCAGTTCCGGGTCACTGCCCATCAAAAAGTCGCCGGCATTAAAAAAGTCTTTGTACATTTTCATCTCCTCTTTATTGTCCTTGTATTTACCTCTATTATATGATATAATTTGTGAAAAATCAAGGGAAGACGAGTAGTATTAATAATATGAACAAAAAAACTGCCATAGAGATAATAGAACTGCTGAAAAAAGCCTACCCCGAGGAGGAGTGCAGTCTCTCCCACACCGACCCGTACCATCTACTGGTGTCGGTTCGCCTTGCCGCGCAGTGCACCGACAAGCGCGTCAACATGGTCACGCCGGCACTTTTTGAGCGTTTCCCCACCCCATTTGCCATGAAAGATGCCGACATTGGGGAGGTGAGCGAGCTTATCCGCTCCACCGGTTTTTTCCGCTCCAAGGCGCGCGACCTTATCCTTTGCGCAAATCAACTGTGTGAGCGGCACGACGGCAGAGTGCCGGATAACATGGAGGAGCTACTCGCCCTCGCCGGAGTGGGGCGCAAATCGGCAAATTTAATACTCGGTGACATCTTCGGTCAACCGGCGATAGTTGCCGACACCCATTGCATACGCATTACCGGACGTCTCGGCATGGTGACGAGCAAGGATCCCACCAAGGTGGAGATGCAGTTGCGAGCGATTATACCACCAAACGAGGGGAATTCCTTTTGCCACCGTCTTGTAATGCACGGGCGCGCCGTCTGTGATGCACGAAAACCGCGGTGTGAAGTCTGCACACTCGCGGTACACTGTCGAGATTTTTCCGGTGTATAAAATGGATCTATTCTTTAAAAATCATAACGAAAAATACAAGCCGGAGAATATTATTCGGCTTTTTTTCCCCGACATAAAACTGCGGCACACTCGGCGCGCAGGGGATAACTATCTGTATTTTCGACGCGGTAAAAAAAGAGTTTTTATTGTATTGATAGAAAACGGTGTCAAACAAACCCTCCTCACCCACGGCGATGCAGAAAAAACGCTCTATGACTTCCTAGCACTGCATACCGGTCGAGTTTTACCGTGGGGGATGCTCAACGGTGTGCGACCGCTTTGGCTGTACCGTCAGCGCGCCCTCGCAGGCAAAAACCATGACGAAATTTCAAACGAGCTTGCCACGACCTATGAGGTGACACAGCCAAAAATTGACCTGTTGCGCCGTTGTTATGATACTCAAAACGCAATGCCGATAAATTCGGCGCGCGACGCCTATAGTCTATACGTCTCAATACCTTACTGCCCGTCGCGCTGTCGCTACTGTAGCTTTATCTCCATGTCGGCGAACGATACCGCCGAAATGTCACTCTATCTTAAATTGCTTTTAGAGGAGATCACCGAGATATCACGCACGGTGACAATCCCTCCACTCACCGTCTATGTTGGGGGAGGTACACCGAGCGTCCTCTCGGCAGAGCAGTTGCGGCGACTGCTTAATCACATAAACGAACTGTTCCGACCCACACAAGAATTCACCGTTGAGGCAGGCAGGCCGGACTGCACCGACCGTGAAAAACTTAAAGTTTTAAAGGAATACGGGGTGGGCAGAATTTCAATAAACCCCCAGACCTTTAACGACGCGACACTGCTCTCTATCGGCAGACTGCACTCAGCGAGCGACATCTACCGCTGTTTTAATGAGGCGCGCGAACTTGGTCACGACAACATAAACATGGATTTGATTTCCGGTCTGCCGAACGATTCACTTGAGGGGTTTAATCACAGCCTGCGTGAGACGATAAAGCTTGCGCCGAACAGCATAACGGTGCACAGCTTCACCCAAAAGACCGGCTCACACCTATCGCAGGAGCATCTCGCACCATGGCCCGATGTCGCCATGATGGCGGTATATCGTGACGAGATGATGGAGCAAAACGACTACAACCCATATTATATATATCGGCAGAAAAAAACCCCCTCGGGGCTTGAGAATGTAGGATACTCCCAAAGGGGGTATGAGTGCCTGTATAATGTCTATATGATGGACGAGCTACATGGCGTCATCTCGGCAGGTGCCGGCGGTGTGACAAAATTCGTGAGTGGTGAGCGCAAAATCATACGTGAATTCCATTCAAAATACCCCAAAGAATATATAAACGATCGGATCGCCGCACACGATTAAATCTGTCGCTTATTTTATCGTCGTAACTATAAATGCAAAATAGATTATGTGAAATATCCAGACGAAAAAGAGGATAGTTTGCCCGACAGGCACGGCGTTCATCATCAAAAAACCTATTGTCATCAAGATTGTCACCGTGACAATAATCCTAACTTTGGTTTTAATGCTCATGCCCCGCCCTTTGACATAACTCTCTAAATTGTTTTTGTATAATTTTGTGTTTTTAAACCACCTGTCCAGCCTTTCACTGCTTTTCCCGAAACCGAACGCGGCAATGAGCAGGAACGGGAAGGTTGGCAGGATAGGAACGACCGAGCCGACAGCACCCAGTCCAAGGCCAACAAAACCTATGCTTAGGTAAATTATTTTTTTGATTTTCATCCTATTTTCCTCATACTGTGCATCAACTCTCTCTCACCGTTTCCATATTCAAAATGTTATCCGCTATCTTCACCGTGGACTTTCTGTGCGATACCAACACCACGGTTTTATCGCTACAGGCTTTTAACGACTTTAGGATAACCGCCTCGTTCAAGCTGTCGAGGTTGCTTGTCGGCTCGTCCAACATAATCAGGCTTGCGTCGTGCAAAAATGCCCTCGCCACGCCTATACGTTGTTTTTCCCCACCCGATATGGTGTCGGCGAGCTCACCGAGCATCGTGTCATAACCGTCATCAAGGCATTCGATAAAATCGTGGAGCGACGCCCTTTTTGCCGCACTTATAACCTCATCGCGGTCGGCATTGATATTTGCTATTTTAATATTGTTTTCGATTGTATCGCGGAAAACATGCGTCTCCTGCGTGACTAAACTCTCGTTGTCTCTAAGGCTTTTGGTGTTGATACCTCTCACATTTTCACCCGAGATTAAAACGTCACCGCCCTGCACGTCATAAAACCTCATCAAAAGTTTCAGCGCCGTGGATTTTCCGCATCCGCTCTTTCCGCTTATCACTAAAATTTTGTTTTTTTCTATATTTAGCGAATAGTTGTTCAATATTTTTTCGCCGTCATAGGAGAAGTCCACAGCAGCAAAACTTGCGTCTTTAAATTCGATATCCTTGCCGTTTTTCACCTCTTTAACAACGGGGACATCGTCTAAAATGTCCAGCACTCTATTGCCGGCAGCTATCGTCTGTGCAAGCCCTGCACCTAAGTTCGCCACCGACGACACCGCCCCGAAAGAGGAAAAAAGCAGGAGCGTGGGCACTATAACCGAGGTTATGTCTAAATAATTTCGTATGTATAAACCGCTTGCAACAAAAAACAGGATAACCGAAAAGCAAAGTATAGCAAGGTTGGTCAGCGAGTATGTTCTCCCGAAATAGTTTTTGAGCACCTTGTTCGAGCTTTCAATCTGCCTTGACAGTTCGGTGAGTTTGCCTTTGCGTGCGTCGATATAATTATACTGCAAAACCTCCTTTATACCACGCAGGCTGTCAAGGAAGTATGTGTTGAGACCGCCCACCTTTTCACGGTGCACCTCACCGCTGCTTTTACTTTTCCCTGCGACGATAACAGGCATCATTACGCCTACCGTCAGGTGCGCTAAAAGTGCTATCAAGCCGAGAAGTATATTAAAACTGCCGATAAACCCGACTATTATCGTTGAGGTTATCAGTGCAATACAGATGGGGGAGACGGTGTGAGCGTAGAATACCTCTAAAAGCTCTATATCAGAGGTGATTATGGAGACGAGGTTGCCCTTGTCCCTGCCGTCGAGTTTTGCAGGGGCAAGTTTTCTCAGCGCCGTGAACACCTTATCACGAATCAGCGCGAGAAGTTTGAAGGCTATAAAATGGTTGCAATACTGTTCTATATAGTGCAAAACCCCTCGAAAGACCGCTATCAACGCCAACACAGCGATGAAAATTGCAACGTTTGCACCGTCGGTATTTATGATATCCAACAGGGCATATCCGCCCATAACGGTGATGAAGCTTGCGCAAAAATAGCCGAGACACCCCGTAATAATTGCGATGATCATGACCGGTGCGAGCGGCTTCACAAGACCGGTAAGTCGTGATAAAACCATGAGCGATGAGCGTTTTTTCATCCGTTTGCCACCCCCATTGTCTCAAGATTTTGTTGTGTGGTCCAAAGTTCGCTGTACCGACCCCCGTTCAAGAGCAGTTCGTCGTGTGTGCCACTCTGTGCTATACCACCGTCACAAAGCATATATATCTTGTCGGAGGTTATTGCATTCAACAGACGATGTGATATAAGTATAACGGTTTTTGTGCGCGTCAAACCTTTTATCACCTCCATTATTTCATTTTCGCTGTCGGCGTCTATGTTGCTTGTCGCCTCGTCAAAAATGTATAGCTCGCTGTCATGAAGTAAAGCCCTTGCAAGTGCTAAACGTTGACACTGCCCACCCGAGAAGTTACTGCCTTTTTCAAGCAGAGCGGTGTCAAGACCGCTTTGGTTAAGTAAAAACTCTTTTAAATTAACCTTTGACAGCACCTGCCACATCTCCTCCTCGGTGGCATCGTTCTTTGCGATGAGAAGATTTTCCGCCACCGTGCCCTTGAATATATAGGAGTTTGCCGACACAAGGGTTATATGCCTTGCCAAACTGCTCCTTGATAGCTGCGAGAGTTCCACTCCCCCGATTGTGACACTGCCACCGTAGCCCTCGTTGTTTTGCGTTAAAATGCCGGCTATGGTTGATTTACCGGAGCCGCTCACCCCCACTATTGAGACAAAGCTGTTTTTAGGTATATCCATATTAATGTCGGTCAAGATTGTTTTTTGATCATATGCAAAATCAAGACCGTTTATCTTTATATCCACCCCGTTGACCTCTTTTGTTTTAAGAGGGCTATCCTCTATATCGAGCAGGGTGAATATTTTTTTACTTGCGGCGATACCGTTCATTGCAATGTGAAAAAAACTGCCTAAAATTCTAAGTGGCAGGAAAAAATCGGCACTTAGCAGGATTACCGTGAACATCCCCACGAGCGATAGATTGCCGCCGTTAAATTCAAGCAACGCAAAAATTATGCCGAGTGCGGCGCCGCCATATGCAACAATATCCATAATGATTATGGAGTTTAACTGCATGGACAACACCTTCATGGTAACTACCCTAAAGCGTTCCGCTTGACGATTCATCTGAGCGTGTTTATATTCGTCACTGCTATAAATTTTCAGCGTGTTAAGCCCCTGCAGGTTCTCCAGAAAGTTATCACCCAGCCCCAGATACTCCCCCCAATATTTTGCGAGCAGTTTTTTTGCAAACTTTTGGACAAGCACTATAGAAATAGGGATCAAGGGGACGCAGACAAACAGTATTAACGCTACCTTAAAATTAAAAAAAGACACCACCGCAAACAGGATAAGCGGTGATATCATGGAATAGAAAAACTGTGGCAGAAAATTGCCAAAGTATGTTTCAAGCTGTTCGACGCCCTCTACCGACATCTGCAAAAGCTCGCCGGTGGGGATTTTTTTGTTGTATCTGCCACCGAGACTTATGACCTTGTCGTAGATTTTTTCGCGCAAGATAACCTTAACCGATCTTGAGGCAAGATAGCTTTGAGTGCTCGCTAAATATATTGTAACAACCTTGATTGCAATGCAAAAAGCAACAATTACGGCGTATCGAAAAAACCCGTTTGTAATTATGGTTTTATTGATTAAGGCGTCGATAAACACACTGATGGTTATCATCAAAACTATATTTGATAAAAGCCCCGTCAACTGCAAAGCAACATTTTTTGCAATGTGTGCGGCTGCATCCGGCACCATCTTTATCAATCTTTTGTTAATCATTAAAAACCCGTTTAATATTATAAGAAATTAGTCGGAACTAACACGCTCTAATTTTAATATAAAACCGATTAAATGTCAAGTGTGCCCTCAACCTTGGTCGAGGATAGTGTTATTTTCGGCTTCTTGTAGCTAAAACACAGTGCATTTGTGGGGCAGACTTTAGTGCATTCAAGGCATCTTATGCATTCACCGTCGTCCGGTTTTTCGGCGGGGTTCACCTGCATTTTGCAGGTTTTTTCACATTTTTTGCAGGACACACACCGCTCTTTATCGACATGCAATCGCAAAAACGACACCTTGTTGAACAGTGCATATATAGCACCGAGTGGGCAGACGTATTTACAAAAAGGTCGATAAATAATTATGCTTGCGGTGATAGTCACCGCTAAAATAATGTTTTTATGTATGTACAGATAGCCAAGACCGCCGCGAAGCCCCTCGTTTAAAAGCACGAGCGGTATTCCGGCCTCAAGAGTGCCGGCAGGGCAGATATATTTGCAAAATGCTGGGGAGCCGAGGCCGGAAAAATCAACCCAAAACATGGGCAACAGTACAACAAAAACAAGCAGTATGACATATTTCAGATACCGCAGTGCTCGGTCGTATTTAAAAGTGTCTATCTTAACAAAGAATTTAATCTTGTGAAGCAACTGTTGAATAAGCCCGAACGGACACAAAAATCCGCAGACAAACCTTGCGAAGAACGCACCGAACGCTATGAGAAAGCCGAGCACATAAAACGGTATGTTAAATCCGCGTGAACCTATTGCCGCCTGCAACGAGCCAATCGGGCAACTGCCTAAAGCACCGGGGCAGGAATAGCAGTTAAGCCCCGGTGCGCAGACGGATTTGAGACTGCCGGTATAGATTCTACCGGTCACAAAACCGTATAAATATCCGTTGGAGAGGGCGGCCCACAACACCTGAATAGCGAGTCTAAACCTTGCAAGCATCACCCGATCCCCACACATTCAAGACATATGTTGACGGACTTGATAAGCAGATTGCCGACCTGCCCGTCCAGCACACCGATAAGCAACATCACAAGCCCTATAAGGACAAGCAACAGCGACATCACCGTCCTTTTTTTATCAGTCATAGATAATACACCCTCTAAAGAGTCATGTCAAGGTTTTCGAGTTCGTACTCGATTACCTCTCGCCAGCTCGCCTTATCCCTCGCACCGGTGTATATATCGCCTACAATATTGCCGTTTGAGTCCACAAACACGGTGGTGGGGTACGCCTGTACGCTATATAAAATAGTGTCATAAAGAACCGTGTCGGGGAATACGGTCGGGAACTGCACACCGGAATCTCTCAATATCTGATCACCTGCGGCGAGCGCCTGATCATCGACACCGCTCGAAACAATCACGTCGGTTAATATGCCGACTATACCGACATCAAACTCCTCCATTTCATGCGCAAGCTCGGCAAGCTCCGGCATTTCGGCTACACAAGGTGGGCACCATGTCGCCCAGACGTTCACAAGGGTCAACTTGTTTTCCGTGAAAATGTCGGCGGTGATAGCCTCCCCTTCAAAGTTCACGGTATCAAGACCGAACATATCCGCGCCCTCGGCAACGGTGCCGGGGACAAACCCCGATGTCTCCTCCACCTGCTCGGTGTTTTCCTGCTCGACAGGCATTTCCGGCGTATCGGTCTCGACCGGCTCGGCGGTGTCGACATTTTCCTCTTCCGACTGCATGTCATCAATTATCGCCTGCGCTGTCGCGGCGGCAGCATTGAAGTCGTCGTCAAATGTCCCGACAGTTTCCTCACCGCAACCGAACAACAGCAACGATATGCTAAGTAAAATAATTATTCTTTTCATGTCCACACTCACCTTTCTATATATAATATATTCATATTATATAACTTTTTTAATAATAATACAATATTTATCTCAAATGTTACACATTATTGTCGATGAATTTCACACCGCATACACAGTCTAAACCGCCGTTGATAAATAACGGCGGTTTATAAAAAATCTTTTTAAACGTCTACCCAGACACTGCCAAGCTCGTCCGATTTGACGACGCTGTGGATGAATTTGACGCTGTCGATGCCTTCCTCAATGGTCGGGAAGTCGAGGTCCTCTTTTGTCAGCTCCTCGCCGTTTATTTTTTTGAGAAGTGCGGTGGTGTAGGTTTTATACAGGTTGGCAAACGCCACAAAAAGCCCCTCGGGATGACCGGACGGTATGCGATTGAGCTCACTCGCACGACCGGTGAGATATCCCATACCGCGGTTGTATATCTGAACAGGGCAACCTTTTTTGGTGACATAAAGTCGATTCGGATCCTCCTGAACCCACTCTATGGCGCCCTCGGTACCAAAAATCCTTATGACCAGTCCGTTGGAATGACCGACACAGACCTGCGAAAAACAAAATACACCGTGTGCGCCGTTTTCATACTCCAGCAGCATATTGGCGTTCATCTCGAGCGGTTGTTCAAAATGGTCAAGCACGGCGCAGACCTTTTTGAGTTTTAAACCGGTGAGATATCCCACCATGTGCTCGACATGTGTGCCGAGATCGCCGACACAGTTGGAAATACCGGCAATCTCGGGGTTCTTGCGCCACATGGAGAGTTTTTTGGTGGTGAGGTCGCCCTGACCCACGTCGTCGATAAGCCATTCCTGTAAAAATTCGGCATTGACGTTGATGACGTTGCCTATCTCACCGTCGTCGATTAGTTTTTTTGCCTGTTTAATCATACAGTTGCCGGTGTAGGAGTAGGTCACCGCAAAGAAAACATTTTTCTCTTTAGCAAGTTTTGCCAGCTCCTCACCCTGCTCTACCGTGTGACAGAGCGGTTTTTCACAAACTACATTAATACCCTCTTGCAAAAACTCCTTCGCGATATTATAATGGGTTTTGTTAGGAGTCGTTATAACAACAAAGTCAATCCTATCGTCGCGCTTTGCCTCACCTTTCGCCATGTCGGAATAGGAGGAATAGACTCTGTCTTTATCTAAACCAAGGCTTTTTCCGGTCTCGTTATTAAGCTCCTCACTTGTGCTAAAGCACCCTGCGCGCAGGACTGCCTTTGCGTCGAAATCTATGGCGGTTCGGTGCACACCTCCTATAAATGCATTAAGACTGCCGCCAACCATGCCGTAATTCAAATAATCTCTTTTCATTTTAAGTATAGTCCTTTCTTTTTCAGATTATTGCTCCCCTTTTAAGCGATAATAATTATTACTTCATGTAGTATTCTATAACATAACAACAAAAAAATCAATCTTTTTTGAAAAAAAATATTCCAAAACCCGTTTTCCCCTTGTAATGCTTGTTGTTGTAGTAATATTTTTGCCATAATAAAAAAATTTACAAAAAATATTAGCCATCCGCAAATTACTGCCGTATAAATAGTTAAACAACAAAAACAAGGAGATCGACATGAGCGACAAAATGTTAGAAAAGAATGCCGACATGGTGGAACAAAACGAGATGGGTGACGAAAACCTCACCGACGTTGCAGGCGGTAGCGTCAGTTTTTTGGGTAAAGAGGGCGGCTACACACACTCCTGTTTGGACTGCCAATTCCCTTTTAAAAATGTGTCTGAAGGCATGAATAACTGTCCAAGGTGCGGTGGCATGCTTAGACCGTTAAAACCATACATTCCAAACACTAATTTTTAAACTGATAAGGAGTACATGACAATGAATAACGAAAAAATAACCCCCATCGCCGAGACAGGCGAAGTTGCCGACGAGAATCTCACCGACGTTGCAGGCGGCAATGCGGGCAGACGCCCCACAAGTTATAACTACGTTTGCACGAGTTGCCAAACCCCTTTAACGTACAAAGTTTCAAACGTAGAAACTTGCTGGAAGTGTGGCGGGAGGCTTATGCTACAACCCGATCGATATGGTCGCTAACCGTGATAATTAAAGGAGAACAATCTGATGGATAACAATAAATCGAACCCCGGTGCAGAGCAGAGCGAGCTCAAAGACGAAAATCTTTCTGACGTTTCGGGGGGATTTTACAGCCGACCGCCGACCACTGTAAGATGCTCTAAATGCAAAACCCACACCACCCTCTACGGCTATGGCGAGAGATGCCCGATAAAGGGATGTTCCGGCGTACTTGAACGTGTCGCCCAGTACTTGTAACTACATAAAAAGGAGGAAAATATGACCTTTGCAGATGATGAACAAAACACCACCACCATGCAGGACGATAGAGCGCAAAACCTTTTTAAAATCATGTCGGAATACGGCGTTGATGTATCGCTCGAAGATGTGCAGGAACTGTTCGAGTATGTGGGCAATTCCGAGCTGTCGGACGACGAGCTTTTAAACATTACCGGCGGTGCCTCCAATAATGGCATGCAACACATCCCGTCTGTGCAATGTAAAAGTTGCGGCAGCCAAAACGTCTGGACAGTGCCGGAGTTAAACGGAGTTGCCTGTAAATCCTGCGGACTTCTCACCGGCGACCACTCGTTGCGTATACGGGACAGGTTAATGTAAAAGGAGGACGACGATGGAAGATAATCAAAACAAAGACTACCTCAACAAGGTTGAAATTAGTGCGGATAACGAGATGCCGGACACCGTTCTTGAAGAGGTAAGCGGCGGCAGATCTCTCGGCAACAACATGCCACGCTCCATCAACGAGAATGAGAATGGTATCGCGAAACCCTTTAAGAATTATTATTAATGTAAATGATGATCTATTGGTCGATAAATTATACAAGAAAACCCATACAGTGAAAATAAAAAAAGGATTATATTATGGAAAACAATAACAAAACAGCAAAAATCAACGAAGAGCTTACCAAAACGGAGCTCAACGACACCTCTCTTGAAAGTGTGAACGGTGGTGTTGCCTATGACAACCGATGGCAGTTCGGTAATAAAGTTCACGGCCTTAAAACAGACCCAAACGGCAACTATTTAGGCAATGATTCTCCATTACACGTACTGCCGGAACAATATAAGAATGGACAATAAAATGTGTAACGAAAACAAAAAGGAGCAAAACCCTGCACCGGAGGTTAGCGACAATAACCTCGAAGGGGTTGTCGGCGGCAACAGGGTTAACGACAATAGAAATGTGACACTGTACTCTCCGGATCCCCCCGATCCAAACAAGCCAACCGTTTGCCCGCTCCCATCGGATATTATGGAACCGAAAATGTATTAATCATTATTATCGAGATTAGGAGACATCTAATGAACAACGAAAACAAAAAGGAGCAAAACCCTGCACCGGAGGTTAGCGACAATAACCTCG
>CAYJGF010000006.1:67405-106977 GCA_964369965.1 uncultured Oscillospiraceae bacterium
AAGGGGTTGTCGGCGGCAACGGGGTTAACGACAATAAAAACGCGATACTGTTGCCTCAGGAGCAAAATCCGAATGAGGTGCAAGATATCCCCTATCCATACCCACAGAAAATGAGAGAACCGGAACTAAAATAGCAATTACCGTTATCGAAAGATGTTTTTTGGGTAACAACAGCTGAAAAATATGTTTGATTTTCACCGTTTTCATCCAAGCGAGCGGTTGACAAAAATCATTATGCAACAACACAATTAGGATAGTATTACAAAATGAAAAATGAAAATAAAAAAGACCAAAACCCTGCACCGGAGGTCAGCGACAACAGCCTTGAGGGGGTTGTCGGCGGTAACGGCTTTCCCGAAAATTTCGTGACAATATCCGAGCCGGGCCCGGAAGATGTTTTTAACGGTGACGGTGAAGCTTTACCTCACGATATTGAGTTCCGACGTTAAGTTAAAGAGCAATGATTTCTACGAAAGGTGGTTTTTTTGGAACAAGAGTTGAAAATCATGTTTGACTTTCACCGCTTTCATCGAAATGAGCAATTGACAAAAATCATATCCGAGACGGAGCAGGAATCATCTTTTTTTTTGGATGACGACATGCTCGGCATGATCAGCGCCGCCGGCGACATGACGCCCCCCTCCCCTAAAATTAAGGAGGAGTAGATGGCGTTTACACAGCCGGAACAGGAGCAACTCTATCTTGAGTATCATGACAAAATTTTAGGATATGTGCGCGGTAAAATTTATAATCAATGGGAGGCAGAGGACATCGTCTCCGGCATATTTGTTAAGATATATAAAAACATCGACAAATTTGACCGGGAACGAGCCTCGGTCTCAACATGGGTCTATACCATCACGCGCAACACCGTTGTCGATTATTTTCGAGCGCAAAAGCAGGTTTACAGTCTTGACGCTATGGTTGTGGACGTTGGGAAGTCGGACGAGAATATCCTTCGCGAGGAAAATCTCGATCTTCTTGCCGATGTCCTGCGGCGTTTAGAGCCGAGAGAGAGAACAATTATAATCAATCACTATTATAAAGAACGCACATTAAAAGACATTGCCGAGATGCTGGGCATGTCCTACGCAAATATAAAACTTGTTCATCAAAAGGCTTTGGGAAAGATGCAGGTTTATATGAAAAAAATTATGTAAAGACTGCCAATATTGACAGTCTCAATTTCATTGCTCTCTCAATTAAATCATGGGCAAAGATTGGCGAGAAATTTTGTCTGTAATTCAAGGAAAAGGTTCTTTTTGTTGCTTTGTGCATTAAAAAAAGGTTCTTTGACGAGGAAGTACGGGTAAAATCACCGTCAAAATTGTCCACTGTTTAGTTGGGGGAGCAATTATTTATTTGCAGTTGGAGCCGGCGGAAGAGCTGGTTTTGGATTGACTGCTGCGGTTGCTGTTGGAGCCGGAGCTCTGTTTGCTTTGTGCCTTGTTGCTTGCCTTGTCACCGCAGGTGGACGAGGATGACTGTTGAGATCTTGCGCTTTCTGCTTTCTTGTTCATGACTGTTTCTCCTAAATGATTTTATTCAATCCCTTGTCGTGGGATTTGATAATATTATGGCCGTTTTAAAATCATTTATACATGGCAGATAAAAATAAAGCCAACCGAATGACGCTCGGTTGGCTGGGCGTTTCATTACTATTTAATATATATACACCGCAATACAAATATAGTGCAATATATTTCCGGCGAGCACAAAAAGGTGCCATATTGCATGCATAAACTTCTTTTTGATGGAATAAAAGATAATGCCACCGGTATAACAAAGACCGCCGCTGATAAGCAACCACACACCGGGGGAGGATAGCACCCCGATAATATCGGTCATTAGCCATATCGCCATCCATCCCATTATTACATATAAAATCAACGAAAGTTTTTCAAACCGTTTAAGTGAAAAAATTTGCAAAAGTATACCGGCGACGGTGCACCCCCAGAGCACAAAAAATATCACAAACGCTCGCTGGTTGCCACGTAGCAACACCAGCAAAAACGGAGTATAGGTTGCCGATATAAGCACAAATATACTGCAATGGTCCATAATGCGGAAAAACTTTTTTATCTTTTGCGGAGTGAATGCGTGATACAACGTGCTCATGCAGTAGAGCAAAACCATACCAAAACCGAAAAGCGATGCCGACAGCACGCCGACCCAGTCACTCTCATATGCGGCAATCGTCACAATTGCGCCAAGACCCATGAGCGCGAGCACTGTGCCGACACCATGGGTTACCGAGTTAAATATCTCCTCACCGACGGTGTAGTTCTTTTTCCCTATAGCCATTTATTATTCCTTTTATGTTATTTACTGTAAAGGTTCATCGCTCTATCTGTCTCACCTTTTGCAAAAAGCGTGATAAAGGAGGCAACATCCTCCATGCGAGCCGTTATCTGTCGCATATCTTCCTTTGAAAAGTCGGACAAAACATGGTTTACCATATCGTCACCCTGCCCTACCCCTATTCGCAGTCGACAAAACTCCTCACCGCAGTGTGCAATAATACTTTTTATTCCGTTGTGACCACCTGCCGAGCCTTTTTGTCGCACACGAAGCTGTGCGGTTGGCAGTGCCGCCTCGTCATAGACGATCGCCACCGACTGTATAGGGATTTTATAAAAATTCATAGCTTTCTTAACGCTCAACCCGGAGTTGTTCATATAGGTCTCGGGCTTTAACAGCAAAACACGTTTTCCGTCGAGTTTAATCTCGGCACAAAGCCCGTCAAAACGGTGTTTTTTTATCTTCTCCCCCACCTTTTCAGCAAGATAATCCATCGCCATAAACCCAACGTTATGTCGATTTTTTTCATATTTCACCCCGGGATTGCCAAGACCGACAACGAGTGCATCTATGGCACTTTTTTTAAAAAACATACTTAAGCAAACAGCGATGAGATAGGTTTATCGCTGTAAATCCTCGCTATAGCCTCCGCAAAGACGGGGGCGACAGTGAGCACCTTTATCTTATCACAACTTTTAGCTTTTTCATCAATGTTAATGGTGTCAAGCAGGACAATCTCATCTATGACGCTGGCGCATATACGCTCAATAGCAGGCCCCGAGAGCACACCGTGTGTGGCGCAGGCGTTGACACTCCTCGCACCGCGCTCTTTAATGGCTATGGCGGCGTTGCAAAGGGTTCCGGCGGTATCGATAATGTCGTCTAAGATAAGCACGTCTCGACCCTCAACATCACCGATAACATTCATAACCTCCGAGACGTTGGCACGAGAACGTCGTTTGTCCACAATGGCAAGCGGAAGCTCAAGACGTTCCGCAAATTTCCTTGCGCGGTTTACACTGCCAAGGTCGGGGGACATGACCACATAGTCGTGTTCCTCTTTAGAGACCAATTTCTCAAAATACTCCACAAGGATAGGCATGCCGAGCATGTGGTCGAGTGGCATCTCAAAAAAACCTTGAATTTGCGGTGCATGTAAATCCATCGTCAAAACACGGTCGGCACCGGCGGTGGAGATAAGATTTGCGACGAGTTTTGCGGAGATAGGGTCACGGGAGCGATTTTTACGGTCCTGTCTTGCATAGCCGTAGTAGGGAATGACGGCGGTTATTCGACCTGCAGAGGCACGACGAAAGGCGTCAATCATTATAAGCAATTCCATCAAATTGCGGTTAACGGGGGTGGCAAAACTTTGAACCACAAACACGTCACTACCACGCACACTCTCTTTAATATGTACCGATATCTCACCGTCTGAAAAGGTGGACACTTCACTTTTGCCGACCGGCAGACCGAGATGATTCGCAATGGCGGTGGCAAGTGCCATGTTAGAGTTGCCGCAAAAAATTTTAATATCCTTGCCGTGTAGGTTCATTTTCGACCGTTCCTTTCTATTTTATATTAATTATTTGCTTGATTTTTTGTTTTTATAGTTCTCAAGTTTTTTTTGTGCCCAACCGGATTTGACGGTTTGCATAGAGCGCGCGATGGCAAGGTCACCGGACTCAATATTTTTTGTGATGGTAGAGCCGGCTGCGGTATAAGCGCCGTCCCCGAGCGTAACCGGCGCGACAAGATTTGTGTTGCAACCGACAAAACAGTAATCACCTATTGTAGTTCTGGATTTATTCTCACCATCGTAGTTGACCGTGACTACGCCACAACCGATGTTGCAATGCCGCCCCATATCGGTATCGCCTATATAGGTAAGGTGAGCGATGCTAGAGCCGTCTTTAATATTAGAGTTTTTAACCTCCACAAAATCCCCTATCTTGACGCCTTTGCCGATATTGGAATGGGGGCGAACATGGACATAAGGTCCGATTTTTGTATCGTCATCGATGCAGCAGTCGTAACCTTGTGAGGCATTAAAGGTCACATTTTTCCCGATAACGGCATTTTCAAGCAGCGAGTTAGGACCGATAACTGCCCCGGCAGAAATTTTTGTGTCACCGCGCAGGATAGTCCCCGGCAGGATGGTTGCCCCCGCCTCAATCTCAACCGTGTCATCGATAAGCACGCCACTGTCCGACAAAAAAATAACACCGTTTTCAAGGTGCCTTAAAAACGTTGTCTCAAACCGATCTTTTTGAGCGTTAAATTTTTCAATATAACTTGTATCACCCATAGTAACATTAAACCCTTTCTGAAATGCGGTATCAAAAGAAAACAATTTACTGTATTTTTATTATATAATAAAAGTGTGTGTATTTCAAGTAGAAATTTAATTTTACGGTGAAGTAAAATTTTTTTATATTAAATATATTGCATTTTTCCGAAAGATGGTGTAAAATAACAAAATAGGCACGGAGGAGTATCGAAGTGGTCATAACGAGGCGGTCTTGAAAACCGTTAGCCGAGAGGCACGGGGGTTCGAATCCCTCCTCCTCCGCCAAAAAACACGCCATGTCCCGAACGAATGTGAGGGATATGGTGTGTTTTTTCTTTTGGCGGTGTAGGACAGTCGAACCCGTAGGTTCCGAATCCCTCCTCCTCCAAAAATTCGGGCACGCAAGTGCTCGAATTTTTACTTCTTATTTTTCACTCTTCACGCATGCTTGCATGATTTCACTAAAATCCCGTCTTGCGAATTCTTGAAAAGCAATAAGTGATTTTGCGCATGACAAAGCCGATTTTATTGCAAAACTTTAAATTACATTAAAAGAATATTCCGAAAGCGAATACCGGTTAGAATTGCTAAATATAAGCAACTATTATAACTATAAAGTAATTTTTAATCAATGTGTTGAGGTTGAAAAATCAGGACGCCGATATCAATATATTCATAGCACTTTTTCTTTTTCGTTTAATATTGAAAAAAATTGTTTACAATATATTGACATTTGCTACAAAATAGATTATACTAAATACATCGTCGAAAAATGGTAGCGATAAATGAAACTTTCTTTCGAGACGGTATTGCGTGCGAGACAGGGTGATATCACCGCGCAGGAGGCTGTTGTGACAGCAAATCTGCCAAGCCTTCATCGTTTGGCGAGCGGTTATTGTACAGTTGGCATCGAAAAGGATGACCTTGTGCAGGAGGGTCTTATCGGGCTATTTTCTGCCGTCAATCATTACAACTCTGATGGTGGGGCAAGTTTTTCGACCTACGCATATCGTTGCATGTCAAACAGCATGCAGTCTGCGGTTAAAAAAGCGACCGGCAAAAAACACATGCCACTCAACACCGCGCTGTCGCTATCCGGTCATGAGGTCGCTGTCAGCACAGAACAAATTGCTATTTATAACGAGCAGTATCGACTGCTACAAGAGCGAATTATCGCCGAACTTACAAAGTTGGAACAGCGAGTACTTTTTGCATATCTCGATGGGGTGGATTACGGTTCAATAGCCAAGCATTGCAACATAACAACCAAATCTGTAGATAACGCGTTATACCGTGTCCGCAAAAAACTTTTATCAGTGGATTTAGGCAAATAGCCTGAACATAGACGTCCGTATAGAGAACCGAAACCGGTAAAGCTGTCGGGCAAAGAACCCCAAAGGAGAAAAATCCCATGTTTGAAGACAAGACCTTATCATGCAAAGAGTGCAACGCTGAATTCGTATTCACCGCCGGTGAGCAAGAATTCTACGCAAGCCGTGGCTTTGAGAACGAGCCGCAACGTTGCAAGAGCTGCCGTGACAACCGCAAGAGAGCAAGCCGCGAGAACCGCGAAATGTTCGTTGCAACATGCGCAAGCTGTAACAGCGAAGCGAAAGTTCCATTTAAACCGCGCGAAGATCGTCCGGTTTACTGTAGCGAGTGCTTTGCAAAGATGAAGGAAGAGGACTCTTCGGCTATATAACCCGACAGTTATTTAGTTAAAAAACGGCGACACCTTGATGGTGTCGTCGCTTTTTGTGCTTATAGTCAATTAATTTGAAAAACGCTACAGATTGGCAAGCAAAAATTTCGCCTATCAAGGCGGAGAATTGAGTAATGCTCCCTGCATTGCGATTGACAGACAACTAATTGTCATTATGACAATTATGATAGGCGGAATTTCTGACGCCAAGATGTGGTGGATTTCAGGTTAATTGACTATATCATCTTTCCTGTGGGAAAAGTGCCCCGACCTCCCTCTGCCACTCGGTCAGATACCGCAGTAGCTCCTTTGCCTTTTGCGGCATTTTGTATATCAAATTATCCTTTTCCGATCGGTCGTTTTCAAGGTTATACAGCTCACAGCGCTCATCCTCAAAATACTGTATCAATTTATATTCACCGTATCGCACCGCCGCGCCGGGTCGACTACCCTGATTCCCATAATGTGGATAATGCCAAAATATCGGTCGTGTGGGTTGATCTTCCTTTTTCAAAGAGGGGAAAAAGCTCACACCGTCTATATTTTCACTCGATATTGAGATGTCCGCAAGCTCTAATACGGTTGAAAATATGTCCGGTGTGCACACCGGCAGGTCGCTGACACCGCCCTTTTGTATCAGCTTGGGGTAGTTGATTAAGAGTGGGACGCGCAATCCCCCCTCCTTTGTCCAGCCTTTGCCCTCCGACAGTGGGAGGTTGCAGGTCGGCGAGCCCTCCGCCGTTGCAAGACCACCGTTGTCGGAGGAAAAAACTATCAACGTATTGTCCCTGTCGCCACTCTCCTCAACCGCTTTTATCAGCCGTCCGACATTTTGGTCGAGGTTGTATATAAGCGCGGCATAGCACGGGTCGGACTGAACGATTCTTCGCACCACCCTCTTCCCTCTTTTGTCGTCGGTGGAAAACTCCTCACCCTCCACAAAGGGGTCGAGCCTGTCAAGTCCCATCCGCTTTGCCTTTTCGCTAAAATATTCGACATCCTCTTTTTTAGCCTGAATAGGGGTGTGCACCGCATAGTGCCACATGTTGAGATAATACGGTTTGCCGTCACTGTTTTTGATTAGGTTTATCGCCTCGTCGGTGAGCCGATCGCTTAGAAAGTCGCCGTCCTCACCGTCATTTAACGTCTCTATCCCCCAGGGGCTAAAATATCCCCTTGGAGGTTGGCCGTTGTACGCACCGCCGATATTTATGTCAAATCCTACGCGGTCGGGGTAGTACTCCCTGTCGCCGAGATGCCATTTGCCGACATGCCAACAGTTGTAGCCTGCCCCCTTTAGATAGTGAGCAAGCGTTTTCTCATTGTCCGGAAGATGTTTTATATACGGCGCATCAACCAGTCTGCCCTTTAGCGGATGGTGTTCACCGGACGGGTCAATCCAATCGGTAACCCCAAGTCTTGCCGGATATTTGCCGGTCAATAGACTCCCCCTGCTTGGCGAACAGACAGGACAGGCGGCATAAGCGTTGGAAAAAACCATTCCATCCTTGCCAATACTGTCAATGTTAGGGGTTTCATAAAAGTCACTGCCCATACAGGATACATCTTTATATCCCATGTCATCGATGTAGATGATTATAACGTTTGGTTTTTTCTTCATACCGCCTCCTTAATAAATTTTATTTACAAGCAGTAAATAATGTGGTATAATATTAAAAACGAAAGGGGGAGCTCTATGGACTTTAAAAGAGCACGAAACAAGGAGCAATTTGCCGAGCGTGAGGCCGAAATTTTAAGGTCGGCAATGGCAATCTATGAAGAATTTGGCTTTGAGGAGGTGACGTTTAGTAGAATATCACAAAACACCAACTTCACCCGACCTACCATCTACTCCTACTACAAGACTAAAGAGGAGATAATGTTGTGCCTCACCTCAATCTACCTTGATAAATTCGTGCAACTTTTTTCCAAAAAGATGGGTGGTGTATTTCAAAGAGATGATCTTTTTACCGCCACCGCCATGTGCGAGTGTTTTGAAGAGGTGCCGGAGTTTATTCACCTTTACACCGTTATTTATTCCATCATCGAGAAAAACGTTTCGCTCGAGGCACTCGCGCAGTTTAAACGCGATACCATGTCTCATCTTAACCTTTTGTCCGATACCATGAAAAAGATATCCCCTGATGCGAGCGACGAAGAAATATACACATTCCTGTTGCGCACCCTGTGTTTTGCGAGCGGTCTATGCCCCATGACCGAGCAAAGCGACGTCCAAAGGGAGGCGGTGCGCCTCTCTGAAACCGGATATGTCGCGCCCGTCTTCAAGCAAATTTTCATCAGTACGCTTTTAATCTTCCTTAAAGAGATATAGGGTGTCCGGGACACAACAAACTAATTTTTAAGGCTCTGTAACGGTGCCGGTATTCTGCCACCGCGCTTTATAAATTGCAGCGGGCTTTTATTCACCGTCGGCATGACGGGACCACGACCTAAAAGACCGCCGAAAGAAAGCTCCTCCCCTACCGATTTGCCGATAGCGGGGATAATTCTCACCGCCGTCGTCTTGTGGTTTACCATACCTATCGCCGCCTCGTCCGCAATTATAGCCGAGAGAATTTCAGGGGTGGTATCGCCCGGCACGACCACCATGTCAAGCCCGACCGAGCAGACCGCCGTCATTGCCTCCAACTTTGAAAGTGTCAGCGTCCCGTCCTGCGCCGCCGCTATCATGCCGGCATCCTCCGAGACCGGTATAAACGCACCGGACAGCCCACCGACATGGGAGGACGCCATCACGCCACCCTTTTTGACCGCATCGTTTAAAAGCGCAAGTGCGGCGGTGGTGCCGTGTGCCCCACACATCTCAAGACCCATCTCCTCCAAAATATATGCCACCGAGTCGCCGACGGCAGGGGTGGGAGCAAGGGAAAGATCCACTATGCCAAAAGGCACGCCCAACATCCCACACGCCTCTTTACCGACCAGCTGACCCATCCGAGTTATCTTAAATGCGGTGCGTTTTATCAACTCCGCAACCTCGGAGAGGTCGGCGTTTTTGTCGAGTTTTGATAGTGCAGCTCGCACCACACCGGGCCCCGATACACCGACGTTTATGACCGTGTCCGGCTCGCCCACGCCGTGAAATGCCCCTGCCATGAAAGGATTATCCTCCGGCGCGTTGCAAAAGACAACCAACTTTGCAGGTCCGATGCAGTCCCTGTCTGCGGTGAGCTCGGCGCTCTGCTTGATAATCGCCCCCATCAGGGCGACCGCGTCCATATTTATCCCACTCTTGGTGCAACCGATGTTGACACTGGAGCAGACGTTGTCGGTTACGGCTAACGCCTGTGGTATGGAGGCTATAAGCTCACGATCACCGGCGGAAAACCCTTTTTGCACCAACGCGGAATATCCCCCGATAAAGTTAACGCCGACACTGTCCGCCGCGCGCTGCAATGCCTTTGCATATAACACAGGGTCACCACCGCTCGCCGCTACAAGCATGGCGATAGGGGTGACGGCGATCCGCTTGTTTATAATAGGTATACCGTATTTTGTCGATATCTCGTCCGCAACGGCTACAATATTTTTTGCCCGACGGCATATCTTGTCATAAATCTTTTCACAGCTTTTTTCTATGTCACTGTCGGCACAGTCCAGAAGGGATATGCCCATCGTAACGGTGCGTATGTCGAGGTGTTCCTCCTCAATCATTCGTGTGGTCTCGAGTATCTCTCGAAGTTTCATGTTTTATCCTTTCAGCATTCCTTCATGGGGGTGCCCGAAAACAAAGAATTTGCAAAAGCTAGAGCAAAATTTTTGTCAGATTATAGCGATTAAAACTTTATTTGTCACAAATCACACGCACAAAAACCCATACATTAAAGCTTTTTATGCTATTCTTTGGACAAATATAAGTTTAATTGCTATCACAAAAACCGCAGGCAATACTTTGTGTATTAACGAGGATTTTTGTGACATATGGCGAAAATTTTGCCGGCACCTTTTGTAAAGTCGACTTTTTGGGCACCCCCCTTATATCCTGTGCATAGAGTTAAATATATCCTCATGCATTACATTGACCTTAAGTCCAATGCGCTTTTCCACCTCGCCCATCTCGGTCACAAAGTCGTTAAAACTGCGATTGAGAGCTTTTATATCGCACATCATAACCATGACAAACGTCTCCTCCATAAGTGTTTGTTGTACATCGATTATGTTGGCGCCGCACTCGGCGCAACTCCTGCTGACCTCGGCGAGAACACCCACCTTGTCGTTGCCAATTACCGTTAAAACCGCTCGCATACTCTCTCCTTTCATTACTTAAAATCATACCGCCTTTTTGACGTTTACAGAAAAATAATAGATTATAGAACCGCGGTCAAATGCCGCTTCTACACAATAGGTATATATCCCCGGCTCAGTCGGGGTGTAAAGTGTGTCCGGGTCCATCGGCACAAAATCAACGCTGTACTGTCCCGTGCTCATGGAGACACCCACCAGCTCCGGCTCTTTTGAAAAGTTGATTATAACCGGTGTATCCGCCGTCACATCGGTGATAATCAAACGCAAATCGGGAGGTGAGACGGTCGGCTCGCGCACTATACGGGTCAAAAAATTCCACTCATAGCCGGCGCGCTCGATGTAGGCGGTAGTATAACCGATACTTCCGCTGATGGTAGGCAGAGAATTTTCCGGCGATGACACGCTGTCGATGGTCTCCTTAATAAGTATCGACCCACCTGCCGCAAGCCCTATCAATATAACCGCTATGACAAACCTTGTCAAAAACCTTTTTGTTATCGGCATCTTTAAAGCCCTGTCCTTTCGATGTTTTGGTACTCCCTTTTAATAGCAATAATTAGCACCGTGATGTCCGCCGGATTCACCCCCGATATCCTCGCCGCCGACGCTATGTTTGAAGGCCGCACGGCGGTGAGTTTCTCCCTTGCCTCGGCGGATAGATGGGTGACGTGGCTATAATCAAATCCCTCCGGTATAATTAGTCGCTCATCTCGCCTTTGTTGTTCTATATTCCTGCGTTGTCGCTCAAGATACCCCTCATATTTTATTTCGGTCTCGACATACTGTATTACCGAGAATTCGTATCCCGTCACTTCAAGTATATCCAATATGTCAGCAAGCAAAACCTGTGGTCGTCGCAACAACTCCGTCGCCGCGGTCGTGGTAGTGATGGGGTCGCTGTTTCTATCTACTAACAATCCATTTATCTCGTCCGGCTTTATCCGCGACTTTTTGAGCAGTACAAAGAGCTTTTTACTTTCCTTCTCACGTTTGTTATATGCCCTGACTCTATCTTTTTGCAGTATACCTAACTCTTTCGCAAGCGGGCAAAGACGTGCGTCGGCGTTATCCTGACGTAGAAAAAGGCGGTATTCACTGCGCGCCGTCATCATGCGATACGGCTCATCGGTGCCACGTGTGACAAGGTCGTCGATAAGACTGCCGATATAACTGTCGGTGCGTGAGAGGTGTATCTGTGTCTGACCCAGTGCACTGCGAGCGGCGTTCATTCCGGCGATGAGACCTTGCGCCGCTGCCTCCTCATAACCGGAGGTTCCGTTAAACTGACCGGCGCCGAAAAGTCCGGCAATATGTTTAAAGCGAAGTCCGCTCGTGAGTTGCAGGCTGTCACAGCAGTCGTACTCTATAGCGTAGGCAAACCGCATAATCTCGACCTGTTCAAAGCCTTTTATACTGCGATAAAACTCAAGTTGCACATCCTCCGGCATGGATGAGGACATACCCTGCAAATACATCTCATCGGTGTCAAGACCGCACGGCTCCACAAACATCTGGTGGCGCTTTTTGTCGGCAAACCGTACCACCTTGTCCTCTATCGAGGGGCAGTATCTCGGGCCGGTGCCGACTATGTCCTTGCAAAAAAGTGGGGAGCGGTGCAGATTGCCACGCAGTATATCGTGCCCTTTCTCATCGGTGTAGGCTATGTGGCAGTGACAATGGTTTTTCAGTGGTTTTTTGGTCATGTAAGAAAAGGTATACGGTTGCTCCTCGCCGTGTTGCTCCTCCAATGAGGCAAGGTCGATGCTCTGTCGTAGCACCCTTGCCGGCGTGCCGGTCTTAAATCGCCGCAGGGTTATGCCGAGCTTTTCAAGGTTTTTTGAGAGTTGTATTGCGGCGTGGTGACCGTCCGGACCGGAGGGGTAGTTGGTCGCCCCGACAAATATTTTGCCGCCGAGGTATGTCCCTGTGGCGATGACCACCGATTTTGCCGCATAGCACGACCCTGTGCGCGTCTTTATGCCGACAACCGCGCCTTTTTTGGTGAGTATCTCCACCACCTCCGCCTGTTTCAAGGCGATGTTCTCGTTTTGTTCCAGACGTTTTTTCATCAGTGAATGATAGGCGAGACGGTCGGTCTGAACGCGCAGTGCACGCACCGCCGCCCCCTTTGACATGCCGAGCATCCTCACCTGTATGGCGGTTTTGTCGGCTACTATGCCCATCTCACCGCCGAGTGCATCTATCTCCCGAACCAGCTGGCTTTTCGCCGCGCCCCCGATAGCAGGGTTGCAGGGCATGTTGCCGACACCGTCGAGGGTAAGGGTAAAAAGCCCGACCTTCACCCCGAGCCTCGCGGCGGCGTGCGCCGCCTCTATACCGGCATGACCGGCACCTATTACCACAACATCAAAGCTGTCGAGGAAATCTTTCAAATATACTCCTTTTTTCTTTTCTATTATATATAATAACAAAATTTTCAATAAATTTCAATAAATACAAAATAAAAATACTTGTACTTTTTAAATTTTTTGTTATAATAGATATGATAGACTCATTTTGTGACAAAGCAGTATAGTAAATTAATTTGAAAAACGCTACAGATTGGCGAGCAGAAATTTCGCCTATCAAAGCGGAGGATGGAGTAATACTTTCGTATTGCGATTGACAGACAACTAATTGTCATAATGACAATTATGATAGACGGAATTTCTGCCGCCAAGATGTGGTGGATTTCAAGTTGATTTACTATTAAATGACATATCGTTGGAGGTATCGTGGTTTTATACAACAACTATTACGACATGTGCGAGAAATTCAAGTATGTTTCGCTTGCAGGTTATACAAGGCACCATAAACTGTCGGCGGAGATACTCGGTGTTGTCAACTTTTTCGGTCCTACCGGCACATCTAAGGACTATGTCGCCTATAACATGCTAAAACTCGCAAGGCAGTCCGGCAAACTGCAAAAACAACAGCCGGTGGTGGACTACTTTGGCGGCAGTTTTGCAATGGCTTTGACCATAACCTCACTCAGCCTCGGTCATCAGGCACACCTCGTCGTCCCTATGTCACTGCCGGAGGAGCGCAAAAACCTGCTGGAGTCACTTGGCGCAAAGTTGCATTTTGCAAGGCAGGGCACATCTCCACAGGATATTATAAAACAGGCGGCACAACTATCGGAAAGGATTTCGGCATACTTTATCGACTTTTTGAACAACGACGACAATCCGGAGGTTCATCGCCGTATAACCGGTCCGCAAATCTTAAAAGCTACCGACAACCAGTTTGACAGCATAGTCATCGGCGTGGGTTCCGGCGGTACCATCAGCGGCACCGGCGAATACATAAAGGCGTGGACAAACGGCATCACGGTTGTGGGTGTTCAGCCGTATGAAAGTCAGGTGCTCTCCGGTAGTATGCCGGGGCGGCATGGTCTTGACGGGATAGGTATGCCGATAGTGCCGGGCAACTACAACCCCTATATCGTGGACGAAATAGTCTCGGTGGCAACCCCAACGGCAAAGACCACCGCGGTGGAGGCACTTTATACCGACGGTCTGCCCCTCTCCATCGGCGCGGGTGGTGTGCTCGCAGCCGCAAAGGAGCTTGCCTCAAAACCGGAATTCGAGGGCAAACGCATACTCGCCATACTCAGCGGCAAAAGGAATTTATAAGTCGGGGGCACCCCAAAAGTCGGCTTCGCAAATTTGACAACACGACCTCAATATGGTACAATAAAGAGAATTATTTTTATCAGAATTTATAGGAGAGCTAACATGAATTTAAACCCCTGCCGTAAAGGTGTGGTAGCACTTGCATTTTGCATTTTATCGGCTTTTGTTTTGACCGGTTGTCGCGGACCGCAGGAGGTCTCTGTTATTGACGGCTATGTCGTCACCGACGGCGTATTTCTCGCGGCTCAATTGGACGCGTACACCACCGTATATAATGAATACTTCGGCGAGGAGGAATTTTTGGACGGTGCAAATGAGGAGGGGGTCTCAAACCTCGACCGCATCGCAGAGGAGACTATGAACATCCTTTACAAAGTCGCCTACGCCAACCGCAACTTTGACACCGCCGACAAGACATTGACCGAGGAGCAACAGCAGGAGTTAGACTTTAACCTCACCTATTCATATGACCAGTCGGGGCAGTATCTCGCCGACAACGGCATCGGTGAGCAGTCCTATACCGAGCTGTCCACCATGCTCTACAAATTTGATCTGCTATTTTCCGAGATGTACGACATCGATGGGGAGCGCGAGCCGAGTGACGACGAGGTTGCGCAGTATTTTGCCGATACCTATGCGCCGATAATTTCCATTAACATCCCTTTAGTTGACAGCAGCTATGCCCCGTTGACCGAGGAGCTTTTGGACGAACAAGGGGCAATTGCCGAGGATATGATAGCGGCTCTCTCGGACGGCGACGATATGGAGGAGGTCATTAAGGAGTATCTCCCCGACGCACTAATCAATGCCGCAAACGAGCCGTTTGATGCTGAAAATATCACACAGTACTATAATGAGGAGTTGGTCAGCGAGGAGAGTTATTCCTTCACCGACGAGCAGATAGCACAAATTCAAGCGGAATCGGCAGGTGCTGTGGGCATGGTGGAGGACACCACCTCCATAACTGTTTATATAGTCGAGGAGGACGATAACGAGCTTATCGAAAATGACTATCGCTCCTCGCTTATATACGAGATGTTCTATGACGAGTTTGAAGCCGAGGTGTACGCCGAGGCGGCAGGGTACACATACGAGGCTGACGACTTCGCCATGAACTACTACAGCCCGAAAAACATAATTTAAGAGAAAGGGATAGTCGCCGACATGGCACAGGTTATAATGCTTGCCTCCGGCAAAGGCGGAACGGGCAAAAGCACTCTTTCGGTATTTATCGGCTCAGCACTGTGCAAAATAGGTCAAAAGGTTTTGCTCATTGAGTTGGACGCAGGTCTGCGCAGTGTCGATATAATCTCCGGTGTCAGCTCCCAAACGGTCTATGACATAGATGATATCCTAAGCGGTGTCTGCCCTATCGAAAAGGCGATTGTGGTGAGCGAGGATCATTTTGGTCTCAACATAATCAGTGCACCCTACGCCGACGGCAACATAAATCCCACCGCAATCGGGGCACTTGTGTCGAGGGTTCGAGATGGATATGACTATATAATTATGGACACTGCGGCAGGTCTCGGGATGCCTTTTAAAGCGGCATGTGGAGTGAGCGACCGTGCGGTCGTCGTTATCACACCCGATCCGGTAGCAGTCAGGGACGGCGCTATAGTGGTGCAAGAATTGGAACTGCTCGGCATTGACGACATAAGGTTGTTGCTCAACAAGGTGCTGTTGCCCTCGCAAGGTAAAAATCCCATAGCGGACCTTGACGAGTGCATCGACGGTGTAGGCGCAAGATTGCTCGGCGTGGTACCCAACTCGTTTCACATATACGGCTGTGCAACCTCCGGTGTCCCACTCGCAGGCGATTCAATCGAATACGAGATATTTCGACGAATTGCAAAAAGACTTGTCGGTGAATATGAACCGCTGATCTTTGAGACATCATAGTATAAAAAACGTTGCATGTGCAACGCTAAAATCAGAAATAGATTAATGGAAAGGAAAAGCAAATTATGAATGTAGCCATGATTGCATCGGACTCAAAAAAGGAACTAATGATAGACTTTTGTATCGCCTATAGGGGTATACTGGCAAAACATTCACTGCTTGCGACCGGCACAACCGGCAAAATGGTCGAGCGAGAGACAGGGCTGCCGATAAAGAGGGTTTTATCCGGCAAGACAGGCGGTGACCAACAGCTCGCCGCGCGCATATCCTGCAACGAGATTGATTTATTGCTGTATTTTCGCGACCCTCTCGTTCAAACCTCCCCCACCCTCGCCGAGTGGAACATGCTCCGACTTTGTGACATGCACAATATACCGGTCGCCACCAACATTGCCACCGCCGAGGTGCTGGTGTTAGGGTTAGAGCGCGGCGACTTCGACTGGAGGAATATAGTTAATCCGTCGTTGTAGAGACATTTTTCTTTATGAGGTAGATGAATGCCTGAACTATGTAGGTTTTATGGAATTGTCATAACAATGTATTTTAATGAACATAATCCCCCTCACTTCCTAACAAAAGGAGAGTTTTATGCTAAGACCTATCTTATATCAGGTCGTTCCTACCGACGATTTTAAAGTTTATCTTTATTATGACAATGGTGAGATTAAATTGTATGATTGCAATTTCATTTTTGATAATCCGAAAATTTACCAACGCCTATTAGATAATGTCGACTTTAAAAACCTTTGCACAATAATGAACAGGACGTTAGCCTTTGACATTTCAAAAAAGCGTGACCCGTACAACTGCATCGACTTCTGTCCCGACACAATCTATAACGACAGCATATCAATAAATCGTGATGTGTTTACGGCATAACCCCATGAAAGGAACATACAACCCATGAAATATTCCGCCCCAAAAGGCACAAAAGATTTGATGTTGCCGCAGGTTGCCGCATGGCAATCGGTGGAGCAAAAGGCACATGAGGTGTTTACTCGGTACGGTTACGGCGAGGTGAGGACGCCTCATTTTGAACATTCCGAGGTTTTTCTGCGCGGCATCGGTGAGGATACCGACGTTGTCGGCAAGGAGATGTACACCTTTTTCGACAAGAAAAATCGTAGCATCACCCTACGCCCCGAGGGGACGGCAGGGGTGGCTCGCGCCCTTGTTGAGGCAGGTGTATTAAACGGACCGTTGCCGGTAAGGACATTCTACATCGGCAGTTTTTTCCGATATGAACAGCCACAGGACGGCAGACAGCGCGAATTTCACCAGATCGGTTGTGAGCAGTATGGTGCCGACACACCGCTCGCCGACGCCGAGATGATAATCCTTTTAATGCGTCTTTTTGAGGCATTTGGTGTAAAAGATACCGTCCTGCACCTCTCCTCACTCGGTTGCTCCGAATGTCGACCGAAGTTTAAAGAAGTTCTGACCGATTATCTCGAGCAGAACAGGAACGAACTTTGCGGCGACTGTGCCAGACGATTTGAAAACAATCCCTTACGTGTGCTGGACTGCAAGAACGACGGGTGTGAGAGGTTGGTGGATGGTGCACCGTCCATGCTGGAGTATCTGTGCACCGACTGCTCGGAGCATTTTGATTCGCTAAAGGCCTTTCTTGATGACGCAAATGTTAAATATTTGCTTGACCGCAAACTGGTGCGCGGTCTTGACTACTACACACGCACCGTCTTTGAGCTTAAACACGCCAAGGCAGGTGCCGCAAAAACGCTTGCCGGCGGTGGTCGCTACGACGGGCTGTCAAAAACTCTCGGAGGACCGGAGCTATCCGGTATTGGCTTTGCATTTGGCATGGAACGTCTTATGTTGACCCTTACAGCCGAGGGACTTATGGACAGCTATGCACCGCCAAAACCGCTTTTATATCTTGCCGGTGCGGACGCGGAGGGGACGGCAAAGGCCTTCTCTCTCGTCACCTATCTGCGTGATAATGACTATTACGCCATGTGTGGCATTGCCGGAAAAGGGGTCAAGGCGCAACTTAAAGAGGCATCGCGCCTCGGCGCACGATACTGCGGTGTCATAGGTGGGCAGGAGGTTGCCGACAACTGCTTGAAACTTCGCCCGATGGACGGCGGCGAGGAACAAACAGTATCTTTCGACGACCTGGATAGATTTCTACAAAAAGTATAATCTGAGGGAATATTACAGATGGAAGAGCTTAAAAACCTGCGAAGAAGTCATTACAGCGATGAAATATCGCTTGAACTTGTGGGACAAAAGATCACCGTAGCCGGCTCGGTCGCCAAGGTGCGCGACCTCGGCGCGGTGCTTTTTGCCGATGTTCGTGACACAAACGGCATTGTTCAGATAAGTTTTGACGACGGTACCGACGAGGATTTGATTGTAAAGGCAAAACGCTTGCGTGGTGAATTCTGCGTCATCGCCGAGGGCACACTGCGCGAGAGGGAGAGCAAAAACACAGCCATTGCGACCGGCGAGGTGGAATTGTACGTCACCGACATGCAGATACTCAGCGAGGCGAACACCCCACCATTTGAGATAAACGACAATGTATCGGTGCGGGACGACCTGCGTTTTAAGTACCGTTATCTCGATCTGCGTCGGGAGAATGCCCACCGCTCGTTAATGCTCCGCCACCGTATCACCAAACTGACTCGCGATTATTTTGACAATCACCGCTTTGTAGAGGTGGAGACACCCTGTATGGTTAAAAGCACTCCGGAGGGTGCAAGAGATTATCTGATACCCAGTCGAGTGCAACAGGGTAGATTTTTCGCCCTGCCACAAAGCCCACAACTTTACAAACAGATATTGATGTTGTCCGGCTTTGACCGCTACATGCAGATTGCACGATGTTTTCGTGATGAGGATCTGCGTGCCGAACGCCAACCGGAATTTACACAGGTGGATCTTGAAATGTCCTACTGTGACGAGCATGACATTATGTCAATCTGTGAGGGCTATATTAAAGAACTTTGGGCAAAGATACTCGGCACCGAGTTTTCTTCCGATTTTTTGCGCCTGCCTTACCATGAGGCTATGGAACGCTTCGGCTCCGACAAGCCGGACATGCGCTTTGGCATGGAGCTGTGCAACATCACCGATTTAGTTGCCAACAGCGAGTTCGTCGTCTTTAAAAACGCACTGTCAAACGGCGGTGCGGTACGTGCGATAAACGCGAAAGGACTTGCCGACTCGCTCACCCGTAAGGAGATAGACAAACTTGTCGATGTTGTCAAGACTTACGGCGCCAAAGGTCTTGCCTTTACACGCATGACGGAGCAACCCAGTTCTTCATTCGAAAAATTTTTGACAGAAAAAGAGATAGAGGGCATACACAGCCGTTGTGATATAGAAAAGGGCGATGTGCTTATGGTGGTTGCGGACAGTGATGCCTCGGTCGTCTTTGCGGCGCTCGGTGCACTTCGCTGTCACCTCGCTAAAAAGTTTGCGCTGTACGGCGAGAATGATTTCGCCTTTTTGTGGGTGACCGACTTCCCACTCTTTGAATATGACGACGAGGATAAAAGACTGGTTGCAAAGCATCATCCCTTTACAGCACCCAATTCAGACGATATCGCACAGCTTGAAGATTTAGGGCAAAACGCAAGGGCGCGCGCATACGACCTTGTGGTCAACGGCTATGAGCTGGGCGGCGGTTCTATCCGTATCAACGACCCATCATTGCAACAGCGCATGTTCAAACTGCTCGGCTTCACCGAAGAGCGTATGCAGGAGAGCTTTGGATTTTTATTGGAGGCATACCGCTACGGTGCACCCCCCCACGGCGGACTTGCGTTTGGTTTGGATAGGATATGCATGTTGTTGTCCGGTGAGGAGAGTATCCGCGAGGTCATCGCATTCCCCAAAATGCAAAACTCCGGCGAGCTGATGACCGGTTGCCCCGACGTGGTGGAGGGCACGCAACTGCGCGACCTCGCGATAGGGATTGTATCGCAGGAGTAAAGGAGAACTATGATAACCTTTTTGGACGGTGCACTGGGCAGTATCTTAATGCAAAACGGTGGCGAGAGTGTCGCCCTGTTAAATTTGCAAGACCCCGACCGAGTGCTGTCGCTACATAAAGAATACATTGCGGCAGGCTCGGAAATAATCTGCACTAACACTTTCAGTGCCAATCGCTACGGCGTGGACGATGCCGATATAGAGGAGATAGTCGCGACAGGGATACGGATTGCAAAGCGTGCAGTGGGTGAGTGTGGCACCGACACGAGGGTTGCGCTGGATATAGGTCCTCTTTCGGAACTGCTGGAGCCCTACGGCGACCTTGAAGAGGAGGACTGTGCCGAACAGTATCGTCGTATAATTGCAGTCGGCAAAAAAGAGGGTGTCGACCTTGTATTTTTTGAGACGTTTATGGACATAGAGATGTTGACGCTTGCCGTTAAACAGGCGTGTGATTTTGATCTACCTTTTATATGTAGCATGAGTTTCACCGAGGTGGGCAGGACGATAATGGGAAACTCGACAGAGCAGATGTGCGAGAGATTTCTCCCCTATAATCCGATAGCCATCGGTATGAACTGCTCGATGGAACCGGACAAATCGATCCCCATCGCCGCCGAGTTTAGAAAGTATACCGACCTGCCGATTGTTTTTAAACCCAATGCCGGCAAGCCGATAGTCTCCAGCGACGGCGTCATTTATGAGGACGCGAGCGAGTTTGCAAAGCAGTGCCAACCTATAAAAGAGTTAGGCAAGGTCTTTGTGGGCGGCTGTTGCGGCAGTACACCGGAATATATAGAGAGATTGAAGGGGCGTTTGGGTGAATGACTAAAGGTGAATGGGTTTTTAAACTAATGGCTAAAGGTGAATGGTGAATGGTGAATGAAACGGCTTACACCTTTTTTTATTAATAACCTATGATTGGGTTGTAAGCTGCGGACAGGGGCAAGCCCTGTCCCTACCGACATACAATAACATTTTTTCAGAAAGGAAAGCACCCCATGCGTGAACTTTTAAAGAACGCAAAGCGCATCGTCATAAAGGTTGGGTCCTCAACACTCACCCATGAAACCGGTCGAATGAACCTTGCACGCGCCGACCGTCTCTCGATGGTTATAAGCGACCTGTCCAACAGCGGCAGGATACCGACCCTCGTCAGCTCCGGCTCCGTCGCACTCGGTGTGGGACGATTGCAGATATTGCCGGACAAGGGGGATATACAAAAAAAACAGGCGGCGGCGGCGGTCGGTCAGTGCGAACTTATGAGCATGTACGACCGATTTTTTTCCGCTTACGGCAAACAAATAGCGCAGATACTTCTCACCAAAGATGTTCTCGATAACGAGGAGCGCAATAAAAACGCAGTCGGCACATTCGAATCACTTTTTTCGATGGGCATTATCCCGATAGTCAACGAGAATGACACCATTTCGCACGAGGGTATTAAATTTGCGGACAACGACATGCTCGCCTCCTACGTTGCACCGATAATCAGCGCAGATGTGATGATAGTGCTTTCCGACATTGACGGGTTATATGATCGAAGCCCGAGCGATGACGGCGCAAAACTTATATCGTACGTAGGTGAAATAACCCCCGAAATAGAGGCGGTAGCGATGCCCACCGGCACAAAACGCGGCACCGGTGGCATGTCAACCAAGCTCGCCGCTGCACGCTACGCAACCTCCTGCGGAGTGCCGATGATAATAGCTAACGGCAAAAGCCCTGAGATTTTATACGATATATTAGAGGGCAAGGAGGTCGGGACCTTCTTTTCGGCGAAGCGAGGGTAGAGTGATAATTTGTAGTAGTTTATTTGCGCAATATTATAGTCAAACCACTTGACATAAAGGGCAAAGGTGGACTAAAATAGAATAGGATACATACTCATTGTTATTATAGGGGGCAAGATATATGAATTTAAATTTACGTTGTAAGGAAGAATGTTTTTTTGACGAAATTTCTCTCGGGGAGGTCATGTTGCGGCTTGACCCGGGTGAGGGACGTATTAAAACCGCACGTACCTTTCAAGCCTTTGAGGGTGGCGGTGAGTATAATGTCGCTCGGGGATTGCGCCGATGTTTTGGCTATAATACCGCCGTGTTGACCGCCTTTGCCGACAACGAGATAGGACGTCTTGTTGAGGATTTTATATTGCAGGGCGGTGTCGACACACGGTTTATTAAATGGATGGACTATGATGGCATCGGTCGCACCGTACGCAACGGTCTCAACTTCACCGAGCGCGGTTATGGCGTGCGCGGTGCCGTCGGCGTCTCCGATAGGGGCAACACCGCTATAAGCAGGATAAAACCTTCCGACTTTGATTTTGACTATATCTTCGGCGAGCTTGGGGCGCGCTGGCTACATACCGGTGGCATATTCGCCGCACTGTCGGAAAGCTCCGCCGAGACTACTCTCGCGGCGGTCAAGGCGGCGAAAAAATACGGCACCCTTGTGTCCTACGACCTCAACTATCGCCCCTCCATGTGGAAGTCGATAGGTGGTCTTGAAAAGGCAAGGTCGGTCAATAAGGAGATTGCAAAGTACATCGATGTCATGATAGGCAACGAGGAGGATTTCACCGCATGCCTCGGGCTGGAAGTGCCGGGCAACGACGAGAACCTCACCGAGCTCAACCTTGACGGGTACAAAGAGATGGTGAAAAACGCGGTTGCGGTCTATCCCAACTTTAAGGTCGTAGCCACCACCCTGCGTGAGGTCAAGTCCGCAAGCATCAACGACTGGGCGGCGATGTGCTATGCCGACGGTGAGATACATTTTTCTAAAAAATATCCCTCGCTCGAAATTATGGATAGGGTCGGCGGTGGCGACAGCTTTGCCTCCGGTCTTATTTACGGTCTGATGGAGACACAGGACGCGTCCATAGCGGTGAACTACGGTGCCGCACACGGTGCACTCGCGATGACCACCCCCGGCGACACCTCCATGGCGAGCAAAAAAGAGGTGGAAAGTCTTATGGGCGGTGCCTCTGCACGGGTTGTGCGCTAAAATACCGACACTGTCCTTTATAGTCTATTAATTTGAAAGGAAAAAAAGATGGCCTTTTGTACGAATTGTGGTTTTAAATATGAAGAAAACGCTAATTTCTGCGACAACTGTGGGAGCAAGTTAGGGCAACCCGCCCCTGCCGAGGCGACACAGCCGACACCTACCCCTATCCCTGCACCGACGCCGGTGCCGCCCCCCACACCTGTAGTTGCACCTCAACCGACATTTACTCCCCCACCGACTGCTCCTCCCCAACCCATCGGTGGCGCAGTTCCGATGAATGCTCCTCAACCGATAGGTCAAGCTCAACCGATGGTTCAGCCACAACCGATAGGTCAGGCTCAACCGATGGGTCAACCACAGCCGATAGGTCAGACGCAACCGATGAACTACAACAACATGGGGCAACCTCCCAAAAAGAAAACCTCCGGTTGCCTTATAGCGATATTGGTTGTCGTTGGCTTGATCGTGCTCTCCTTTGTGGGACTATTTATATTAGGTTTAGCCACCGAAGATGTCATAAGCTCCGAGGTGGAGGCTAACGACCCGGCGGTCGGTGCATGGCAGGCAACAAGTGCCGACATGGATGGTCTGCAACTCGACGTAATCACCGTATTCCCCGGTGGTGTCTCACTGACACTCAATCCCGACGGCTCATTCGAGATGGACATCAACGACGAAAATGGCACCGGCAGTTGGAGTTATGCTGACGGCTCGTCGGTCGAAATCAACATCAGCGGCAGTGGTATCGAGGCGAGCGGACGACTGGAAAACGATGTTTTAACCCTTGAAAACGTGTTAGATTCCGGCATTAACCTCATATTCCATAAAGACGGCATGAGCTACCCCGACTCCGGTCAGGGCGACACCGATGCCAGCCCCGACAATGACACCGATGGCGGTGAAACAGACGGCGGCAACACAGACGGTGGCATAGACGGTGGTACAGACGGTGGCACGAATGAACCCGGCTACATCAACCCACCCGAAATAGCCGAGGGGATTCTCGTGGTCGACAGCTACTGGACAGGCTACATGGATATAACCAACCATCAGGGCATAACAGAGAATCTTAACGGCAGCTACGAACTGTGGGCACATATCTTGGAGGACAGCCACAACGTCTACTTTGAGATGTTTTCCGCGCAAGACCGTTACCATGAGGACACCACGACGCACATATCCATGTATACCGATTTGGAGGACAACATCCTTTATCCGAACGTTGGCGACAACGAAGATTCCTGGACATTTTTTGGGGTTCAGTTACTTGACGAGGACGAGGACGATCTTATAATCGAGTATTCCGACGGGTTGTTGCGCTTTAGGTCAACCTATCACTATGACGACGGCGAGGACAGCTTTGATGTCTACATCGAGCTATGGCCGCAGGATGCACTGCCCGTCCTTTCCGACACCGCCGATACGGTGCAGGACAGCAATTTTTTAAACGACGCCTATGCGAACCTTATGGCGGACGACAACCTTGAGAGTTTGGATTACAGCGAGGTGGTCGAGCGCTATTTCGGCGGAGTAGAGGGCACCGAGATGTCAAGCAGAACGGAACATGACGGCGTTGAAATATTAACTTTTCGATGGGGGAGTGAGGGCGGATATGTCGATGTCTCATTTGACCGAATATCGGGGACCGTGCTCAGTGTCGAGAAAAACTAACTAACAGAACATTAAGGATTACGATGGGTAAAATTATAACTATAACTAATCAAAAGGGTGGTGTCGGCAAGACGACAACCGCGGTCAACCTTGGCTGCGGTCTCGGTGTCAAAGGCAAAAAAGTTCTGCTTGTTGACCTTGACCCACAGGGTAATACCACCGGCGGCGTCGGGGTGCGAAAGGCGGACATACAAAGCGGAACCTACAGCTGTCTTATCGACCCTGCCACCATCGACAAATCCATCGTCACCACCGCATATAAAATGGATTTAATACCGGCAAACATCGAACTTTCCGGCGCCGGCATCGAACTGGTCGGTCTGGATTCTCGGGAGTCGCGCTTGCGACTTGCACTTATGAGGGTTCGAGATAAATATGATTATATTCTGATTGACTGCCCTCCCTCTCTCGACCTGTTGACACTCAACGGCCTGTGCGCCGCCGACACGTTGATAATCCCCATGCAATGTGAATTTCTTGCGCTGGAGGGGTTGACCGAGTTGATGGCGAGCGTGAGAAAGGTCAAATCCATGTACAACCCCCACCTCGATATCGAAGGTGTATTGATGACCATGTACGACGGTCGGCTTAACCTCACATTACAGGTCGCACAGGAGCTTAAAAAGTTTTTCAAAACCAAGGTATACAAGACCGCTATCCCTCGCAACGTTCGCCTGTCCGAGGCACCGAGCTACGGTCAGCCTATCCAGTCCTATGACGCGGCATCGAAAGGGTGCAGTGCATATATGGAGTTTACCGACGAGTTTTTGTCTAATAATAAATAGAAAGGAATTAACGACAGCATGGCAAGAAAAGGAGGTCTCGGGAAAGGGCTTGATTCCCTGTTTCAGGACGTGAGACAAGAAAAAACAGGTGTTAAGGAGACGCTTAAAATAAACAGCATCGAGCCGGAAAAGGGACAACCGCGAAAACATTTCGATGAAAAAGCTCTCGCCGAACTTGCCGAGAGTATAGGACAGCATGGTCTGTTGCAACCTATAATTGTCAGGCCTATAGGTATCGACGGGTATAGAATAATCGCCGGTGAACGCCGTTGGCGCGCCGCAATGCAAGCAGGTTTGAAAGAGGTCCCGGCTATAGTGCTGGAGGCGAGCGAGCAGATGGCGATGGAGATTGCCCTTGTTGAAAATTTACAGCGCACCGACCTCAACTCCATAGAGGAGGCGGAGGGGTTTGTGCGTCTTATCGACAGTTTCGGGCTCACTCAGGAGCAGGCGGCGGTACGTGTAGGCAAAAGTCGACCCGTCGTCGCAAATGCCATGCGCCTATTGTCGTTGCCGCCCGATGTGGTGGAGATGTTGCGTCTCTCTAAAATTACCACCGGTCACGGCAAAGCACTTTTGTCCCTCGATGATCCGGACATGCAGGTGGACATAGCACGCTCTATTGTGGAGGAGGATTTAAACGTCCGACAGACCGAGATGCTGTGCAAAAAATTAATCAAGAAACCGGGCGGTTCACAGCAAAAACTGAAACTGCGCCCGACCATCGCCACCGAGGTGGAGATAGCATTGCAGGAGGTGCTCGGCACCGAGGTCAAGATAAACTATAAAAACGGCAAAGGACGAATTGAGGTTAACTTTTACAGCGACGACCAGCTGAAAAGTTTTGCAAACAGGCTCGGGGAGATTACGTTTTAGTCGAGAAATAAGGAGAAAAAATGTTAGACATTAAAAGAATAAGAGAGGATGCCGACAGCGTTAAAAAGGCTCTTGCCGGCAGGGGTAAGGACTATGGCACCGAGATTGACAACCTGATAGACATAGACAAACGCCGCCGTGCGCTCGCCTCGGAAAATGATAATCTTAAGGCACAGCAGAACAAAAAAAACAAGGAGATACCGATAAAACAAAAAGCCGGTGAGGATTGCAGTGCTATCTTTGCCGAGCTTAAAAGTTTCTCCGCCACCATAAAACAAAACGATGTAGAGATATCAGAGCTGGAAGCAAAACAGCGTGAAACCCTGCTCTTTATCCCTAACACTCCGGACGAGAGCGTGCCGATTGGCACCAGTGATGCGGATAACGTCGAGATAAAACTTGTCGGCGAGCCGAAAAACTTTGAATACGATCCTCTGCCCCACTGGGAGATTGGCAAAAACCTCGGTCTGCTCGACCCGGAGCGTGCCGGCAAGGTGACCGGTGCGCGCTTTCACTTCTACAAGGGGCTTGGCGCGGCACTGGAGCGTGCGGTCATCAACTTTTATCTTGACACGCACACGCAAAGCCACGGCTATACCGAGATTATACCGCCCTATATTGTCAACGCCGACAGCATGACCGGCACCGGGCAACTGCCGAAATTCAAGGACGATGCCTTTAAGCTCGAGGGACTGGACTACTACCTGATACCGACCGCCGAGGTTCCGGTGACAAACCTCCACCGCGACGAGATTCTCACCGAGGCGGAATTGCCTCTGCGCTACTGCGCCTACTCCGCCTGTTTTCGCTCTGAGGCGGGCGCGGCGGGTCGTGACACAAGAGGGCTTATCCGTCAACATCAATTTCAAAAGGTGGAGTTAGTCAAGTTCACAACTCCGGAACAGAGTTTTGAGGAACTGGAGATGCTCACCCGCGACGCCGAGCGTTGCCTTGAAGCGTTGAAACTGCCCTACCGTCGTGTACTGCTCTGCAGTGGTGACATGGGTGCGAGCAGTGCTAAGACCTACGACATCGAAGTTTGGCTGCCCTCCTACGGTCGATACGCCGAGATATCCTCCTGCTCCAACTTTATCGATTATCAGGCGCGTCGTATGGCGATCAGATACCGCACCGCCGAGGGGAAAACCCAACTGGTGCACACCCTCAACGGCAGTGGGCTCGCAGTAGGACGCACCACCGCCGCAATACTTGAAAACTATCAAAACGGTGACGGCTCGGTCAGCGTGCCGGAGGTACTGCAAAAATATGTAGGGACGGACATTATACGTTAACAGCCGACTTTCGAACTGTAAGTTTTTTCTTTCAAGCGTGTGGTGAAACCGAAAAAACATAAATTAAGAAATGGAACAAAATATGAATAAAGACAACGAGCGCAGTATCGCCCTATTGATAGACGCGGAGAATATCTCGCCACGTTATATTAAGTTTATCTTAGACGAGCTGTCGCACGAGTGGACACCTGCCTACCGTCGTATCTACGGTGACTTTACCAGCACCGACATGACTGCATGGAAAAAACTACTTTTGGAGTACGGCATTAATCCGGTGCAACAGTTCAGCTATACCCAGGGTAAAAACGCAACCGACAGCGCGATGATTATAGATGCGATGGACATCCTCTATGCCGAGAATGTGGACGGATTTTGTATCGTGTCGTCCGACAGTGACTTTACACGGCTTGCACTGCGTCTGCGCGAGTCCGCGATGTATGTGCTCGGCATGGGCGAGCAGAAAACACCGGTGGCATTTCGCTCCGCCTGCAACAAGTTTACTATCCTTGAAACGCTGTTTGTGGAGGAAAAACCCCAGAACAAAAAGCAAAAACTTCCTCAAAAGATGATAGAAGAGATGATGAAGATTATCGAAAAGGATTCGGAAGAGGACGGTTGGATGATGTTATCCAAACTCGGCACCATCATCTCACGTAAATTCCCGGATTTTGACTCCCGCAACTACGGCTATGCAAAGCTATATAAACTGCTGGAGAACACCGGTATGTTCGAGACTAAACTCGAATTTGACGAAAAGGGCAACAGCCGCAGTATCGTGATGGTCAAGAATAAAAAATAGCTGAAAATCTTGCAAATATCACATTTTGGTGGTAAAATATAAAAGGAAATTCAATGAGCTACACCCCCCTTTCCATTTCAATAGTCAACTACAACTGTGTCGACGAGACATTGAAGGCGATAAAGAGCATTTTAAAACACACCAAAGGCATTGAGTTTACCCTCTATGTCATCGATAACGCCTCGGACGACGGCGGTCTTGCGCGGTTAAAGGCTCTGGACGACGAGCGACTTGTGGTTGTCTACAATAAGGAAAATGTCGGCTACGGTCGGGGGCACAATGTCGCCATTGAACGCGCTAATAGTGATTTCCACGCCGTTGTTAACCCCGATATTGTACTTTTCGAGGACAGTTTCACCCTGCTTTGCGAGTGGTTGAAAGAGCATGACGATGTCGTGATGACCACCTGTAAACTTCGTTTTGCAAACGGTGACGAGCAGTTCACTCCAAAGCGCGCCCCGACACCGCTCTCGCTCGCATCCCGTCAGCTCGGTGTACTGCCCGAGGTTGAGAAAAAATATCTCATGCTGAATGAGGATTTGACTAAGGAGCAGGACATCTCCTTTTGCACCGGCTGTTTTTTCGTCACTCGTACCGAGGCGCTAAGATCGGTTGGCGGTTTTTGCAGACAGTATTTCCTCTACTTTGAGGACGCGGACCTCACCAGAATGATGATGAAAAAAGGGCGCGTCGTATACACACCGATAACCACCGTAGAGCACCTCTGGCAACGAAAGCCTCGCAAAAACTTCCAGCACTTTCGTATGCAGTTCTTTGCCATGATTAGGTATTTTGTGAGGTGGGGGGTATTTTTAGTGAATAGTGAATAGTTAATAGTGAATAGTTATGGAAAACGCCTTCGGCGTCCTTTTATTAATATTTTTTATAGTCTCTCGTTATGTATTTTAAAAAAAGAAAGAGGTCAAACCATATGAAAGGTATTGTACTCGCAGGTGGTGCCGGCACACGGCTTTATCCCTCCACCCTTGCCGTCTCAAAACAGATGCTAACCGTCTATGACAAGCCGATGATCTACTATCCGCTATCTACGCTCATGCTCGCCGGCATTACTGAGGTGCTTATCATCTCCACCCCACGCGACATTGAGGGGTTTAAATCACTTCTCGGCGATGGAACTGACTGGGGTATGACATTATCCTACGCCGTGCAGAGCGAACCGCGCGGTCTTGCCGACGCATTTTTGGTCGGTGAGGAGTTCATCGACGGCGACAGCGTTGCGCTGGTGCTGGGTGACAATATATTTTACGGTTATGGCTTCACCTCACGGCTTAAAGCGGCTGTGGAGCGCGAGAGTGGCGCAACCATCTTCGGCTATCATGTGAGCAATCCCTGTGAGTTTGGCGTGGTCGAGTTTGACGCAAACGGCAAGGTGCTCTCTATAGAGGAAAAACCGACGGTACCGAAGAGCAACTACGCCGTCCCGGGGCTGTATTTTTACGACAACCGTGTGGTGGAGATAGCCAAAGGCATAAAACCCTCCGCACGTGGCGAAATTGAGATAACCGCCGTCAACAATTTCTATCTGGAGCAGGGGCTTTTGAATGTCGAGCTGTTCGGTCGTGGAATGGCATGGCTGGACACCGGTAACCACCGAGCACTTTTAGATGCCGCCAACTTTGTGGAGGCGGTGCAGACGCGACAGGGGCTATACATAGCCTGCCCGGAGGAGATTGCATATCGTCAAGGCTTTATCGACAACGATAAACTGAGAGGGCTTGCAGAACGCTTCAAACAGACGGAATACGGGCGATATCTTATCAACATAGCGGACCATGTTTAGTATAAGTCAATTAACTGAAAAGGAATATCAAAATCATGAGATTTTTAATCGTCGGACATAAAGGACAGCTCGGCAGTGAACTGTTACGCATATTGAAGGAGGGCACCTGTGCACTCGGTGACATACCGCAGGAATATGACGGTGCCGATTTAATAGCCGTCGACCTCGATGACCTCGATGTCTCAAACCGCACCGCTACACTGGAGTTTATGAACGAGCACCGCCCCGATGTCATATTCAACTGTGCGGCTTACACCCGTGTCGACGACTGTGAGACCAATCACGCCGATGCGATGAGAGGCAACGCTATCGCACCGCGTAACCTTGCCGAGGCGGCCGAGGCTATCGGCGCAAAGCTACTGCACATCTCCACCGACTATGTCTTTGACGGCAAGGCGTCCGACCCGTATACCGAGGACGTGCCTGCATTCCCCACAACCGCTTACGGTCGCTCAAAACTACTCGGTGAGCAATATGTAGCACAATTTTGCAAAAAGTATTTCATAGTGCGCACCGCGTGGCTTTACGGTCGAAACGGCAACAATTTTGTCAAAACCATGATACGCCTATTCAACGAGCGTGAAATTATAAAGGTTGTCAACGACCAATGGGGTAGCCCCACCAACGCCGAGGATCTCGCCTATCACATGTTGCTTGTCGCCCTCGGTGAGGAGTACGGCATCTACCACTGCACCAACAACGGCTCCACCAGTTGGTATGGGTTTAGCTGTGCGATATCAAAGCATCTGCGCTCCAAGACAAAAATCCGCCCCTGCTCCAGTAAAGAGTATCAAACCCTCGCAAAACGCCCGAAATATTCTGTTTTAAACAACACCATGTTGAGCCTTACGGTGGGCGATCACATGCGCAACTGGGAGGCGGCACTGGACGATTATATGAAAGAATATATAGAACAAAACGAAATTGATTTATATGGAGGACGTGTATGGCAAAGAGGTATTTAGTCACCGGCGGTGCCGGCTTTATCGGTTCTAACTTTATCATTTATCTTCTTAACAACTTTAAAGATGTCGAGGTGGTAAACCTTGATAAGCTGACCTATGCCGGCAATCTCGACAACCTTAAAGACATTGAAAACGACGAGCGATACACCTTTGTCGAAGGTGATATCTGTGACGGCGCGCTCTGCCTTGAACTGCTTAAAAAGTACGACATAGATTATATTGTCAACTTTGCGGCGGAGAGCCATGTCGACCGCAGTATCACCGACCCCGGCGTGTTTGTTCGCACCAACGTTATCGGCACGACTACGCTTTTGGATGCCGCAAAAGAGTTTTGGGGGCTTGGTGACGATAAATATAAAGAGGGTGCGAGGTTTTTACAGGTCTCCACCGACGAGGTTTACGGCAGTCTCGGTGACACAGGATATTTTACCGAACAAACACCGCTCTGCCCACATTCCCCCTACAGTGCGGCTAAGGCATCTGCCGACATGTTTGTAATGGCATACGGCGACACCTTTAAAATGCCGGTGCTTATAACACGTTGCAGCAACAACTACGGTCCTTACCAATTCCCGGAAAAGTTGATCCCACTCATGATTGACAATGCGAGGGCAAAAAAACCTTTGCCGGTGTATGGCGACGGGCTTAATGTTCGTGATTGGCTTTATGTCGAGGATCACTGCCGTGCAATCCAGATGGTACTGGAAAAAGGGCGCCTGTCCGAGGTGTATAACATCGGCGGTCACAACGAGCGAACAAACATAACCATCGTCAAGACCATCATCGCCGAGATTGCGAAACAGGACGCGAGCGTAAGCGAGGATATAATAACCTATGTTGAGGATCGAAAAGGGCATGACCGACGCTACGGCATCGACCCGAAAAAAATCTCGGACGAGCTCGGTTGGTTGCCGACAACGACCTTTGACGTCGGCATTGTCAAGACGATAAACTGGTATATCGAAAACGAAAAATGGGTTAACGACGTAAAATCGAGATAACCCCACCGCAAAAACACACAAGGATTTTATTGATGGCAAAAAGCGAAAAGATGAGGCGTGAGGCACGTCGCACGCGCAGAATTCTGCTCGGCGCGGTGGTTCTCTTGCTGATGGCACTCGGCGTGTTCAGCATTTTTATCACCGCCACCGGCATGGTGGCAGGTCTGATGGACGACACCGACGAGAAAATTTATTATGCCGAATTTGTTACACCGCTCGTCCTACTTGATACCTTAACCTTTGAGTCGCTGGACAAAGCACCGCAGAACACACTGCGACAGGCGGCAATATGGCTGGCACTTTCAAAGGAGGATGATTCCGTTTTTGAACGTGATGAGTACGGTGCGCTCTATCTCCCAACCGCTGTGGTGGATAACTGGGCGCTAACGCTCTATGGGCCGAACTACAAACTTGTGCATGAGTCCTTTATCGATTCCGGTCTCGAATTTCGTCTTGATGAGGTGCGTCAAAGTTATGTTATCCCCATCACCTCTCAGCCGATAAACTATATTCCGGAGGTTTTTGAGATAAATAATGACGGTGACTACAAGCGCCTGACCGTAGGCTATAAACTCCCTGCCGGTTCGACCCTGTCCAACATGTCGGCGGAGTCGGAGCCGGTCAAGTATCTCGACTATGTCCTTCTTCGACAGGGGGAGGGGTATTTCCTGCACTCCATCGTCGAGAGTGAAACCAAGGTGGAGGTGAGCGCCGACGGCGAGAGCACCGGCGAGGGTGCCGGCACCATCACTGACGAGGTGGACACCGAGGCTATCAGCGAAATATTAGATCAAGCGTTGTTGGAGCAGGAAGCAGGTTCGGCTAACGGTTGATGACTAACGACTAATGGTTAATGATGAATGACTTTTGATTGAAATTCACTGCGATCGTCCATCAGCAATGTTGGACATCAATTTTGGGCGACCACACAGGGTCACCCTTACTACCTCGTGTCACCCCCAAATTTACGTTTCTCGATGTGTAGGGAACGGTCTTGACCGTTCCGAAAATGGTTTGGACTACATCAAATCCGACGGAATGCGTGCAACGCATTCCCTACAACCAACAATTATGTTTTCACAGACACAAGGTATTGCAGCAATACATAAATAACGTTAGAGTTAATAAACAGGAGAAAAAATGCCATACACCGATACAAAAGACATGCTCACAAATGCACAAAAGGGCGGTTATGCCGTCGGCGCATTTAACACCGAGAATATGGAGATGGCGCAGGCCATCATCGAGGCGGCAGAGGAACTGTGCGCTCCGGTGATACTGCAAACCACCCCCTCCACCCTGAAATATGGATCACCTGCCGTTTTTTGCGGTATTGTCAAGGCGTTAGCAAACTCGGCAAGCGTCCCTGTAGCACTCCACCTCGACCACGGTGAGAGTTTTGAGCTTGCAAAGGAGGCAATGGACGCCGGCTACTCCTCCATCATGATTGACGGCTCACATGAAAACTTTGAGGACAATATTAAAAAAACCTGCTCCGTGACCGAGCTGTCCTGCGGTGCGACACCTATTGAGGCGGAACTCGGCAAGGTGGGCGGCAAGGAGGATGACCTCGACGGTGGCGACGGTGGATATACCGACCCTCTCGAGGCAAAAGAGTTTGTGGAGCGCACCGGCGTCGACTCACTCGCGGTGGGCATCGGCACGGCACACGGGATATATGCCACAACCCCAAAACTGGATAAAGACCGTCTTTCACTTATCCGTGAGCAGGTGGAGATACCGCTTGTCCTGCACGGCGCGTCGGGGCTGTCGGACGAGGATTTGCGCGATTGTATAAAACGCGGTATCTGCAAGATTAACTTTGCAACGGAACTGCGCATGGCGTACACCAAAGGCGTCAAGGGCTATATCGACTCCGACCCCAAAGTTTTCGACCCGAAAAAGTACGGCAAGTGCGGTCGAGCCGAGGTCAAAAAGCTGGTCATGGAAAAGATAAATGTCTGCGGTTCGGCAGGTAAGAGCAGATAGTCAAACCACTCCGAAAGGTACCAGATGGATTTAGCGATTATACTTGCAAGGCAGATTACAGTTATGTTCCTGCTGATGGGTGTCGGCGTTGCTCTTAAGAAAACCGCTCGTCTAAGCGATAAAACTGTTAAGGAGCTTAACAATTTCCTGCTTTTGGTGGTGGTGTCCTGTTCCATCCTAAACTCCTTTCAGGGGGAGACCTCGCCGGAACTTATACGCGGTTTTTTTGTCTCGCTCGTCCTGTCTGTTGCGGCAAACTTAATTGGCGTTTTCGTATCACTTTTAATGTTCGGCACCAAAAACATACAGCAAAGGCTATGTGTTTTTGGTGCATGTTTTTCCAACTGTGCGTTTATGGCTTTCCCTTTACTCTCTGCTATATTTTCCGACATAGGGTTGTTGTACGGTGCCGGTTATGTTGCGGTATTTAACATAATCCTCTGGACATTCGGCGTCAACCTGTTTGAGGGGGCTAAAAATATCACCGTCCTCGCAAGGATAAAAAACATCGTCACCACACCGGTAATTATTGTTGTTGTGATCGGCATAACAATGTATAGCCTCGGTCTGCGCCTGCCGAATATAATAGGTGATTCGGTTCGGTATTTAGCGGACCTCAACACTCCGTTAGCGATGATACTGCTCGGCGTGTTTGTTGCCGACTGTGACTTTAAAACACTTTTAAACGATCTGTCGTTGATAAAGACTGTTGCGGCAAAGCTGATTTTGATGCCGCTTGCGGTGCTCGCGTTCATGAAAATTTTGACTCTGTTTATCCCCCTTGATGAAACACTTATGCTATCGATACTCATCTGTGCCGGCTCCTGCACCGCCACCACCATGGCACTGCTCGCCGAGCGGTATGACAAGGGGCTGGACTTTTCGGTCAAGACGGTCACATTGTCTACGGTATTATGTCTTGTGAGCCTACCGGTTGTTGTCATGATCGCACAAACCGTGTTGTGAAAGGTAAAATACAATGAATTTATATAAAATTTTATTGGAGCTAACCACCTCTTTCGGCTCTTCCGGTCGAGAGGGTGATGTTTGTGACGTGGCAAAAAAATACCTCGATGAGTATTTTGACGAGGTGATCCGAGATGACCTTAATAATCTGTGTGCGATATCATCCGATATCAATGAAAGCAAACCGCTTGTCCTTTTGGACGCCCACATAGATGAAATAGGTTTTGTGGTTACCTATATCACCGACGACGGTTTTTTAAAGGTTGCCGCCACGGGTGGATTTGACCGTCGAATACTCACTGCGCAACAGGTCGTTATCCACGGCAAAAAACCTCTCATGGGTGTTATTACCTCCATACCTCCACACCTTGAAAAAGACGGGGACTCCATGCCCGGTGTGGACGAAATTTATATAGATATCGGGTATTGCAAACAGCGTGCCGAAGAGATGGTGTCGCTCGGCGACAGGGCAACCATCGTTTCCTCGGCGCACTCCATGTTAAACGGACGCTTTAACGCAAAATCACTGGATAACCGCGCCGGAGTGACGGCTATATTGTATGCACTCCAACTACTCAAAGACAAAACACCGAACTGCCGACTCGCGGTGCTCTTTTCATCACAGGAAGAGACAAGCGGTGCCGGTGCAAGAACCGCGGCGTTTGAGATATCGCCGGATTATGCAATTGCGCTTGATGTATCTTTTGCGTTAACATCGGATGACAAGCCGGAAAAATGCGGCAAGATGGGCGACGGCGTCATGATAGGGATATCGCCGATACTCGACAGTGGTATGAGCGATAAACTTTTGAGCATTGCCAAAGAAAAGGGGATAAAACATCAAGTTGAGGTTATGGGTGGCAAAACAGGCACCAATGCCGACTACATAGCTGTGTCTAAAAGTGGGGTTAAAACCGCGCTTTTGTCGATACCGTTAAAATATATGCACACCCCGACAGAGCTTGTCGACATTGAGGATATCAAGGCAACCGGTGAGCTTATAGCGCAGTATCTAATGGATTTCAAACCGAAAAAGGGCGGTGTGCAATGAAAAAGTTGTTAAAAGAGCTATGCCGGCTCGGCGGTATTTCGGGGAAAGAGCGATCGGTCCGCGAGTACATAATATCTAAAATTGATAGCGCATGTGAGTGGCATGTCGACAACCTCGGCAACCTTATCGCCTTTAAAAAGGGAGAAAAACGACCGAAAAACCGTATAATGTTCTGTGCCCACATGGACGAGGTCGGCATGATTGTAACCTACATCACAGACGATGGCATGTTAAAGGTTGCGCCGGTCGGTGGGATAAATGCTCGGGTGGTGTTCGGTCGGGCGGTAATCGTCGGTGAAAATGAGTTGCCGGCGATAATCGGGGCAAAACCAAAACACCATCTGTCTAAAAAAGAGGGTGAAAAGCCGCCGACATTCGATGACATAACGCTCGATATCGGCGCCTACTCAAAAAAACAGGCGCTGGAACATGTCGCGCTCGGCGATGCAGTCTACTTCAAATCGGACTTTTGCGAGTTTGGGGATGGCATGATCACGGCAAAGGCTTTGGACGACCGCGCCGGCTGTGCGATGATGATAGAGATGATATCACAAGAGTTGTCCCACGACACCCATTTTGTTTTCACCGTGCAGGAGGAGGTCGGACTGCGCGGTGCTACCACTGCGGCGTACTCGCTCAAACCGGACATTGCCGTTATCCTCGAGACTACAACGGCGGCGGATATACCCGATGTCATGGGTGAAAAACGCGTATGCGAGGTGGGCGGCGGCGCTGTGGTATCCTACATGGACCGTGCCACCATCTACAACGAGCAACTGTATAAACTCGCATTTGAAACGGCAACAAAAAAAAATATCCCCTGCCAGACCAAAACAATGGTGGCGGGGGGGAACGACTCCGGTGCAATTCATCGCTCACGCGGTGGGGTGAAAACGCTCGCGCTCTCGGTGCCGTGCCGATACCTGCACTCGCCGTCCACCGTGTTCAGCTACGACGATTTCCTCTCGGTATATAGTCTTGCCGACGCGGTCAAAGAAGAATTGTATAATTTATAAAAGGGATAAAATATTAATGAAAAATAACAAGATGACAAAAAGAATATTGATGTCGGTGTTCGGCGTTTTGACCGGAGGTGTCTCGGTCGGATTTTTCAAGGTGGCGGCATTCGGTGTCGACCCTTTTCAGACGGTGATGAATGGTCTTGACGTCATGATACCGATTGGTTTTGGGACGCTCTATCTCATTGCAAACGCCGTGTTGTTGCTATTCTCATTCTTTGCGGACCGTCACTATATCGGCATTGCAACCTTTATAAATCTTTTCCTGCTCGGCTATGTTGTGGAGTACTCCCACCTTGCACTTGCAAACCTCTTCCCCGATATCGGTCTTGTTGGGAGGGTCGGCTTTATGATAATTGGTATTGTAATACTCTGTTTTGCCTCCTCCTTTTATTTTGTGGCTAATCTCGGTGTGTCGACCTATGATGCCATTTCGCTGATTATATCCAAAACATGGAGGGTAATAGATTTTAAATTCTGCCGAATTATCAGCGATATCATATGTGTTATAGTCGGCTCGGTGCTTATCCTTTTGTCCGGTGGTGGGTTCTCGGTGCTGTTTGCAACCGTCGGTGTCGGGACGATAATCACCGCATTTTTCATGGGTCCGCTGATAGATGTGTTTGTAAAAAAGGTGGCTACCCCATTTTTGGAGAGATAATTTATCCTCCTGCGTTCGCAAAGCTTGGTCGCACCACATATTCCTCCTCAAAGGCGACGTCGCCATCAGGCTCTAAAAGATTCAAGGTCAATGTTACCTGTAGGTCGTCGCCTGCCGCACTGCCGGATATCGTCCAAATGAGCGACATATTATACCCCATATAAAAACGCTTATCCAACACCTCTTTTGCGCCGGCGGTCTCGGCATTGACATACTCTCTCATGAGCAGCATGTCATCGGTGGTGGTGGCATCGCTGTCCACGTCGTCCACACGGTACATGGCGGTGTAATCATTGGTGGTAACGTTTAGTATACTCGGCACGGTTGCAGTTGGGTCGGTGATTGTAACCTCTTTAGCAACACGCAGATCGTTTAAAATATCGGACATGGACTCGGCGGCGATGATCTCCAGCTGACCCATGTCGGTCACCTCGTTGCTTATTCTTATCATCTGGGTGAAAACAACGGCTATTATACCGATTAAGATTGATAATACCGCCATGCCGATTATCATCTCAATCAGTGTAAAGCCTTTTTTGTTTTGCAGCAGATGTTTCATTTAAAGTCCCTGTTGATTATTTTCTTTACCAAAAATACAACATACCCTCACCATAATCGGTGTTTGCAATTATGCTCACTGTCGGGATATCACTGCCGGTAGCATCCGGAAATGTTGCTATAACACTCATTGTGCCACTCACTGTTTCTTTTCGAACCAGCTGATTTGCCGCCTCCTGTATCCGCTCCTGCTCGCGCTGTGTCTCTCGGACATGGTTAGTCGCGGTGGTAATAATGCCGGTCACCGATGTTATAAGCACGATAAATATGAGGCTACTTATCACCGTTTCGATAAGCATTTCGCCCCTTTTATTACGGAGTGCTCGGTGGATTTTGACTTTCCAGTCTTTCATAGTGTATAAGCTCCCATGTTCCGTCCGTCGTAAGATCCGTCGCGTTTCCGGTTGCCGGGTTGTCCACAATCGCTGGGTTTGTCAGTCGATACCCGTATCTAAAAAGCCCCTGCGCCGCCGGGTCGTCCACCGCCGTGTCAAGGTCAATATTGACGGTGATATATACCGTGCCCTCCACGTTATTGTTATTAATAATCAGTAGGTCGGAGGTGTCGATGGTGCTCTCAAACTGATATGGGAATGACGGATGTCCTGATGTATGCCAATCAGTAAAAGTAAATGACAATTCCATTTCATCGTACAAAACAGTGGAGTTTGTTTTGTTGTTGTAGAAATTCGTCAATATAACCGTTTGAAGTGCTGTTACCGCAGGAGATGTCGTGTCCTGCGCGTTCATCATACTATGCAACGTCATCTGCACCGACTCGGCGAAAAGGTCTATCTGCGTCTTATCTTTCTGCGTCTGGATAACCGAGGTTGCTCCGAGGGCGGCTATGAGGGTCGACACCGAAATTATGACCAAAAACATCATGGCGGCAAGCACCAACAACAGGGATACCCCTCCCCTATCACGCAGGGTTTTTGTGATTTTATTAATGGTGCTCACCTCCTTTCATATAAAATACCTACGGTGTTGTCGGCTCGTCGGGGTCGGGGTCGGGTTCAGGTGTTGGGGTTGGGTCGGGGTCGGGGTCTGGCTCGGGGTCTGGGGCA
>CAYJGF010000007.1:0-52662 GCA_964369965.1 uncultured Oscillospiraceae bacterium
AGGCATATGTCCAGTAGCCGTCTTTGAGCGTGTTGCCCCAGTCGTGCGCACCGCTCGCGAGCACCGCGCCTTTTTCATCGATTAACACCGCCTTGATTCGTGTGGAGCCGAGTTCAATTCCGAGTGTTTTTTTCTGCATGGAAACCTCCTATATGAATTTTACCGATATATTTTCGCTATCCTTTATATGTCGTGCGAGCCGTTCACGCAGACCGATTTTCACCGTTTCATACTCCGGATTATCTATAAGATTTTGGAGCTGACAGGGATCTTTTTTCAGATCATATAAAAAGTCATCCTTGTATATATCGGAAGAAGCAACCTCGCCACCTTCAATGCCCGGTGCCACCACCGCATAGGTATAGTCCTCGGTGCGAATGACACGCCCGACACGGCTCTCGGAGATCTGCGCAAAAACCACATTTTCACGGTCACAGCCGTTTATCACATCAAGGAGATTTTCCCCTATCATGGCATCGCCTACATCTACACCTGCCATCGCGAGCATGGATTTCGGCAGTGACTCACTCGATACAAGCGCACTCACCTCGGCGCCGCCCTTGTAAGCACCACCGCTTATCACGAGTGGCACACGCAGACAGGCATCGTGACAGGAGCGTTTATAGTCGTCATAACCGTTGAGGTTTTCATCACGATTTCTCGTCCTGAAATGAGAGCCGTGATCCGATACAAACACTATGACGGTGTTGTCGTACTCGCCCTGTTCTTTAAGCCGATCAATCAACCGCCCGAGGTTGTCGTCGAGACTGCGGCACTGCCCGAGATAGTCGGGGTACTCCTCGATATAATCGCCGTGGGGGAATGCCTTTAAATCCTCCGGTATAACACAGTCCTTAAATCGCTCTTTGGAGCCGTGCGGTCCCTCATAATGATTGTGGTCATTTTGATGGTGAGGTTCTATATAAGATATGGTGAGGAAGAATGGTTTTGATTTGTCGCGCCCCTCTAAAAATTCGAGGGCATAGTCGGTCATAGCGTCGGCGCGGTAGTGCTCAAACTCTATTCGATTGTTGTTTTCATCAAAGAGATAGCCACCGTATCCGTGGGAGGTGAACTCCAACAGATCGGACGCGCGCCAAAAGCCGTTATATCCGCCACGATGTTCTATTGGAATGGCGCTGGTTTGAAAGTCAATACCCGGCTTTTCTTCGAGACCGCCGTCGCTCGCTAAATGCCATTTGCCGACATAGGCGTTTTCATATCCTGCCTCTTCAAAATAGTTCGCCACCGTCTTTATGTCATGAGGGAGCATGACATTGTTGCGAAAACATCCGGTCGTGGTGGCATACAAGCCGGACTGAAAAATCGCACGGCAGGGACCACAGACCGGTTGAGGGGTATATGCGTTACGAAACTTGACCCCCTCGGTAGCAAGGCGGTCAAGATTAGGTGTGATATCGAGCGGTTGACCGAAGCACCCACAGGTATCGGCACGTTGTTGATCGGTGAAGAAAAATAGGATGTTCGGTTTTTTGCTCATGTTATTTTACCTTTCTTGCATTTTGTAATAGTTTAACCTTTTATGCCGGACTGTGCAATACCCTCGATAAAAAATCTTTGAGAGAATGAATATATTATTATCATCGGGAACACTGCAATAACTGCACCTGCCATCAAAACACCGTCGTTTGTAATGAAGATACCGCGCAGACTTGCAAGTCCCGCCGACAGCGGCATTTTGTCCATGTTGATGTTGACAATAAGCGGCCAGAGAAGATCTTTCCAGGTGAAAAGTGCAGTGAAAACTCCAAGAGAGATAAGACCCGATTGACATACCGGTAGCATTATCTTGGAATAAATCTGAAATCTGTTGCAACCGTCTATGATACCTGCCTCTTCCAGTTCAAGCGGTATGCCGAGGAAATGTTGACGCAGCAAAAATGTTCCGAATGCGCTGACAAAACCGGGGAGTATCAGTGCCATGACGGTGTCCGCCATGCCGAGTGCCGTGACTATCTGATATTGTGGTATGAGGAATATTTCGGACGGTACCATCATCTGAACCAGTACGATGGAGAACAAAAAGTTGCGACCGGGGAATTTAATGCGTGCAAAACCATATGCCGCCATACTGCTGAACAAAAGTGCGCAGACTATCCTGCCGATAATGGAGAGTATGGTGTTTATGTATAGGTTTAAAAACGGAACAGCCTCCAGTGCGAGGGAATAGTTCACGGTCGAGGGACTTTCCGGAAAAAATGTCACCGGAATGTTTGTAATCTCCTCCACCGTTTTCAGGGACGACAGCACCATCCAAATAAACGGAAAGACCATCATTATTCCGCCGATTATCAATACCGCATGTACCGCTATATGTGATTTTTTCATAAGAACTCCTTAGTTATAGTGTACAAGTTTTTTCTGTGCGATAAACTGGATTAGCGTGAAGATGAGAATAACCACAAAGGCGAGCATCACTATTGCCGAGGCATATGCCTTGTTGTTGGCGGTAAACGCCTGATTATAATACTGGAATATGATGGTGCGCACCGAGTTTATGGCAGGGTTGGTGGAGTTGTTGTAGATCATAAACACCATGTCAAACTGACGCAGTGCCGCGATAAGCCCCGTCACCGTCAGGAAAAATATGCTCGGTGAGATAAGCGGTATTGTTATGTTGAAAAGTTTTTTCACGGGGCCTGCGCCGTCTATCTGCGCCGCCTCGTAGTAGGACTTTGACACCGAGGTGATGGCGGCGATTAAAATGATGATCTGATTACCGAGACCGCCCCATACCGCGATTATCACCATGGACGCCATGGCGTATTGCGGATCGCTTATCCAGCTGATGCTCTCAATCCCAAAAAGACCGAGAAAGGCGTTTAAGATTCCGTAATCGGTATTGTATATCCATCGCCATACCATAGCGACCGCCGCCGAAGTTGCGATCATTGGCATGAAGTATATCACACGATAAAAGCCGGTGCCCATCAACTTCATGCTGAGCATGGAGGCGATAATTATGGCGATAAATATTCCGATGGGTACCGATAAAAATGCAAATGTCACGGTGTTGCGCAGGGCGAACCATACCAGCTCGTCCCCGATAAGTCGTTCGTAATTTTCAAGCCCCGACAGTTCGTATTTATTAAAGCCGAGGTCCTTTGAAAAGCTCAAAATCGCTGTTTGAAATACCGGCCAGATGTTTAACACGACAAGGCCGATGATGGTGGGAGCTACAAAAATGTAGCCCCACATCCAGTCGTAAAATTTTCTGTTTAGTCTATGCACGAGTTCACCTCTTTTTTGAGTTGATATTACTCCGTTGCGAGAATTTCGTTCATTGCGGCGGATGCGCCGGTGAATGCCTCTTCGACACCGATTTCACCGTTAAAAAGTTGCTCTAAATAAACGTTAAGTTCTGCCTCCCACAGCGATCTTGTCTCGGTGGAGACATACTGTGTGCCGTATGCAAGGCTGTCGGTGATAACCTGTGTGTTGTAGTCTGCGCTGTGAATTTCCGCCCAGGTGTCGACTACGCCGTTGTATGCCGGGATGGAAACGCCGATTGCCGCTCTCTCGTTAGCGTCCTGTGTGCCAAGATATGCTACAAATGCTTTTGCTACCTCGGTGTTTTGGGACTGTGCCGATACCGAGTACGCAAGACCGTTGCTGATGGTGGCTTTTGTGCCGTCGTTTGCGGCAGGGAGCGGAGCAATGTTGAACTTGTCGGCGATGCCCTCGTTATCTACAAAGTTGTTGAGCTGCCAGTTGCCGGTCGGGAGCATACCGATGTTGCCGGAGGCAAACATGGTTCGACGATCAGTTTCGGCTAACTGTGCGGTGGTGGGAGAGTAGTTGTCGAGCAGGCTCATATAGAACTCCATCGCCTCGATGGACTCTGCGGAGTCGAGATTCGAGGTGTTGGTCTCCTCGTTGATGACGCTGCCACCGTTTTGATAAAGGAAGCTGCCCCATGCCTCTTGAAGGTTGTTGTATGCCGCAAAACCGTACATGTTGTTGTCCTTGTCGGTCAGTGCCTCTGCCGCCGCCTCGAGATCGTCCCATGTCCAGGTGTCATCGGGGTAGGAAAGACCGGCATTGTCGAACATCTCTTTGTTGTAGGCAAGGACGACACAGTCGATATCTTTTGCAACACCGTAGATGGTGTCGTTAAAACGATAAAGACGGGTAACACCCTCTGGCAGGTTGTCGAAAGAGAAGTCGGCATTATAGCTTGCAAGATCGTCGAGCGGTATGATCATCTCGGCGTTTGCATATCGCTCGGCATAGATGGTGTGGTTGGTAATGATGTCGGGCAGTGAGCCGCCGGTTGCTGCCGCCTCCAACTTCGTCCAATATTCACTCCAGGGGGTGAACTGTAGGTCGATGGTGACGTTCGGGTACATTTCGTTAAAGCCTTCGATGGTAGCCTCGAGTTGGTCGCGCTGATTATCGTTCCAGGAAACATAGGTCAGAGTGCCTTCCAGGTCGCCACCCTCGGTGGATTCTGCCGCGTCGTCGGTGGTTGTAGACTCGGTTGATGCTTCGGATGCAGGTGCTTCGCTCTCGGCAGGTGTCGAAGAACAGCTCGCCATAAATGCGGCGGACATTGCCAGTGCTAACATGATGCTAAGTAGTTTTTTCATTGTGATTCCTCCTAATCGTTGTTAATGTTATAGTAAGTCTAAGGTATCTATAGCCACGCTATTTCAGCGCTACTAACTTTAATAGCACACATCCGTGTGAGTCCACTGTTAAGTTCAGTGATGCAGTTATATTCGGAAGGTTTTCGCCGCTCCATAGCTCTTTTACGGTATACTCGCGTTTTGAAAGCCCTAACTTTTCAAACGACAGCTCCATGTCGGTGCTAAGATTGTAGGCATTAAAAACCGCTATGTATATCTCACCGTCTGTGCCGTAACTTTTCCAGACTATTATCTCCTTTGTCGGGGCGGTGCGCATTATTTGTTTTGCACCGCTTGAATGGGTGAGGAGTTTTAATACATCGGGATTTGTTAAAAGTGAAAGTGTTTCTTCATCACAGTCCGGCAGATGTCCGCCGAACATGAGCGGTGAGCGGAAGATGCACCACAGCGTCATAAGTGTTTTTTTCTCTGCCGAGGTAAAGCGGGAGTACCGCTCGGTGAGACCGTGCTCGTCACCTTTTATGGATATATGACCAAGCGGCAACATGTCACAGTCCGGCCAACCGTTGGGTTTTACATGTCTGCTCCAGACCTCGCATCGCTCAAACATTTTATAGAGGTCGTCCCAATTATCCCAGAAATCTCCGGTGATGCGCCACATGTTGGCATTTTCGGCGAGGTGGTCGGCACGCTCGACATCGGCAGGACCGGGGGAAAGGCTGAGCACCATAGGTCGATTGCACCGATCAAGGGCAATTCGTATCATCTCTATCTCTTCTTTTGCGCTGTAGATGTCGTGCGGTTTGAAAAAGGTGTTGCAGATATCGTCCACCTTGACGAGGTCGACACCCCACTCGGCGTAGAGTTCGAAGATGGAATTGTAGTAATCCTGCGCACCGGGTGCCGAGGGGTCGATGCCGTACATGTCGGTGTTCCAGGAACAGACAGAAAATCGCTGTGCTATGCCACGTGCGCCGTGTTCACTGCCTTTTATCGGCGTGTTTGCATGTACCGCCTGTCGTGGGACACCGCGCATTATATGTATGCCGAACTTTAGTCCCATGGCATGAATTTCGTCCGCGATTTTTTTGAAGCCCACACCGTTCGCCGCCGAGGGGAAGCGATTCACCGCCGGTACAAGTCGGGAATACTCATCTGTTTCGAGTGGGACAAAGTTGCGGTACTCGGTGGAGTTAGCGTCCGGTTCGTACCACTGGATGTCACACACGACATATTCCCAGCCGTATTTTAATAGATTGTCGCGCATATATTCGGCGTTTTGCATCAGTTGAGCTTCAGTGACCGCCGCGCCGAAACAATCCCAGCTGTTCCACCCCATAGGCGGGGTGAGTGCCACGTTTTTATTCATATGAAACCCCCTAATTTTTATGTGCCGACTTGTTGTACATCTTCATTCGCTCTTCATCCTTTGCGATCTCCTCCACCGATTTCCATTCGAGGAATGTGTCGGTTGATATCGCCTTTTTCGGCTCTATGTAATTATTCTTGAGGTTCTGTTTCGCCTGTTCTATAGCCGTCTTATATTGTGGCAACCATTTTTCTTCTGCGACGAGCATCTCGTCCACCATCTGCCAGATTTCATCCGGATCGCATACAGCGCTGGTAAGCGGATCCATCATGACCGCCTGTTTGAGCAGGTCTACATCGGCGTTCACCGCCGCCTCGACCGCCATGCGCTGAACCGAGACACTCGCATTGCAGATAGCGGCACAGCCGAGCGGGAGATCGCCATAAAACGGTATGTTTATTCCGGTGCGATCGATATATCCCGGCACCTCCACGACACAGTCAGAGGGCAGATTGCTGATCACGCCTTTGTTTATCACGTTAAAATGTCCGCGATAAACTCGTCCGGTCTCCAGCGCTTCCAGTATGTGTGCGCCGTGCTCAACACCGATGTTTTCATCATCATATTCAAATGCCGGTGCGGCGAGCCAGTTCGGGAAATCGGTCTCATACCAGTTCCGGCGCTCGCTACAGTGGCGAAGATAGCCCAGCGACTCGCCGTTTATCCATTTATTTATAGCCACCCAGTTTTTTATCTTTTCCGGATTTTTGCGGTACCACGGCAGATATTCCGAGAGGTGACCGTTGGATTCTGTGCTGAAATAGCCAAAACGCTTTAACATGTCGATGCGCACCTTTTCGTCGCTTGCTATCTGCTCGTTACCCTCCAGTTTTTCCAGCAACATGGGGCGCAGATCCTCACCGGTTTTATTGTCGATAATCTCGGTGTACCATGTCTGATGATTTATTCCGACGCAGACAATGTCGATATCGCCCATCTCTTTCTCAAAAGCCTCGGCGATGAGGCGGTGACCGTTTTGTACACCGTGGCAAAGTCCGACAGTATTCACTCCGCCATAGGTATTGCAGGCCCAAGTGATCATTGCGTTCGGGTTGGAATAGTTGAGCATAAGACAGTCTTTTTGCGCCAGCTCTTTTATGTCTTTACAGATACCGAGCACAGACGGGATACCGCGCTGACCATACATGATACCACCGACACAGAGCGTATCACCGACACACTGATCGACACCGTATTTAAGTGGAATCCTCACGTCCTGCTCAAACGCCTCCAGCATGCCCTCACGGATGAAGTTGAAGATGTATTTCGCATCCTTGAAAGCCTCTCGCCGATCGAGGGTGGAGCGTATCTTTATCGGTATATTATTAGAATCGATATCACGTTGTATGAGTTGGGTCGACATATTCAGATTGTCGGTATTTATGTCGGTGAACCAAAGCTCGATGTTCCTAAACTCCTTGACGCTCATGAGGTCCTTGACGATCTCGCGTGTGAAACCGACACTGCCAGCGCCGATGATTGCAATTTTAAATGACATACATCCTCCGTAATGAACTCGTATCCTACTTGTTTTTTAATATTTGTTTTCCGTACAAGTTATTTTTACCACAACAGGACAAGTTTGTCAATAGACAACCTTGTAATTCTCTTTTATATACTAAATAACTACAGTTATTTGTAAAAAATCAACATACAAGTATTGCGAATACTTGTATGTTGATCTGTTGTTTTTAGTTGTTTAGAGATTAATGACTGCCTTAACAACCTCAGATTTATTTTTAATCGCAAAATCAAATGCCTCGACAGTTTCGCTAAAGTCAAACTCATGGGTCACAATCTGCTCGACATCTATCTGACCCGACGCGACCGCCTCAATCGCACCCGGATATACCCCACGATAGCGGAACACGGAGGCTATTTTCGCCTCCTTGGTCATAATCTGTGCAAAGTTGTACGGGATTATCTCATTCACCGCCAGTCCGACAAGCACAATATTTCCACCACGGCGCACAAGATGAGCTGTTTCGGCTATGGTTATGTCATTGCCGGCTGTCTCAAACACTATGTCTGCACCCTCGCCGTTATTCAGTTTTGCGACTTCGTCCTTAAGACTTTGATTTTTGACGTTCACCGCGACATCCGCACCAAGTTTTTTGGCGTATTCAAGCCGTTTATCCTCTACATCGCTGATGATGATCTTTCCTGCTCCCTTTGCTTTTGCGGCGAGAAGTGTCACGAGACCTATACAGCCTGCACCGGTGATGACGACACTGTCACCAAACTTAATTTCGGTCTGATTGGTGGCGTGCATACCGACCGCGAGCGGTTCGACAAGTGCGCCCTGCTTTGAGCTCATACCGTCAGGGAGTTTAAAACACATATGCTCCGGATAACTCATATAGTTGCAAAGACTGCCGTCATTTGGCGGTGTCGCAAGAAAAATCACCTCGTTACATAGATTGTATTTTCCACTTCGGCAGTGCTCACACATGCCGCACGGTGTGCCCGGCTCTAACGCGACACGATCGCCTGCTTTGAGAGTTTTGACCTCATCACCGACCTCGACGACAACACCGGCACACTCATGCCCAAGGATTATGGGCTCCGTCACCTCAAAGGTCGCGACCTTGCCCATCTCCAAAAAATGCAGATCAGAGCCACAAATCCCGACACACTCGATCTTCACCATGACATCGTTTGGGCGAACGGTTGGCATCGGCACCTTTCTTTTTTCCATCTTGCCGATACCGGTCATTACAAATGCGTAGTTTTCCATCTTAATATCTCCTTAAAAATGTTATATTTTTTTCACCGAATTTTTAACAACGATATCTACATCGATCATGCGTCGATAGTTTTCATTTGGATTTTGCATCAACTCCATCAATCCTTCAAAAGCGTATCTGCCGATCTCTGCCTTGGGATGATCCATACTGGTGATAGATACACGATACGCATCGCCGAACGGCGTGTTGTCAAAGCTGACAAGCGAGTGGTTTTCCGGCACCGACAGTCCCTGTTCAAAGAGAATGTCGGCGATGATAAGAGCTATATCATCGTTATAACAGATGGTTGCGGTTGTCTTTTCAAGGCGTTTAAAATACTCATTGTGCAGAACCTTATTTTGAATAATCTCCTTTTCGTCCTGGGTGGACAACCAGAATATTTCGTTTTCATCCGGCTCGAGACCCGAGTGCACAATCGCACGCATCATACCCTTATAGCGCAACAGTCCTTGGATATCGTCCGATTTGAACACACCGCTTATCATCTTGTGACCGTTGTTTATAAGGTGCATCGCCGCATCATACCCTGCTTTTTCATCGTTAGCCACTACGTAGTTATCGCTAAAACCGCTTATACATCCGTGGATAAAAACGATGGGAATTCTTCTTTTATTTAGCTGTTCATACAGGTCGAGATTTATAGAGGGGAGAGCACTTTTTGACGGCTCGATGATGACCCCGGCGATGTCGGTGTTGGTGATGTCTATAAGGCATTGCCGCTCCTTAAACACCCTGTTGTGGGTACATTTTAAAATAATATTATAGCCACTGCGACTTGCGAGGTTTTCTATTGCATCGACTATCTGCGGTTTTAGATGGTTGTTCAGATAAGATACAATAACATATATGGTTTTTGATGTTTTAATCTCGACCCCACTGAACGACTCCTCCCATTTTACAAACGAGCCTTTGCCATGCTCGGTATAGATAATATTTTCAGCGGTAAGCTTGTTCAACGCGGCGCGCACAGTGTGTCGGCTCACATTAAACTTTTTCATGAGCTGACTTTCGGAATAAATCATATCCCCAAGTCTCAATGTACCGATACTGATTTCATTCTTGATATAGTTCATTATCAGTTGGTATTTTAGCTGTTTCATAAATCTTCTCTACAAACACATACGTATAAGTGTATTGTAACATATAAAAATAAAAATGCAAGTACTAATTTAAAAACATATTCTGCATTGAGAAATTTATTACAGTTTCACCACTTAAAATATAAAAGCGAATCAACATCCACCCCATCTTTTATCACCTCAAAATGCAGATGATTTCCGGTGGAATTGCCTGCCTGGCCTACATATCCTATCACCTCGCCTTTTTGCACCGGTTGACCTGCCTCGATACTTACCAACCGATTATACTCGTGCAACTTTGCGAGTTTTTTCCCGCCAGTATGATAAATATTCAAAGCTAAGAAAGACCTTGAAAAACAATTTGATTTCACTTTTAGACAGGACGTTCCCCGATGTTAACAAATTGTTTACCAGCCCACCACAGGCGGATGGTCACGAAAAATGGATTAATTTTGCTAAGAAATTTCGGCATTGTGAGTGCATTTGCTCTCTTTCTCAAAACGAATTTGCCAAACGATATCACAAGTGGTGTAAACGCAACGGCTACAATTACAGTGCGGAAAAGGCTTTTGAGCTTTATGCCGATGCCTGTGGTCACGTCAGCGTGCTCCCACGCACCGACTCGGTTAAAGCTTTAGTAACTACAGCTATTTCTCAACTGCTATCCATTTGCGAAACGTTGGCTTCGATTAAAACTGAAATGACAGCTCTTGCAAAACAACTGCCGGAGTATGACACCGTCATCTCAATGTACGGTGTCGGTGAGACCATCGCTCCCCAACTAATCGCTGAAATAGGCGAGGTTTCTCGTTTCAGAAAGGCTTCTTCTTTAGTAGCTTTTGACGGGGTTGATGCACCGCCTTACCAATCGGGAACCGTTGATATCAAAAGCAGAAAAATCTCTAAACGTGGCTCTGCTCCTTTACGACGTGTCCTTTTTCAGATTGCCTCTTGTCACGTTTTAAATTCTCCTGTTGATAAACCTATCTACAACTTTATTGACAAAAAACATGCCGAGGGTAAACATTATCTTTGCTATATGATTGCTGCCTGTAACAAGTTTTTGCGTATCTACTACGCTAAGGTTAATGCTGTTTTAAGTTAGTAATTTCGATATTATTTTTGCAACCGTGGGTTAAAAAATAGAACTAAACATAGAAATCGTCTTTATAGTCAAAACACTTAAAATCAAACAAATCTCTGCTCACAAAACCCATAGACGACAGCTTTTGTGAGCCTTTCTTTGGTGATTTTTAAAGTGTTTAGACTCTACTGATTCACTATTGTTTAGTCCTATTGTAACAGGAAATTACGTCTCACGCCTTGAGAAAAAGACTATTGAGAAACTTCGTGGAGAGATGCGGTAGCGGTTGGACTGCAAGGATTTTTACTGCATCTCTCTCGCCAAATACTCCTCAAACGCATTGTCAAAGTCGGATGAAATAAAGCTGTATTCGGCGCCGTTCACCTGCATTGGCACTATCTTGTCACCGCTGTAGTTGACAATTAACACGTCCTCACGCTCCTCGATTATACCCATGTATTCGCCGGTGTCGATCTCGGGAGAATATATTCCCACTTCATAAACTCCATTTGAGACAAGCGCGACACTTGTTATATAATAGGGGAAAAAGCCACCGCTCTCGTAAATCCCGGCAAGATATGTGGGCGCACCCTCCTCATCGCGCTCAAAGAGCAAGAAGTTGCCGCCATCACCGTTCCAATATCCCTGCATTTCGGCAAAAAAACTCTCCACATCATAGTCTGTCATGTCATGAGAAGAGGATGGGGCATCGCTATTCAGGACAACGGTATTTTGCTCATGTTGTTGTGTTTGACCCTCACTTTCAGTCGTCACCTGCGTGCTTTGCGGATCGGAAGCTGTGTTTAGAACGGTGAGCAGTGAACAACCGGTGAGTGAAAACAGCGCTAAAGTTATTGCAAATATTCTCCTCATTTTTCACCTCATTAATATCCATAAAGCCCGTGTCGTATCGAGGTCACTGCGCTTGCGCCGTCTGCCACCGCCGTTGTTATCTGCCGTAGAGGTTTTGTGCGCAGGTCACCGGCGACAAAAAGCCCTTTGAGCGAGCTCTCACACCCCTCGTCCGCCACGACGTAACCGTGGGGGTCAAGAGATACCATCTCCTTTATCAGCGCAGTTTCCGGCGTGGTGCCGACCGCAATGAATACTCCGTCTGTCGATATCTCACTCTCGTTGCCGTCGGTGTTTTTTAGGCTAAGCCCACTTACACGTTCCTCCCCCAAAATGTCGAGGACGTTAGTGTTCCATATAATTTCGACGTTTTTACATTCAAACAACTTTTTTTCAAGATAAGAACCGGCGCGCAGTTTGTCACGTCGATGTATTAAATACACCTTTTCACACAGGGCGCTAAGATAAATTGCATCCTCAACCGCTGTGTAACTGCCGCCCACAACCGCGGTCGTCTTGCCCTTATAAAATGCGCCGTCACAGGTCGCACAGTAAGACACACCTTTGCCCGCAAGGCGTTTTTCACCCTCAACACCCAGTTTGCGATAGACCGCACCGGTGGCTATCAACACCGTCCGACACTCGACATTTTCGTCGTCTGCTTTTACAATAAATCCATCCGAGGTCTTTTCGATTGATTTAACCGTTTTAGTTTTGATAACCACACCCATCTTATCGGCGTGTTCCTTAAACTTCATGCCCATGTCAAAACCGTTGATGCCGGGCAGACCGAGATAGTTATCCACCTCATAGGTCAACAGCACCTGACCGCCTGCAACATAGTTGCTCTCATATATTTCGATATCAAGTCCGGCGCGCACCGCATATATTGCCGCCGAAAGACCGGCAGGTCCTGCACCTACAATGACTAAATCTTTCATACTTTACCTCCTTTTTAAAAAAGGATTGGAACAATTTGCATGTTCCAATCCTAAAAATTAACAAGTTGCTTAATATTTATCGCTGTAATCCGCGGTCATGGTGTGCGATACCGGTGATGATACCGACCCTTGAGAAAAATTCTCTTTGCCGCCTATGAGTTTGAAGTCGGAGATCAGATTTTTGAGCATGTCGGATTGGCTGAACAGCTCCTCGCTCGCCGCCGCACTCTCCTCACTGGTTGCGGAGTTGGTTTGAACCACCTGAGATATCTGGTCAAGACCTACGTTAACCTGCTCTATGGATATAGCCTGCTCGTTAGTCGCCTCCTGAATTTCACCCATAACGACCGTGGTGCTGGTTACGCCGGCAACAACATTTTCAAGGTCTGTCGCAGTGACACGTGCCATATTTGCGCCGTCCTCGATGGCACGGATAGAGCCCTCAATAAGCTCGGTTGTGCTCTTTGCCGCCTGTGCGGATTTGCCGGCAAGATTGCGAACCTCGTCCGCGACGACCGCAAAACCTTTGCCTGCCGCACCTGCTCTTGCCGCCTCAACCGCCGCGTTGAGCGCTAAGATGTTTGTCTGGAAAGCGATATCTTCAATTGTTTTGATGATATTGGATATCTCTTTAGACTTGGATTCAATCTCGGTCATGGAGGTCATGAGATCCTCCATATGCGTATTGCTGGTGTTGACCGCCTCGACCACACCTGCTGCCATTCCGCCCGCTTTGTCACAGTTGGCGGCATTGTGTTTGACCTGCTCGGTAATGGTAGAGATGGACGCCGCAAGTTCCTGCAGAGAACTTGCCTGCTCTATAGCACCCTGCGCAAGAGCCTGAGAACCGGTGGAAACCTGGTCGGAACCGGAGGCAACCTGAGAGGAAACATTCCCTATCTGCCCCATCACATCCGATATTACGTCACCGAATCTCCTGAAAGATGCTTCTATAGCTTGAAAATCGCCACGGAAAGGGACCGTTGCAGCCGGAACTATGAAGTTCTTTTCCGCAAACATGCCCATAACCTTGGTTATGTCACCGATATAGGCGTTGATGGTGTCGCAGGACTCTTTAAACTGTTTTACTACCAAGCCTAACTCGTCGTTCGAGTCATAATTGACCTCTATATTGAGGTTGCCGGCATATATCTGCTCCGAGATTTTTGTCAGCTCACCCACCGGTGTGAGAATTCCTTTAACAAGTATAACTACCACAACTGCACTGAATATTAGGCTGAATATAATCGCACCGTAAACCACCATTGCGATTATTTCGGTCATCTCGGCGGCGGAGGTGACGGCGGTGCTCGCCGCTGTGTCCTCAATGTCACTAAACTTGGCTATTTCATCAAAAACGGTGTTAAGTACGGGATAGTATTCATCAGTAAGCATGACGAACGCGCGAGCGGAATCCTCCGGGATGTTCGCCTCTGCAAGGGATACAATCTCGGCACGCAAAGCAGCCGCCTGATCCAAAGCGGTGTTTAACGTTGCAAAATCACTCTGGCTGCCGGAGTAACCGGATTTATATTCATTTATCATCTCAATTGCATGTGTTGCCTCGGCGGTCGCCTGATCCAGCAACCTCAATGTATCCTCCGTCGTCTCAGACATGAGGGCGCCTGCCATGGAGGCTTTGAGCGCATTCAGCCCGGTTTGTGTCTCCCAAAGGAGTACAATATCCGGCAAGTTTTCATTGCCAATAACACTAAGTGAGTCGTTTGTTGAGTTGAGTGTCGACACCGTCACAAACGATGTAATGGTCAGCAATGCCACAATAATAGCAATCGAACCTATCAGTTTGGTGCGAATTTTCATGTTTTTCATGTAGACCGTCGTTCCTTTCAATTTTAATTTAGTTTGTTTTGTATAGTCAATTAATTTGAAAAACGCTACAGATTGGCGAGCAGAATTTTCACCTATCAAGGCGGAGGATACGTGCGCTACGCGCGGTTCCTTTAACAATCCACAGGATTGTTAATTTTGCCACTGGCAAAACCGAAACATACTTTCGTATTCCGATTGACAGACAACTAATTGTCATAATGACAATTATGATAGATGGAATTTCTGCCGCCAAGATGTGGTGGATTTCAAGTTAAGTGACTATAATATATTTCATCGTTATAAAAACGAATTTCCCTCTTTAATTATACATCACATTATTATTGAGGTCAACAGCTTATATGACAAAAAACGACAGTGATGTGTATTCGCGCGTTTTATACACAAATTTCACACTATTACAATAAAAAGTGCGTTATCTTATATTACTTCAGTATCGAATTTATGGCTTGTACCGAAATTTATCCGCCATTGCAACCAACTCCCGTGCTTGATCTTCACTCTCGGCGTCGATACAGTACATTACGCCCTCCGGCGGCACCAGCTCCAGCAGGGTTTTCAGCTCGAAAGGCTCGGCTTTGATCTGCACCGATTTGCCCGCATTTTGTATCTTTTTAATAACATCAATCCAGTGCACAGCGGTAGGTTGACCGGCGCCGTATACCCACTGTATGCCTTTGAGCTCCTTTATCTGCAACAGTCGGTCGAGGTGTTTGAGTGCGTCCGGCCCGTCGAGATGATAGACACTCGCGTCGAGGAACTTTATTTCCTCAACAAGCTCCGGTATGACAAAATCCTCAAACATCTGCTCACTTATCATGCAGGAGAAGTCACAGCTGGTCACATACCAGCGCCCCGGGTGCCATATCCCCATCCAGTTGGTGGTGCCGCCCTGATATTTTGAGGTGATGGCATAGTGGTCGTCATAAACCTCCTTAAATCCGTCCAGAAGGGCAAAAGCGCCCTTGCAGAAAAACTCGGGATTGTCGAGGGTGTCGATACACAGCTCCTGCGGACCACGCATGGCGACCAAGGCATCGACACCGGGGTGCAGGTCGGTCACACCGACAATAAACTTATCCCGTGCATACTCGGTGAGCGCCGTGGTCATCTCGTTAATCTTTTTGTAGTATTCACCGTCCTTTTTCAGCGAAATACCGGTGAAATTTTCCACGTCATCATCGGTCATAAACGGCTCCGCCCAACTGGTGTCCTCCCCAAACTCCAGCTCGGTGCCATAGAGCGCGGCGAAGATATCGGGCCCGAGGTTTGCCCAGTGTTGCGGCAGTGCATCGCCTGCAAAATATACGTTTTGCATCTTATGTTCGGCACATTTCAGAAGGAATTCAACATCGCACCATCGCTCTTTGAGTGTCGCGTGGTTTGATATAGGGTCGGGTTTTGCGCCGTCTTTCGGTGCGATTATGCTGAGAACTGGGCGGTCGTGATTTTCCCTCGCCCAAAATTCGGCATGTTTTTTTGTTATAGCGTCAAAATTTTCACAGTAGAGCATTTTATTTCCTTTCTACATTTTCTTGATTATCTTAAAAATTCCTCGCGCACTATCTGCACGGCGCGGTTTAACTTCTCTTTATTGCCGTTAAGGCGGTATATATCTCTAAAAAGCACCTCTTTTTTGCAATTTTTAGTCAGGCGCGCCGTTTTTGCTATGTACTCTCGAAATGCAATGTCGTCAAACTCTTTTTCTATGCCGATGAAGTTCGGGGACGGCTTCCTTGAATAGATTATGTCCCTGTCGGTGAGTTTTTGGGACATTATCTCCTCGTCGCACCAAGGGGATATGGATACTTTGCGCAGATTGTGATAGTTTTCGACACAGTCATCAAAAAAGTCGTGCACCGGCTCGCAACAGCCGTAGTACAATAGTCCAAACTGCTTTGATAACTCAAGATAGTAGGGGTAAATAAACTCCTTATACATTTCGGGTGATACGCCGACCGTCTCCTGAGAGTTGAGGTGCCCCCAAACGTGGTGGCTCTTAACCCTGCCACCGTCGCCCATTAGCTCGTTATTAAAACAAAAGCTGCCACTGCCCATATAGTCGTTGCCATTGTTGAGGAACAGTATGTCATTCTCCTCCTCAAAACGCAATAGGCGGATAAGGTCGTCCACTACATATTGCATGAGGGCTTTAAATTCATCCGGTGTCGTCACCATGGAGACAAACATATTCTCCATGCCCATCAGGTCAACCACCATCTGGGTTATGCCAAACTCCCAGTGATTGAGGGTGTTGACCTTTTTTATCGGCAGGATGTCGCCGAGCGTCTCCTGTGCAAAGGCGATATCAAGGCGCGTTTTTTCGGCATCAAAGGTGTTTATGGTGGGTTTTAACTTCTCAAAATCCTCTTCGAGATCCTCGAGTATCGGCTCGATGTGATAGCCCAGACCGTCGTCGGCATAGGTCTTTTCCACACCTTGTTGCCACATCTTTCGATTGATACTAACCTCGACCGGAAAAAAGTCGGGGATGACACGGTCGTCGTCGATAAGCTCATATGCGGTGAGACTTCTTATCAGTTTGAGTTCCAGCTCACGCATTTTCGGGTCGGTGCACTGCAAATCGGGCAATATTTCACCCCAAAAACTCTGCACCTCCATCACCACCATCGGTTGCTCACCTTTGAGATTGTTGTGGTCGTACCATCTTTTAATTTTTTCCTGCGTTGTGGGTAGCATTGCATAGTCCAACTGTTTTTTTGCAAGCTCTCGCAGATAATCCCGTTCATTTTTTGACATTGATACACTCCCTGTTTATACGTTTTGTTTAATCTGTGACACCCTGTTTCGGTATTCCGACGGGGTCTCACCGCAGACCTGTTTAAACCGCTTGCTAAAATAATATTGATCGGAAAATCCGCACAGCTCTGCAATTTCACTCTGCACAATTTCACCTAATTTTAACAGCTCTTTCGCCCTTGATAGGCGTATCTCCTCCAGACGGTTTATAATGGTCATACCGGTTATTGATTTGTATGTTCGGCGCAGATAGCTGTTTTCAAAATACAGCTCTCTTGCGATGTCGTCCACCGTCAATCCGGTATTTTGATAGTTGTCGCGCAGAAACTGCTCTATCCTTTGCACCAAAATCTGCTTTTTGCCACTTTTTTGTGTCGGCATACAGTCACTTAGCAGTTCAAACACACTTTCACGCAACACACTGCTCAGCTGCTGTGCGGTGGAGCAGTCGTTGAGGCGATTTGCAATGAGCAACTGTTTTTTTATAAAGTCGGAGCGGTTCGATTTGATGTTATTTTGATATCGGTTATACACGGTGACAACCAAGGTGTGGTAGACCGACAGGGCGTATTGAAAGGAAAAAATCCCCTCATTATTGACGCCGAACAGTTTGATTATATCGATGTCGACGAGGTCATACTCCGCCCGCTCAAAGTGGTCGATAAACACCTCCATATCGTCGATACCGTAGGAGGAATCTATCTCAATATTTTCCACCATGCGAAAAAGTGCATTTTCTCGTGCGGTGATGTGTGCTTCACGCAGTTTTGTGACGGCGGACTGTGCTATCCTCAGTGAGTGCAACAACTCCTCCGCATTAAAGGGCTTTAAAAGATAGTCCGATACCTCCAGCTTTATCGCCTGCCTTGCATAGCGAAAGTTGTCGTGTGCTGTAGTTATAACAACCTCGGTCGGTATGTCAAGAGCTTTGAGCTGTTCGCAAACCTCAAGCCCGTTCATGCTCGCCATGCTGATATCCATAAAGGCTATGTCCGGCTGTAACTCTTTTATCTTTTCAAGGGCTTCCTCACCACTTTTTGCGGTGGCGACTATTTCGCAGTCCTGCCCCTCCCAGTCGATGACCTTTTGCATAAACTCGAGAAAAATACTTTCATCATCCACCAGTATGACACTGTATATCATAAAACCGCCCCTTTTTGCTCGTCCTCTTTTTCCATAAATCTTGGCAGATGCAGTATAAGATGGCAACCGCTTTGCACCTTTACATGCTCGACCCTCCCCTTTTCTCCATAGAAAAGTCGTATGCGATCGACAACGTTTTTCAGCCCAAAACCGTATTCATCCTTGTCGTCCACCTCACCGTTTATACACTGCAAAAACCGCTCATCCGTCATGCCCATGCCGTCGTCCTTGACCGAGATGGCGACAAACTCCCCCTCAATTTGCGCAAAGAGCTGTATATTCCCTTTTCGGTGGGTTGGTTTTATGCCATGGTATATCGCGTTTTCTATAAGAGGTTGTAGCGTGAGCTTTGGTATAATTATTTCGTCGAGTTCACACGGGAGTTCTATATTATAGGACAGGGTGTCGTTATATCGCACCGATTGAATTTCAAGGTATCGCTCTACCGCCTCAAATTCCTTTTTGAGCGAGATCAGCTCCGCGCCGTGAGAGAGGGCAAGGCGATAGTAGCCGGCGAGTGCCTTGATTACAAAGTTTGCCTCCTCCACACGACCCATGCCGTTCAGACAGTAGACGGTGTCGAGGGTGTTGTACAAAAAGTGTGGTTTTATCTGCGCCTGCAACAGCCGCATCTCCAGCTGGCGACGCTCGCGTTTTTCCTCACCGATGCTTAAAAAGAGCTGATGGTTTTGGTCTATCATCATGTTATAGCTGTCGATAAGCAGATCTGTCTCATGGTATCTGGAGCGGTCGGTGAGCTTTTGCGGCAGTTCATTCGGCGTGCGCACCATGTGTGCGGAGAGGGTGGCTATAGGGCTTGCGATATGTCGGGACAGGGCGACCACCGCGATGTATAAAAACAGCATGACCACAATCGCAACAAAAACAATGATGACCGTTATGGTGCTTATATTCGCCATGTCCGCGCCGATATCATACTCCGAAAGGAGCTCGAAATTATTGACGGTGTATCTTTGTTTTAACATTCCGTTGTCATCGTTATATTTATCGATAACGGATTTACTGTGTTGGAGTGCTTCATCGTAGGAAAGTGATGACAGCATGTCAATCTTCTCACGGTCGTCACCGCTGACGATAAGCCCGTCGCTTGTTAAAAGATAACCGGAATTTTCCAGCGTTGCATCTTTAGTATAAGCGTGATAAAAATCCTCCTCGCTAAGCGTGATGACTATGTAGCCGAGTGTGATGTTGGAGCCTATCTCTCGAAGAGATTTTGCATATCGCAGACCTCCACCAAAAATATTGCTGTCCAGTTCACCGTTTAAAAGCCATTTTCCGGTGGTGGTTATATTGTTATCCCGCAGGCTTTCAACTGCATTGTCAAGCTCCTGCATCAACAAAAGTCTTGAGTCGTTGTTGACGAGGTATAGGTCGCCATTATTATATAAAACCGCAATGCTCGTGGCGTAAGGGAGCTTTAAAAAACTGCTCTCAAACGAGGTGCGAACCTTTGCGGAGGTGTAGCTACTGAAAAAATCGGGGTACTGTGGCCCCGTCTGTTGGTGCAGTGTGTCGTTAAGGGTAAAAATCAGGTTGTTGCATTCATTTGTTATATTTGCATGAATCGTCTCGATGGCATTTGCCACCGAGACGCTTTCATATCTGTGTGCCTGTGCATAACTCTCAAGGGAGAGTTCGCGGTAAATAATTTGTATCACCGCAACAACGCAAACAATTAACACCAAAAAGAATGTTATAAAAGTTTTGGTTATTCTGTTGCGGATCGTGGTTTTCATCAATGTATTAAGTCCGTGCTAATTCTTAAGTCCTGTCAGAGCCATGGATTCGCTCACCCTGTTGCTGAAGAAGAGATAGAGTATAACAACCGGAGCACTCGCGATGACCAGCGCCGCACCGATGGGACCCCATTCGGTGGAGAACATGCCGTAAAATCCTGCGAGACCGAGCGGCAATGTTTTAAGGTCGTTGTCGGTAATAAGTATAAGCGCAAGGCTGAACTCGTTCCAGTTGGTCATGAACTGGTAGATAAGCAAAACCGATATTGCGGACTTCATCTGCGGCAGGATTATCTGGAAATATGTCCGATAAAAACCTGCACCCTCCATATACGCCGACTCCTCCAACTCCATGGGCAAACTGACATAAAAACCATAGAGCACCATCACCGCAAAGGGAAAGCTGAGCGCAATATATGGGATAATAAGCGACCAAAGGGTGTTGGTGAAACCGAGTGTGCGCACCATGACAACCAATGGTGTCATGATAGCCTGAATGGGGATGAACATACCGGCCATGATGTAGGCATGTGCCGACTTCATCTTGCGATTTTTAACCCTTGCAACGACGTAGGTGAACATCAGCGCAAAAAGTATGCCAAAAAACATGGAAAAGATGGCGACATAGACGCTGTTCATGAAATAAAGACCGATGTCGAACTGGTTGAGTGCCTGTGTATAGTTCTCCCATCTTGGGATTATCGGTGGACCGAACGGGTTGGTAATAAAAATTTCTTCGTTGTCTTTAAGGGAATAAAATCCCATCCATATGACCGGATACAGACAGAGCACGGCATATACGGTCAAAATAAGGTATATCAACCCACGGAAAGGACTAAATTTAACTTTTTTCATAATCATAATCCTTTCTTAATATTCTACTTCAAAGCGGCGTGTGAGTCGATTGATGATAAGCATCATTCCAACGCATATGACAACAATGACAACCGCGATGGCAGAGCCGTAGCCGTATTCTTGAAGTTTAAAAAGACCGTCGTACATCATGATGGACATGGTGGTGGTATAGTTGCCGGGACCGCCTGCGGTCATAAGGAATATCATCTCGAACGCACGAAAACCGAAGGTGATACACATGACAAAACATACGCGCAGGGTCGGTGCGACAAGCGGAAGAGTGACGTTGAAAAACTGGCGTGCCTTGCTTGCACCGTCGATGGTGGCGGCCTCATAATAGACACCGGGGACGTTTTTCATGGCGGCGTAGATAATGAGCATATGGTAGCCCATGCCTTTCCATGCGTCGGCGATGACGATGGCAATGATGCCCTTTATCGGTTCGTTCAGCCAGGTTTGTTGCCAGTCGATGCCCATACTCTCGGCGAGCTGATTGATAAGACCGAAGTCACCGTGATAGATGGATATCCAAAGCTGTGCAACGACCGACACCGATAGTAGCACCGGGAAGAAGAATATGTCCTTAAAAATAGTCTTACCCTTAATTTGCAGGTTGACTATGCAGTAGGCAAAGAAGGTGGCAAGACCGATCTGATACACGGTCAAAACGCCGGAGTAGATGAGACTGTTGCGGATGGCAACACCGATGTCTCGCGAGTCTGCAAGTTCTATGTAGTTCTCAATTCCGATAAATGTCGCTTCATTAACGCCGTCCCACTCGGTAAAGCTCATGAAAAAGGACTGCACGAGCGGAGCAATAATTAAAAGTGTGTAGATGAGTAAGGCAGGGGCGACAAAAACGACAAGCGCAACCTTACTTCTTTTAAATAACGGGTTGGTCATAAGGAGGTCTTCCTTTCTTAAATTTACCGCCAAAGGGGGATTATGACCCCCTCAGCGGTAACATTTTTAACTATTCTGCCAAAGCGTCTGCTATCATTTCTTCAAGGTCTGTGATAAAGTCTGCTGCCTGATATGTGCCGGTTAGCAAAAGTTCGCTCTGATCTTCCAGTGCAACTATGAGTTCCTGGCTTGTAAGCGACCACTCGTATTTGCTGGTGGATTCGATGTTTGCAAGATTGTTAATGTATTGGTCGTAGGAAGCTGCACGTGGGGTGGTGGGTGCCGGAGCATCCACAAGAACGGTCATGCCGCCGTTGACAGCCTTTGCTTTTTCATACTCTACGATGTAGTCCATCAGTACTTCGGTTGCGAATGCTGCGTTCTCGCTCTTGGCGCTAACGCCCCAACCGCCCGGCTCGCCCATACCGCCGGAGATTGTGAAGTGGGTTGCCTCTTCATTGCCGGCATCGGTGAATGGGTTGTACTCAAAGTAGCCGATGTTGTCGGCGTATCCGCCTGCTGCGGCATCGTTAAAGAACCATGCGCCGTTGACAAGCATACCTGCCTGATTTGTGCCGATAAGCTCGAAAGCCTGGCTTGCGTTGGTGTTGAGTGCGCCGGAACCGATAAGTCCGAGAGAGACAAGCTCGCTGATCTTGTTGGCAGCGGAGACATATGCCTCGTCGGTGATAGAGGTTGTGCCGTCCTCAAGACCCATCAGTCCAAGGGGCTCACCACTACCGATAATAGCTTGATCATACATCTGCAGACCCGGCCATTTTTGTTGCGCGAACAGTGCAAGCGGGATGATGTCGTTAGATGCCAGAGTCTCGACAACAACCTTAAACTCGTCATAGTTTTTCGGAACCTCTAAACCGTAGGTCTCGAAAACTTCGATGTTGTAGAACATCAGTGCCGCCTCCGGAACGTGGGGGCGAAGAACATAGTAGTTGCCATCGGCGCTAACTTTTGCGTCGAATGCGCCCTCGTTGAACATGTCAAAAAGACCGAATTCTTCTGCTGCGTCGTTGAGCACAACAAGATCATCGGACTCCGAGAACACGTCGACCAATGTTCCGCTAACCTCCATCATGTCCGGAAGTTCGCCGACAGCGGCTCTTGTCTTAAGGACAGCGCCATCCGAGTCGGTGCGGTGCTCGATATTGATGGTCAGGTCGGGGTAGATGGTTGCAAGGGATGCGAGGGTAGCGTCCACGGTAGCGACGTTAGCGTCTGCATAGTAGACATAGAGATCAAGCTCGCTTGCGGCGGCAGGTGCAGCCTCTTCGCCGCCCTCTTCTGCCGGTGCTTCACTTGCAGGGGTATCCTCTGCGGGGGCTTCCTCTGCCGGTGCTGCGCACGCCGCAAAGGAGAACAGCATCAACGATGCCATAAGTAGTGCCAATAGCTTTTTCATACGTTACATTCCTCCAAATATTTCGTTAGGGGCATAGTCCCTATGATATGATTATACCCCTTAAAAATATAAAACAAAATGAAAAAGCCGAGCGTAATTTGTAATATCCGTGCTTTTTTGTTATTTATTTGTATTTAGGCAACCAGTCGCCGTGACGCTCGATAAGCTCGTCCACCATCTTGTATATCTCGTCGACACTCAGCTCACTTGCGGTGTGGGGGTCCATCATCGCCGCTTGGTAGATGTGCTCCTTGCGCAGGGTAGCCGCCGCCTCGATGGTCAGCAACTGCACATTAATGTTGGTGGAATTCATTGCCGCAAGCTGTACCGGCAGTGCACCGACGCGTGTGGGGCTGATGCCACTACCGTTGACAAGGCAGGGAACCTCGACACATGCCTCGGCGGTCAGATTGGAGATGAGATGACCGGTGTTGAGCACGTTCGCGCCGATCTCGTATGGGGTGTTTGTGACCATACTTTCCATTATATAGGACGCATACTCATGACTGCGCTCGTGGGTGCGCACGCCGTTCTTCGCGATATCCTCTTTATCCTTTGCCCAGTTTGCAATCTGCTCAACACAGCGGCGCGGGTACTCATCCAGCGGAATGTTAAAACGCTCGATAAGCTCGGGATACTTGTCCTTTATATAGAACATGTTGTACTCGGCGTTGTGCTCGCTGGACTCGGTGCAGTAGTAGCCGAACTTTTCTATATAGTCATAGCGCACCATGTCGTCATGCTTCTCGGTGGCGTTTTTCTCCTTCGCGCGGCGACGAATTTCGGGGTAGAGGTCGTTGCCGAACCTATCCTCAATCTTTAACAGCCAACCCATGTGGTTAATACCGGCAATAAGCTCGCGGCGATTTTCCAGCTTGTCCTCCATACCGAGGGCTTTAAGCAGATGTTCACTGCAAACCTGCACGCTGTGACACAGACCGATGGTTTTTACTCCGGTGTAGCGCAACATGTAACCGGTGAGCATGGACATTGGGTTTGTGTAGTTTAACAGCCATGCGTTCGGGCAGACCTCCTCCATGTCATTTGCGAAGTCTTTCATGACCGGAATGGTGCGAAGTGTACGCATGATGCCGCCGATACCGAGAGTGTCGGCTATGGTCTGACGCAGACCGAACTTCTTCGGCACCTCAAAGTCGGTGATGGTGCAGGGGTCATATCCGCCTATCTGTATCGCGTTGACTACAAAGTTTGCATCGCGCAGTGCCTCCTTGCGGTTTTCTACACCATGATAGGTCAGGATTTTCGCCTTGCCGCCCTTATTCTGATTTATCGCCTCGATGATCTGTGCGCTCTCGGCGAGACGCTCGGCACTTATGTCATATAGGGCGATGGTGCTGTCGTTAAGCACATCACTGCAAAGGCAGTCGCCGAGGACGTTGCGTGCAAAGATGGTGCTACCGGCACCCATAAATGTAATTTTTGCCATTTATTTATCCTTTCATTGTGTATCCATGGTTCAACTACAGTTTAACAATTTAACTGATATTTAGCAATTGTTTTTTGTTTGCTATTTTTGGCATTTTGTTGTATAATGTAGAAAAGTCAGCCCGAGGGAGAGATTTATGGCACGCACCGGTATAATGGTCAAGAATATGCACCACAAAGAGCTTAATATAGTGGAATGTGGCAGTGAGAGCTGTACGCCTAATCACAGTTTCGGCCCCATTGCTCGCAACTATTGGTTATTGCATTATGTTACAAAAGGCAGCGGTGTTTTTTGTACAAAAGGACGGGAGTATGCCCTCGGTGTCGGCGATATTTTTGTGATAAAACCGCAGGAGGTCACCTACTACAAGGCGAGTGAGGACGACCCGTGGGAGTATATCTGGATAGGGTTTACTGCCGAGATACCGTTGCCGGAACAGCTGAAAAAGGACACCTTTCGCATATTTTATGCCCAGTCACTCTTCAAAAGCATGTTAAAGTGTGATGAGATGTCGTATGGGAGGGAGGCGTATCTGTGCGGCTGTCTTTGGCAGCTTTTTGCGCGCATGTATGAGCAGGCAAGCCGACAGGACGCAGGCGACGCGGTGCGCATGGCGGTGAGCTTTATCGAGACGGAGTTTGCAAACTCGCTATCGGTGGCGGAGCTTGCCGACCGCCTGCACCTCAACCGCTCTTACTTCAGCACGCTGTTCAAACAAACGATCGGTATGTCACCCCACCAATATCTCTCATCGGTGCGCCTTGCCAAGGCGGCGGAGCTGATGAGCGTGTACGGTCTGTCACCCGGCAGGGTGGCGACAACCTGTGGCTACGCCGACATCTACGCCTTTTCTCGCATGTTCAAACGGCACTATGGACGCTCACCGAACGAATATATAAAGGAGAGGCGAAAATAGATGAAAATTTGCTTGTATTCACTCGAAAATTATGTTATAATATTTAGCAGTAAAATATAAATAGAAAGGATTTGATATAGTATGGCAAAGATTTTTTATCAGGAGGATTGCAACCTCTCACTTTTGGAGGGCAAGACCATCGCGGTCATCGGTTACGGCAGTCAGGGTCACGCCCACGCGCTCAACGCTAAGGAGTCGGGATGTAATGTCATCATCGGACTCTATGAGGGCTCTCGCTCCTGGGCAAAGGCGGAAAAACAGGGCTTTGAGGTCTACACCGCTGCCGAGGCGGCAAAAAAAGCGGACATTATCATGATATTGGTCAACGACGAGTTGCAGGGCGGTATATATAAAGAGAGCATCGAACCCAACCTTGCAGAGGGCAACATGCTGATGTTTGCCCACGGATTTGCTATCCACTTCGGTCAGATTGTCGCGCCCAAGGGTGTCGACGTGACCATGATCGCCCCGAAAGGTCCGGGACATACCGTGCGCAGTGAGTATGTCGAGGGCAAGGGCGTGCCGTCGCTCATAGCCGTCCATCAGGACGAGACCGGCAAGGCATTCGACCGCGCACTCGCCTACGCGCTCGCCATCGGTGGTGCACGTGCCGGCGTTTTGCAGACCACATTTCGCGAGGAGACCGAGACCGATCTGTTCGGCGAGCAGGCAGTCCTCTGCGGCGGCGTTACCGCATTGATGCAGGCAGGATTTGAGACACTGGTCGAGGCAGGATACGAGCCGGAGAGTGCATATTTTGAGTGCATTCATGAGATGAAGCTCATCGTCGACCTTATCTATCAGTCCGGTTTTGCCGGCATGAGATACTCGGTATCCAACACCGCGGAGTACGGCGACTATATCACCGGACCGAAGATCATCACCGACGAGACTAAAAAGGCGATGAAAAAGGTGCTCACCGACATTCAGGACGGCACATTCGCAAAAGATTGGCTGGGTGAGAACGCTGTCAACGCGCCCCACTTCAAGGCTATGAGACGCCGCTCGGCAGAGCATGCTCTTGAGACTGTCGGCGAACAACTTCGTGGGCTGTACAGTTGGAGTGACAAGGGCAAACTTATCGACAACTAAAATTATTGGGCGTGCACCGGTGGGTGTGCGCCCATTTTTTCGAAAGGACATCTTTTGGACGAACTTATTCTCTATCGTGGTATCGCCGATAACAAGGTGGTCAATGATTTAACCGCCCCCGAACCCACAAAGAATGCATGGATGGCGATGTCGGAGCTTGTTGAACTGTGCGATAATTATGGGCTTTTTGGCAACCTTTGGCATTGTTATCTCACCTTTTTACTTGTCATGGACGAAAATCGATTTTCTCTCGCCTATGAGATGCGTGACGTGCCGGACAGCGGTATCACAGGACTTGCCGAGATGGATTTCAAAAAGATATGGGGAATGTTTAAAACCTCGATAGACTGTCTGCCGGACACGGTTTTATCCTACACCCCCTCAAACGGCGAGCGAATTGTCGATGTCGAGGTTTCAACGAGGTTAAGCGAGCTTGCAAAAGAGCTTGCGACCGCCGATACTCCGTCCGTCTTCGGGGAGAGTTTATGCCGGTATTATAAGAATTACGGCGTAGGTGAGTTTTCACTTTACGGTGCATTTCGTGTAGGAGAAACATGCCTTGAGCCGATAAAGAATATCGACAAGATACGTTTTGACGACCTTGTCGGTTATGACATTGCAAAGAATAAACTGCGCCGCAATACCAAGGCATTTTTGGAGGGGCGACCTGCCAACAACTGCCTTTTGTTCGGCGGTGCCGGCACCGGCAAATCGTCGTCGGTCAAGGCACTTTTAAACGAATATTCCGGGCGCGGTCTGCGCATTATTGAGCTGCAAAAACACCGCCTGCGCCATCTCAACGACCTGATTGCCACTGTGAGGGTGCGCCGTTACCGCTTTATTGTCTTTATGGATGATCTGTCTTTCGAGGACTTTGAGGTGGACTATAAATATCTTAAGGCGGTCATAGAAGGCGGTCTTGAAAAAAAGCCGAGCAACATGCTTATCTATGCCACCTCCAACCGACGACACATTATAAAGGAAGAGTTCGCCGACCGTGATAGTCTGCATGGCGGTGACACAGTGCAGGAAAAACTTTCGCTCGCGGCGCGCTTTGGCGAGAGTATATTCTTCGACACCCCCGACAGGGCGCAGTACACCGAAATGGTGAAAACGCTCGCCCGTCGTGAGGGGATATCCATGACCGATGAGGAGCTCACCCTCGCCGCCAACAGATGGGAGATGTCCCACCACGGCAAATCGGGGAGAAGTGCGCGGCAGTTGGTTGATCATTTATTGGCGCACCAATCACAAATTCTATAAACTTTCACAATCTAAACCCCTTTTACCCCTTGCCATTTTATCAAATTATGTTATACTTTAATATAGGGAAGTATATATAAAAGGAAAAAGTCTTGACAAACAGTATTATCTTTGAATATCTTGTGCGCGCCATAGTTCTGCTCACCGCGATTCCTATCCATGAATCGGCGCACGCACTCGCCGCGTCTAAGCTCGGCGACAACACCGCGCGCTCACAGGGGCGTATCTCGCTCAATCCGGCGGTGCACTTTGACCTTATCGGCAGCCTTTGCATGATTCTTGCCGGTATAGGTTGGGCAAAACCGGTGCCCATCAACGCTTACAATTTCAAGGGCGACCGCAAGCTCGGCATGGCGCTGTCCTCGGCGGCAGGTCCTGCCTCCAACCTGCTTATTGCGCTCGCGTCGATAATCTTGGCAAAGGTGTTTATGTTTTCCGGCGGGTATGATCCGTCCGCAATGCTCCTGAACACCCTCTACATCATCTTTATTTCCATGGCGCAGATCAACATCATGCTCGCCATATTCAATCTCATACCGATACCTCCGTTTGATGGCTCGAGAATATTTAACCTGTTCTTGCCGGAGAGATATTATTTTAAGCTGATGCAGTACGAGCGCTATATCTTCCTCGGGCTGTTCGTGGTGCTCATGACCGGAATTTTAGACGCACCGCTGAGTTTTTTGACCGGCTTAATATTTAACTTTTTCGACCTTATCACTCGATTTATAGACCTACTGTTCGGGGTGCTATGACCGAATTAACCTTTAAAACAAACGACTTTGAAGGTCCTCTTGACCTACTGCTTGCCCTTGTCGCGAAAAAGAAGATGAGCCTTTTCGACATCGACCTAATCGCCCTTATCGACCACTATCTCGAGGTTATCGGTGGAATGCAGGAGCACCGTTTGGAGGTGGCGAGCGAGTTTATCGAGATGGCGGCACAACTTGTCTACCTCAAATCACTCCATCTCCTCCCACGCAGTGACGAGGGGGAGCGACTGGAGCGCGAGCTGACCGGACGATTAGTGGAGTATGCCCTATGCAAACAGGTTTCGGTGCAACTCGGGTGTATCTCGCAGGGTATTTTTCATGTGGTTAGAATGCCTGCCGAGGTGGAGCTTGACAGCACCTATCGTATAAAACACAGTATACATGAGCTCTGTCATGCCCATAGTGTAGTTATGGGTAAAGGTGTGCGCCGTATGCCGACCGAGGAGCAGTTCGACCCGATAGTGACAAAACCGATGGTGTCGGTGTCCTCCAGAATACGGCATATCGTGACCAGTCTGCGAAAAAAAGCGGGGCGACTTATCGACTTCTTTCGCCACAGTGAGGACCGTAGCGAGTCGGTCGCAACCTTCCTCGCCGTCTTAGAACTGTTGCACGACGGCAGTATAAAGATAGCGAAAAACGGTGGGGTGAAGTTTATCGGTATAAAAGGAGATGACGTTGGACGTTAAACAATATAAAGGTGCAATAGAGGCGATGCTGTTCGCCTGTGCCGAACCGGTGGCGGCGGCGCGCTTTGCCGAAGTTTTAGATATCGAGGCCTCGGTGGCAAGTCTCCTACTCACACAGCTCAAAGATAGCTATGCAGAGGATGACCGTGGAATAGTCCTCTTGCAGTACGAAGACCGTTGGCAACTCGCAACCAACAACGCCTACGCGAACTTTGTGACCGAGATTATGGACAGGCGTCGCAATATGCCACTCTCCCCCTCTGCACTGGAAATACTGGCGGTGATTGCCTATAATCAGCCGGTTTCACGACTTTTTGTGGAGCAGGTGCGCGGTGTGGACTCCACCTCCGGCATATCCACCCTTGCGAACAAGGGACTTATCGAGGAGCAGGGTCGTCTCGACCTGCCGGGCAGACCGATTGCTTACGGCACGACCGACGTTTTTCTGCGGACATTCGGTCTATCTTCGCTTGAAGAACTGCCGAGTCTTTCGAGTGAGGAGAGCCTATTCAGTGAATAGCTAATAGTGAATAGTGAATAGTTGTGGAAACGGCTTCGCCTTTTTTATTTGTAAAAACAATGAACTAACTCTTGCTTTCAGACAATATAAATCACCGCCGACAGGCGATACCTTAACTATTCATTATTCACTAATAAACTGGTACAAACATGATTATAGTTCTAATAATACTCCTAATAATCCTCCTTTTGCTGATAATCCCCCTCGGCATTCGTGTCCATTATGACGGTGGGTTTGCTCAGCTTAAACTTTCGATACGTGTTGGATTTTTTGATATACCGCTCCCTCTCGGGTCAAAAAAGGTGCAAAAAAAGGCGGTAAAAGAGGCTAAGAAGGTAGAAAAAGCGACCGAGGAAGAGGTCAAGAAAGAACTGCCCAAAATTTTGCGCGATAAAGATGGGAGCAAAAAGAGCCCCCTTGAAGTTTACCGGACGATAGAGCCTATTTTGTCACGTATACCGGAGATTATGTATCGTGTCATCGCCGCCATAAAGTTCCGTGACATATATATAGTATGGTATGCAAAGGGCAAGGACGCGGCGGCGGCGGCGATCACGGTCGGGCGATACTATGCGATATTCAACTCGGCAGTCGCGACCCTCACACCGCCGTTTGATTTTGGCTTTAAAAAGGTGGAATTCCTACCGAACTACACCGGTGACGAGCGATTTCAAGGGGAGGTTCGCGCCGTCGTCACCACCTCGATTCTACCACTGCTGATAACCGCAGTTTGGTTTTTAGGTGAGATGAATAGCGAGCGTCAAAAACGCCCCAAAAAGAGGAGAAACACCCCCCAAAAAAGAAAGGAACAAAAAGCATCATGACACAACATCCTACGGTCGATCTTGTTAACGTTGCAATAAAACAGATTTCCGAGATGGTGGACGGCAACACCACCATCGGCAACCCCATAACCATGGCGAACGGCACCGTCATACTTCCCATATCCAAGGTCAGCGTCGGCTTTGCCTCGGGCGGAAGTGATATACCAACAAAGACGGTGGCGGAGAAGTTCGGCGGCGGTTCCGGCGCCGGTGTTTCCGTCGTGCCGGTCGGTTTTTTGGTCTGCAGTGAGAACGATGTCAAGCTGTTACAGCTCGCCGACACCTCCAACAGCATCGACCGTCTGCTCGCCATGATGCCGGAGTTTATGGACAAAATTAACGGCATGATTAACAAAAAAAAGGAAGAGAAAACGGATGGCTGATGTACGAATACAAAAGTTGATGTCGGAGCTGGGCGTGTGCTCGCGTCGTGAGGCGGAAAAGCTGGTGTCGGCAGGCAAGGTCAAGGTCAACGGGCACCCTGCGCACATCGGCGACAAGGTAGACCCGCAAAAAATAGTGCTGATGGTGGATGGCAAAAGGGTGCATATACCCCGCCGCAGTCAGTTTTATTATTACATGCTCAATAAGCCGAGAGGGTATATCACGACGCTGGGCGACGAGTTAGGACGACGGACTATCAAGGATCTTCTTTGCGAAGTTCCGGTGCGTGTCTTCCCTATAGGTCGCCTCGACAAGGACAGCGAGGGGCTTTTACTCCTCACAAACGACGGCGGTTTTGCCAATCTTTTGACCCACCCGTCACACGGGGTGAAAAAGCTTTATCGCGTCACCGTCACCCCCCATGCCGACGAGGAGCAGGTGTTACAGCTCGCAACCGGCGTGGTGCTGGACGATGGAATCAAGACACAGCCCTGCTCGGTCAAGGTCTTGGTGGACGAGCCGGAGCGCACGGTGCTGGAATTCTCTATTAAAGAGGGGCGCAACCGCCAGATACGGCGCATGTGCTCGGCGGTGGGACTACAGGTCGCGCGCCTATCACGCAAGGCGGTAGGACCTGTCAAGCTCGCCATGCTACAACCCGGCAAACTGCGAGAGCTCAAACCCTCGGAGGTTATCGCGCTGAGGAATAGTGCGAAGAAATAAAATCCATCTTTATATATGTGATGTCGTAAGGAGGGTTGCCCCTACGGTTTCGGCGGTACCGTGGTCGGTTCCTAACACCGTTCAATTGTGCACGTCCGGCGGTACGACCCCAAATTGACAAAAATTATATTTTAATATAAAATAAATATACACATAATATGAGGTTTGAGATATGAATATTAAATTATTTAAACGCAACCCATCCCCCCTGCGCAGGATAATCGCTCGCCTCGGCGTGATGATACTGTTGGTTGTTTTTATGACAGGTTGTCCTGAAGCAAGTGATTTATCAATTTCGGTAGGCGGCACCGTAGAGTTGACACTCACCGGCAACGATTCATTTTTTGTAAATGCCAAAGATTTGGCGAACTTGAACACTTTCCCTGCGGATATTTATCTCTATTATATAGACGAGGGCGGCGCGAGCGTGGAAATCGAGACGGTATCTGTTAAAATTCAGGAACACAAGGTGGAGCAGACAATCGCTGTCGATGATTTTGAGAGTTTAAAGGGCAAAGATGTTTATGCCACCTTGAAATTCAGTGGGTATAAAAGCGATGCTTTTAGTTCGATTTTCAACTATTTCGATAACATAGATGAAAATCCGAACAAGACTGCTACCACCGAAGTTATTGACGGAATCCCATATAAAGTTTTGGTGATAACCTCCAATCTATTAACCATACCGAACGACAATACCGATGATACGCAGGGCGACGGCGAGACACAGGAAGATACCGACGACGAGACCGACGACGATACACAGACCGACGACGAGACCGACGAGGGGGCGGCGGATGTGACGGTGACGGTGACAAGCCACCCACAGTCCGCGACATACGAAGCACAACAAACCGCGGCACCGCTCACGGTGAGTGCGTCGGCAAGCGATGCATCACTGCAACCGTACCTACAGTATGCATGGTTCAGGATAATCGGCAGCAAGCACTATATAATTGTTGGGGCGTATTCAAACAGCTACACCCCACCCACCGGTGCACCCGGCATTTACGACTACTACTGCTCTGTCATGATAAACGGCGAACAGGTGGCATATTCCAATACCGCCAGAATAACGGTGAAAAAAAGCTTAGCATCAAATTCTTTAAACCTCAATCTGCCGGATTATATCAACGTCTATTTAGACCAGCCGAACTATTCGTTTTCGGTGCCGATAAATCAAAACGGATTTACCTTTGATTCTGTAATAAGGTACAACAATTTCCTCACCACCGGCGCTATCACCAAACCGGTAACCAATACCGATTCTACACACGTTGGCATATCCTTCACCGCAACGGCGGTGGGCGAGATCATGCTGGAGATAGTGTACAGCACCCCCGACAGTAAATCTGTAATTTCAATCCCGGTCAACGTCTACCCGGCGCCACCCGAGCCGACACCGGAACCGACACCGACACCGACACCGGCACCGGAGGGGGGAGTTCTTCCCGATGATGTAATTCCGATACCGGGGGTGTGATGGTGTAGGGGCGGAATCAATATCCGCTCGAAATATACGACGACGGACGAGGTCGGGCGAATATAGAATTCGCCCCTAAACCCAACCGAAATGCACGGCTAACCGTTATGGCGGGAGGAGCAGAGCCCCTCCCCTACAACACAACCAAAAAGGAAACATCAAATGATAAAACTGCGCCCCATCTTCGAGCCGGAGATGATCAGCTATTTCAACCAAAATCGCTTTGACGGTGAGCTCGGCGGTCACATCGCCGCGTCGGACGAGGGGACTATCGGAATACTGCTTTTTCGACAAAATGAGGACGACACCGAGATACTCACCATTGACACCGACGACCTCGAGGTTGCCGAGGGTTTATTGCGCGCAACTATTTTTAAAACTTTAACGCTCGGTGCATTGACTTTTTGCGACAAAAGCGGTATAATATGGAGTGGAAGTTTTTCTTTGGATAAAAACAAGAAATACGACATAGAGGAATTCTTTTCGCAGGAGTGCAAAGGCGGCTGTCAAAACTGCCCGCAGACCTGCAAAAAAACAAACTAACGTGCAGAAAGGAATGGTTATTTAATGGCAAAGACAAAAGAAGAGATATTTGCCTCATTTTTCGATGATGGTAAATACACAGCCATGTTCACACAAAAGAGCGCGTCTCTTTCGGTGGGCGTGGGCATCGTATCCGGTGCGCAGGCGGTAGTTATCGCCCAAGGAGATGAGGCTCTGGACAGTGCCGACATGAAAAAGTGGGCATGTGCTCTAAAGCTCGCAGGGGAGACCGGCGTGCCGGTATTCACCTTCTATGCCTCCCGTGGCGCAGTTATCGAGGGCGGTGTAGCGCCTTTGATGGGCTATAGCGAAATATTAGCCCAGTCCTCCAAAATCAGTGGAGTTGTGCCACAGGTAGCCGTTGTTGTCGGCGTTTGTGGCGGTAATTCGGCACTCGTTGCCGCGACCTCCGATGTCTGCATCATGAGCAAGGATGCGGAACTGTTCCTGACACCCCCCTACACCAGTGCCGCAAAGGGCGATAAGACCGCCGATGCCGGCAGTGCCGCCGCCGCCTCACGCAGTGGCGTTGCACATATTGTGGTCGAGGATGCCGACACCGCAACAGCATGTGCGAAAAAACTCGCCGAAATACTCCCCCCCAACAACATGACCATCACCTCGGTGTTCGACTTTGCCGCACCGACCTCCGCGTTTTCTACCGCCTCGCCTCTTAAGTCCGCTGAAGCTCTTGCCGATGCCGATAGCCTCGTTCCGATGTTTTGCGATGTAGAGTGTGCATTTGTAGCACTCGGCACCGTTGAGGGCACCGTCACCGGCTTTGTCGCAACCGATGCAAAAAAAGAGATCGGCGAAAAGGGCGTTGCTAAGATTGCGCGTTTTGTGCGTTTTTGCGATATCTACAACATTCCGGTTGTGACCGTGCTCGCTACCGAGGGCTTTAAAAAGAGCTCACAGAATGACATCTCGGGCGGTATTCGCTCCGCCGCTCTGCTTGCCTCCACCTACAGTGACGCCACCACCGCGAAGGTGCTAATCGTCGCAGGCAAGGCAGTTGGCGCATCCTACACCGCATTCAGTGGCTGTGATATCACCGTCGTAACCGACAAAGCAATGGTAGCAAGTGTTGAGCCAACAGCGGCCGCCACCATTCTTTATGCCGACGAGCTTAAGAGCTCTTCCGACATCGCCGCCGACACCGAGAAGTACGCAAAGGCATATGTCAGCGAATACTGCTCTGCCGAGGCTCTCAACAATGCCGGTGTATGCGACATCTGCACCGCCGAGGCTAATCTTCGCTCGGTTGTTGCCGACACGCTGATGGTTCTCGCCACAAAACGCACCACACGCTACCCGAAAAAGTACGGCTCTGCGCTGTAAGAACATTATAATATTAACGAAAGAGGTAAAAACGATATGAAAAACTATAAAATCACCGTTAACGGCACAACCTATGATGTAGGCGTTGAGGAATCCGGCGCATCTTCCGCTCCGGTAGCGGCGGCAGCTCCTGCTGCAGCGGCGGCACCTGCACCGGCAGCAGCACCTGCACCGGCAGCGGCAGCAGGCGGTGTAGCGGTTGAAGCCCCCATGCCCGGCAACATCTTAGAGGTTAAGGTTGCGGTCGGCGCAGCAGTCAAGGCAGGCGACGTCCTCATCATCCTCGAAGCGATGAAGATGGAAAATGACATCACCGCCGCTCAGGATGGCACAGTAGCCTCCATCAACGTCAAAAAGGGCGACACCGTCAACTCCGGCGATACCCTTATCACCTTAAACTAAGCCAAGCCGTCACGAAAGGATAACAATTTAATGGGAAAAGTTAATATTACCGAAGTTGTACTGCGTGACTCGCATCAGTCCCTGATTGCGACCCGTATGTCAACCGATGAGATGAGAGAAATTCTCCCCACCATGAACAAAATAGGCTATTTTTCTGCCGAGGTTTGGGGTGGTGCGACCTATGATGCATGTATCCGCTTCTTAGATGAAGACCCGTGGGAGCGCCTGCGTACCATCAAAAAAGGTATGCCGGACACCAAGTTGCAGATGCTTTTCCGTGGGCAGAACATGCTCGGCTACCGTCATTATGCCGACGACGTAGTTTACTATCTCGTACAAAAGTGTATCTCCAACGGCATCGACATCATTAGAATTTTTGATGCTCTCAACGACATCCGTAACCTTGCAACCGCAATTAAAGCGGCTAAAAAAGAGGGCGGTCACGTCCAGGCGGCTATCAGCTACACCAAGAGCCCTGTTCACTCCAACGAATATTTTGCGAAATACGCAAAGGAACTGGAAAACGAGGGTGCAGACAGCATCTGTATTAAGGACATGGCAGGTCTGCTCGACCCCTATGCCACCTATGAGTTAGTCGCGGCGCTTAAAAAGGATCTAAGTATACCCATCGACATCCACTCCCACTACACGAGCGGTCTTGCCTCCATGTCGATACTCAAAGGTATCGAGGCGGGCGCTTCCATCATCGACACCTCCATGTCACCGCTTGCGATGGGTACATCCCATATGGCGACCGAGACACTTGTTGCGGCACTCGCCGGCACACAGTATGACACCGGTCTTGACCTCAAACTGCTCAACGAGGTTCGTGACTTCTTCCAAAAACTGCGTGAGAAATACCTCGACAACGAACTGCTCTCGCCGAAGGTCATGGGCGTTGACGCCAACACCCTGCTCTATCAGGTTCCGGGCGGAATGCTCTCCAACCTTATCAGCCAACTCAAAGAGGCAGGCAAATCAGATAAGTTTGAGGAAGTTCTCAAAGAGATCCCCCGTGTGCGTGAGGACAGCGGTTATCCGCCCCTCGTGACCCCGACCTCCCAGATTGTCGGCACACAGGCGGTGTTTAATGTCATCATGGGCGAGCGTTACAAGACGGTCACCAAAGAGTTTAAGGCGATGGTCAAGGGCGAATACGGCAAGACCCCTGCCCCGATTTCCGCTGAATTCTTAAAGCAGATTTTGGGCGATGAAGAGCCCATCACCTGCCGCCCGGCGGATCTTCTGACCGACGAGTTAGATAAGCTCAAGGCAGAGGCCGCCAAATGGTCGAGACAGGATGAGGACGTTCTCACCTACGCGCAGTTCCCCCAGATTGCAGAGAAATTCTTTGCAAGCCGCAACAACAAGCTCGTAGGAGTAGACGCGGCACACGCAGACATCGAGAATAAAAGTCACGTGGTATAAAATAGCAAACAAAAAAGCAGTCACCGAATTCGGGTGACTGCTTTTTTCAATATATATTCTACTGACTAACCGTATTCGCAATCTCGAGTAGAAGTGGAGGTATCTCCGATTTCATTGCGAGTGCCTCCGGTATGTCGTAGTCCACAATTACGTTGTCTTTAAGTGCAACAACGCGGTTTTGTTTGCCCTCCTCCAAGACCTTGATGGCGTGATAGCCCATCTGGGTCGCCATGGTGCGGTCCATTAGGCTGGGTGAGCCACCACGTTGAACGTGCCCGAGTACCGTCGCACGGCTGTCAATTCCGGACAGTTGTTGTATTTTTTGTGCAAGATAAAACGCCTTGCCTGCACCCTCGGCGACAACTATGATATAATGCTTTTTACCGGTTCCTTTTGCGAACAACATGCGGTTGACAACGTCCTTTTGTAGGTTGAACTTAACCTCCGGTATCAGCGTGCACAGTGCGCCGGTGGATATGCCGACATTGAGGGCGAGTTGACCGCAGTTGCGACCCATTACCTCAACCACACTGCAACGGTCGTGGCTCTGTGTCGTGTCACGCAGTTTGTCGATGGAGTCGATAGCGGTGTTCATCGCGGTGTCATATCCGATTGTATAGTCACTGCAACTGATATCGTTGTCGATGGTGGCAGGCACGCCGACACAGTTGATACCCTGTTTGAGCATGTCCATACAACCGCGGAACGAGCCGTCACCGCCGATGACAACTATTGCATCAATTCCATGTTTACGGCAGTTTGCGGCGGCAAGCTGTTGCCCTGCGAGCTGTAAAAATTCAAGACAGCGTGCGGTATGTAAAACGGTGCCGCCACGGTGGATAATCTCCGACACACTGCGCACGTTCATTTCGTAGACCTCTTCCTGCAAAAGCCCGTTATAGCCATGTTTAATACCCATGACCTGATAGCCTTTTGAGAGCGCGGTTCGCACCACCGAGCGCACAGCCGCGTTCATACCCGGCGCATCACCGCCGCTTGTTAATACACCAATCTTCCTAATCTTTTCGGACATAATATCTGCACCTTTCTATTAATGAAGCCACATAATCCAATATGTATAAATTATAACATATTAGTATTTGATTTTCAATGACTTTTATGTTATAATTTTATTGTAAAGTTGATTATTGTAAATTTTCAATACATTTGCAAACATTTTTACATTCAATCTATCACATATTATAGGAGGTTTATTATGACTTTAGTTATCTTAGCGGCAGGTATGGGCTCGCGTTACGGTGGGTTAAAACAACTTGACCCTGTCGGCCCCAGCGGCGAATTTATTATTGATTATTCCATCTTCGACGCCGTTCGCGCCGGTTTTGATGAGGTTTGCTTTATTATTCGAGAGGAGCACCTCGATGATTTTAAAACCACCATCGGTGACCGTATTGCGAAAAGCGTCAAGGTCAGCTACGCATTTCAGGACATTGCGGATGTGCCGGACGGCTTTAGCGTGCCGGATGGTCGCACAAAACCGTGGGGCACAGCACACGCACTTCTTTGCACGAAAAATGTTGTAAAGGGTGACTTCGTAGTGCTCAACGCCGATGACTTTTACGGTCGTGAAGCATTCGAGAGTATCTTTAAATACATGTCGAGCCGCTCACTTACCGACGCGCTCAAACACTACTGCATGATCGGCTATCGTCTTGAAAATACCATCACCGAGAGCGGTCATGTCTCACGCGGTGTCTGCGAGGTGGACGAAAATTCGGTACTTAAATCCATCGTGGAGCGCACTAAAATAATGATGCGCGATGGCGGTTATTACTATGAGGACGGCGAGGACTGGGTCGAGCTATCCGGCAAGTCCCCTGTCTCCATGAACATTTTCGGCTTTTCCTCCGACATATATCCGATGTTGGAAAAAGGCTTTGTTGAATTTTTAAAAGATCCCAATACCGACCCACTTAAATCGGAGTTCTTCCTACCGCTCGCCATTGAGTATATGAAAAAAGAGGATTTCTGTGACATTAAGGTGTTGGACTGTGCCGCGCGCTGGTACGGCGTAACCTACCGTGAGGACCGACCTGCGGTTGTGGAATTCCTTAAAAACTCTACCGAAAACGGAACCTATCCCAACGGACTTTGGAAATAAAACAAACCTCCGTCCCTCAATTATTGCATGTACGTCCCCTTTTTATTGATATGATTGTCAATTATTAGGGGACATACGGTGAAGCGTCAACTATTGTACTAAGGAATATTAAACATCTCATGATTATAGTATTAAACAACAAATCTAACGAAAAATCTTTCAACGACCTGCAAAACTGGCTGACAAATCAGGGGATGCAGCTCAACATCAGCAAGGGAACCGAGACGACCATCGTCGGGCTTATCGGTGATACCTCGCGAATTGATATCGACCACATCTCGGCACTGCCGATAGTGGAGACGGTGCGTCGTGTTACGGAGCCGTACAAACTCGCCAACCGCAAATTTCATCCACAGGACACCGTTATCACCATCGGTGACGCTAAAATCGGCGGTGGCAACTTTGCCATGATTGCAGGTCCCTGCTCCATCGAGAGTGAACAGCAGATGGACGAGGTCGCCGCCGCAGTCAAGGCGTTCGGCGCAGATATGCTCCGCGGTGGCGCGTTCAAGCCGCGCACCTCACCCTATGCCTTTCAAGGGCTTAAAGAAAACGGACTGCCACTGCTCACCGGTGCCGGCAAAAAACATAATTTGCCGGTCGTGTCGGAGGTTATGGACGCGGCACACCTGCACCTTTTTAGTGAGGTCGATGTCATTCAGGTCGGCGCACGCAACATGCAAAACTTTGAGTTGTTGCGCGAACTCGGTCAGAGCGATAAGACCATACTGCTCAAAAGGGGACTTTCCAGCACCCTTGACGAGCTTTTAATGAGTGCTGAGTATATTCTGTCGGGCGGCAACAAAAATGTTATCCTCTGTGAGCGCGGTATCAGGACTTTTGAGACGGCGACACGCAACACGCTTGATTTATCGGCTATACCTGTCTTAAAAGCGCACACCCATCTGCCGGTCATCGTCGACCCGAGCCATGCAATCGGGATTGCTCGTTTTGTAGAGCCTATGTCACTCGCCGCGGTCGCCTGCGGTGCGGACGGGCTTATAGTTGAAGTGCACAACGACCCTGCAAACGCACTTTGTGACGGTGCGCAGTCGCTCACTCCGCCGGAATTTGAGCGACTTTCAAAGAGGGTGCAATCCGTATCAAATCTTATAAATACGTTCTAAAAAGGATTATATATGACACTGACCGTTAACGGTTCGGTAAGATATGACATCATGATAGAGGGCGGCATCCTTGACCGTTTTGGTGAGGTTGCCGCCGGGATTTTTCAACCCTCACGAGTTGTCATCATCACCGACAGCAATGTAGAGCCTTTGTATGCCGCAAGGCTTTCAAGCAGCCTCACCGCCGCCGAATTTGAGGTTTTTGACTATGTCTTTGAGGCGGGGGAAAAGCAGAAAAACCTCACTACATTTGAGAACATCATCACCTTTTTGATTGAAAACTCCATTAACAAGGGTGACCTTTTGGTTGCGTTGGGCGGTGGTGTTGTGTCGGATCTCGTCGGTTTTGTTGCGAGCGTTTATCTGCGCGGTATGCCGTACGCCACCGTCACCACCACACTTTTAGCGGCGGTGGATGCCTCAATAGGGGGCAAAACCGCGGTGGACCATGCCGGACAAAAAAACAACATTGGCGCCTTTTATCCCCCTCATTTTGTAATGTGTGACACCGATTTACTCGGGACACTCCCTGTAGAAGAGCTTAACAACGGGCTTGTGGAGGCGATAAAGTCAGCGGTGTTGCTCGACCCCGAACTATATGACTATCTTTCAAAAACGCACGATAAAATTGATTTCAGCTATATTATTGAACGCTCACTGCTGGTCAAACGTCACTATGTCGAACAGGACGAGCGCGACAACGGATTGCGTCAGCTGTTAAACCTCGGTCACACCCTCGCCCATGCTATCGAGGCAGAGAGTGGCTACACCATCCCTCACGGTCGGGCGGTTGCGGCAGGTATGATTGAAATATTGCGCTGTAGCGAACGTCACGGTTTAACCGATAAAGAGGTTACGAACCGTATACAATCCGTATTTTCTACAAATGGTATAGACACCACTCTCCCCTACCCCATCAAAACGCTTTTACCCCACCTTGTCAACGACAAAAAAGCGCGCAAACGGTCGTTGACGCTCGCCCTTGTGCGGAATATAGGCGACCCTTTCCTGCACAAGGTTGATATGGGAAAACTTGAGGATTTTTTTGAATGAATGTAACGATAACTCCACAAAAACCACTCAACGGCAGTATCAGCGCAATCTCCTCCAAATCGGATTTGCACCGTCTGCTCATCGCCGCCTCGCTATGCAGTGAGACAACCGAGATATTCTGCAATACGCTCAGCGCCGACATTGTGGCAACAATCTCCTGCCTTAACTCGCTCGGTGCGACCATCGTGCCAAATAAAACGGAAAACGGCTACATCATTGCCGTTAACGCCGATAAAAAGCAAAAAAATTCCACCTGTGACTGCAACGAAAGTGGAACCACCCTGCGACTTTTGACCCCACTTGCCGCGATCGCATACAAGAACGTCACCTTTGTGGGCAAAGGTAGGCTCGCCGAGCGACCGATGGAACCGCTCCTCTCGGTCATGAAAGAGCATGGCGCGAAGTTCACCGCCGACACACTGCCGCTCACCGTAAAAGGGCATCTCAAACCCGGTGACTACCACATCGCCGGCAATGTCAGCTCCCAGTTTATCAGCGGATTGATGTTCGCATTGCCACTTTTAAAAAAGCAGAGCAGGATTGTTATCGAGGGCAAACTGGAGTCCGCGCCCTATGTTGACATGACCATCGCGACACTTAAAATCTTCGGATTAAATATCATAAAGGTGCCGCTTGGATTTTTGATTGAGGGGGAACAACAGTATCACTCGCCCTCATCGATAGATGCCGAGGGGGATTGGTCAAACGCGGCTTTCTGGCTCGCCGCAGGCGCTATAGGTGCGTGTGTAACGGTCGAGGGTCTGAAATACCCCGACACCTTGCAGGGCGACCGTGTCATTATCAACCTTTTGGAGCGATTTGGCGCGACGACCTCTTACACCGAGGGCGGCGCTGTCACCGTCTCACCCGGTCGGCTTAAAGGGCTTGCCATCGACATCAGCCAATGCCCCGACCTCGCGCCGATACTTGCCGTCGTTGCGGCGTTCGCCGAGGGGACAACCGTGCTGACCGGTGCAGGTCGACTGCGACTTAAAGAGAGTGACCGCATGGCGGCGACGGTGGAGCTTATCGAAAAGCTCGGCGGTGTCGCCAAGGCGCAGGAGGATAACCTCGTCATCGAGGGGGGCGGTCTGAGTGGAGGCACCGTCGACTCGCACAACGACCATCGTCTCGCCATGGCGGCGGCGGTGGCAGGGACGATGACAAAACATCCTGTCATCATACACGATGCCGGTGCCGTATCAAAATCCTACCCCCATTTTTTTGACGATTTCAAACTGCTCGGAGGTGATTATAATGTCTTCTAACCTTGGGAATGTTATCAAAATTCAACTTTTTGGGCAGTCTCATTCCAGTGCGGTGGGGGTTGTTATCGACGGTCTGCCATCCGGTGAGGCGTTGGATTTTGCGGAGGTAGAGAGCTTTTTAAAACGCCGTCAGGGTGGCAAAAAGATGACCACACCGCGCAAGGAGGCGGACACACCGGAGATTTTATCCGGCATGGTCGATGGCAAAACCTGTGGCGCGCCACTCGCCGCCGTCTTCAAAAACGCAAACACCGACGGCAGTGCCTATAACAAATTTGTCGACACCCCTCGCCCCTCCCATGCCGACCTGACCGCTCGCCAACGGTATAAAAACCCCGATCTCTCGGGCGGTGGGCATTTTTCGGCGCGGTTAACACTGCCGCTGTGTTTTGCCGGCGCGCTCGCGTTGCAGATACTCGCTCGGCGCGGTGTCACGCTCGGCGCACAGATTTGCTCCTGCGCAGGGGTGGACGGTGAGCGGTTTGACGCGATGAATGTCAATGATAAAGCGTTGAAAAACGTTGCTGATAAAGACTTCCCGACCCTAAATGACAGCGATGCCCTCGCCATGACCGCGGCGGTTAAATCTGCACAGGTGGCTCATGACTCGGTCGGCGGTATTGTCGAGTGTGCCGTGCTCGGACTGCCTGCCGGCGTCGGCAACCCCATCTTTGACGGGGTGGAAAGTGCCCTATCCCGTGTATTGTTCGGCATACCGGCGGTGCGCGGTGTCGAGTTTGGGCTGGGTTTTGACGCGTGTTCAATGCGCGGAAGTGACCACAACGACCCTTACACCCTCAAGGAGGGCGCACCATCACCCGGCAGTAACAACGCCGGCGGTGTGCTCGGAGGGATAACCACCGGCGCGCCGTTATTGCTACGTGTCGGATTTAAGCCCACCCCATCCATCGGCGCCTTGCAAGAGACACTCAACCTCTCGAGCGGACTTACCGAAACGCTTGAAATTGGCGGTCGACACGATCCCTGTATCGTCCTGCGTGCCGTTCCGGTGGTGGAGGCGGCGGTCGCCTGTGTACTACTCGACCTAATTTTATCCGGAGAATACGACAAAAATGAATAACGCTATATACCAAAACATACCGCTCGAGCTACTGAATAGGACGATTGGACTTATCGGCGATAAACTCTCCCACAGTCATTCTCCCGCAATACACAGAATCCTCGGCAACCCTAACTATCAACTGTTTGAGCTCACCCCCGAGCAACTCCCCGACTTTATTCAAAACGGCGGTTATCACGCCATAAACGTGACCATACCATATAAAAAAGATGTGATGCAATATCTCGACTACATCTCCCCCACCGCGCGGTTGTGCGATAGCGTTAACACTGTCCTACGACGAGACGGTAGATTGTTAGGTTATAACACCGACTTTATCGGACTTATCACCCTCTTTAAATTTTATAAAATTGCGGTAGAGGGGAAAAATTGTGTCGTGCTCGGCAGTGGCGGAGCCGGCGGCACCGCGGTGCGCGTTCTGGAGCATCTCGGCGCTAAAAAGGTCGCGGTGGTATCCCGCCTTGGTGAATATAACTATGATAATATCGACAGGCTGTCCGATACCGAAATATTAGTCAACTCCACACCGGTCGGGCTGTTTGGACGGGACAACAGTATGCCTATCGACCCGATTATCTTCCCGAAGCTATATGCGGTGGTGGACCTCATTGCCAACCCCTATCGCACCGAGCTTGTAAACCGCGCGCAGTCGCTCGGAATAAAGGGTGTGGGGGGCGATGCGATGTTGTTTGCACAGGCTATCGCCGGTTTTGCGCTGTTTTTTGACATAGAAAACGACTTTTCCTCCTTTGGGAGAGGGTATGCCGACTATCGCACTTTCGGCGGTAATATAATTCTCGTCGGTATGCCGGGCAGTGGCAAGACGACGCTCGGCAGGATGGTGGCAAAAACGCTCGGCATGAAGTTTGTCGATATGGACGATGAAATTGTCAAAAAAGAGGGGCGCAGTATCCCGGATATTTTTGCGAAGGAGGGTGAGGGGTATTTTCGCGAGGTGGAGCGCTCGGTTGTCGGCGAGGTCTGTGCCGGCATCGGCTCGGTCATAAGCACCGGCGGCGGTGTGGTTGAAAATCCCGACAACATCGCCCGACTGCGACGCAGTGGCATGGTTTTTGCACTGTCGCGTGAACTCTCAAACCTCGATGTTGCCGGACGACCGATCTCACAACGCGACGGGGTTGAGGAGCTGTATCGCCGCCGCAAACCGCTCTATGATGCCTGCGCCGACCATAATGTAAAAAACATAACGCCACGGCAGTGCCATGACGTTATAATTGACAGATTTTATACTGATTGTATAAATAATTCGATGGAGTTGAGTTCACATACACAGTTTGTATAATGCGAGTATGTAGCCGTCAAAGCCGAGGCCGGTTATCTGCCCCATGCAGACCGGCGCGGTGAGCGAGCGGTGGCGAAATTCCTCACGGGCATAGACGTTGGAGATATGCACCTCGATGGTGGGCAGACCTGCCGTCTTGATAGCGTCGCGCAGGGCGACGGAGGTGTGGGTGTACGCCGCCGGATTGATGATAATGGCGTCGTACTGCTCCGGCGCGGAGTTAATCGCGGTGACGAGCTCCCCCTCGATATCGCTGTTGAAAAAACCGACCGAGACGGATAATTTGTCCGCCTCTTTTTTAATGCGCTCGCAGAGCATCGGCAGAGTATCGGTGCCATAGACGCCCGGCTCACGGCAGCCGAGTTTGTTGAGATTTGGTCCGTTGACGACTAAGATGTTTTTCATGGTGCTCCTTTTTTACGCAGTTGCAGGGTAGTGTCGCCCCGATAAACGAGGTTTTCCGACTTGACCGATATATATATCAACAGCCGTTATTTCGGGAGGAGCAGAGCCCCTCCCCTACAACACGATTTGATGTCCCAAAGAGCAACGCGAACAAACCGACCGAAGGTTTAATAAACAAAAAAGCAAAGCCGTATCCTTACTTTTTCACACATGCTTGCATGATTTACATATCACTTCTTACTTCAAGATAAACCCCTGTCAGCGGAGCTATTGATGGGTCGGTGGTCGTGGTTGCGGTTGGGTCGGCGATTATATAAAACTCGGTGGTTGCCGTGCCGTGCTCACTTATTATGGATAGGGTGTGGGTGCCGAGGGCAAGGGTTTTGGTGTATTCTCCGCTGAGCGTTATCTTTATACTGCCGGGCTCGGAGCTATAATACTGCGCATCCACCACATTGCCGTCCACCTCGACGCGCTGAAACATATCAATCCTGTCGTTGGAGACTGCGCTCAACGACTGACCACGCATGATGGTCTGATTGCCACCCTTGATAATCTGTATCGGCTCTATTGTCACCGCCACTATTTTGGAGGTTATGCTCGCGCCGTTTGTGCCGGTTATCAGGCAGTAGTAGTATGACGTGTCGTCGGAGTTGATAGACGGGGTGAATGTCTTTTTGTCTGCGCCGTTAACTATTATGCCACCGCGTGTGCTGTTTGTGGAGCTTTTATACCATTGGTAGGTGACGCCTGTGTCGTTGCTCGCCACCTCGAGCGGTTTGACATCGGCTGAATCGACGCCAATTGCATAGCTCACGCCGGTCGGCTGGGTGGAGATGGTCGGGAGGGTGCCTGCCTTTATCTCGGTGCCGTCGAGGTATGCGCCGTAGCCATTTGGGTTATCATTCAACTTTATAAGCAGCTCGTCGCCCCTTTGTGCACCGTTTGCGATGGTTGACCCCTCTGCAAAAGTGTTTGACAAAATTAAATATATTTCGGCGGTGGAGGTGAGGGCGGGGGCGATGTTGAATCTGCTGTTTGTTAGATTTTCACTGTACATACTTATGCCGTGACCGTTCGCATCGCCGATTTTTGGGCTGCCGCCGACCGTGACCGTTTTATTGCCGCTGACCGTACCGCCGGTCATGTTTCCGCCGTAGACATTGCTAATATTGCCGCCGGTGATATTTATCGTCGTGTTTGCATTTAAATTTCCAGTATAATTGCCGCCGTAGATATCCTTCACTCTGCCGCCGGTCATGGATATCATGGTGTTGCGGTTTTGGGAAGCACCATAACTGCCGCCGAAGATAGTATAACTGCTCAAGTCCGCGCCGTCGCCTGGTGCGTTTGTTATGCCGAGGTCTTGGAGGGACGGCTCGCCCGAATCGTAACTGCCGTTTTTGTTGTCGTCCAGATAGACGGTGGTGCCGTTGCCGTCGGCGGCAATCACCAACGCATTGCCGTTGCCGTAGATAGCCGGTGTATTGCCATCAGTTGTCCCGACACTCGGCAAAATGCCAGCCCTGACGGTGCCGGTGGTGAGGTTTGAAATGTAGGTTTGGTAGTTATTCGTGTTGTTGTTAAGGGAAATATTGTCGAGGTCGGCGGCGAGCGCGCCGGTGGCTATGATGTCGTCTGTATTGTGGCTATCGGCAATGCGCACATATATCTTGGCAGTGTCATTTAGGTCGGGGGCGATTTTGAAAGGTTCGACCTCGGAAACATCTTTATCGAGCCTTATTCCGGTAGAGTTAGCACTACTCCCTATCTTTGCGTCTTCGCCCACCGTCACGTTTTTTTCGCCGGTGACGCTCGCGTTGTTTCCGCCGCCATAAACATTTGTCACATTTCCGCCCGATATGTTTATATTGGTGTTGCCGGTAATTGTACTACCAGAAAAGTTACCACCGCCAAAGATTGTTTTCACAATGCCGCCGGTCATGGTTATCAAGGTATCGCCGTTAAGATTTTCATTAAAAAAACCACCATAAACGCTCCATGATGACAAATCGGCTTGGTTGTCAGGGGCAGATTCGATTTTCGCCTCTTCGAGAGACTCCTCACCGACATCTTTAATGCCGTTGCGGTTGTCGTCTAAGTATATAGTGGTGCCACTTCCGTCCTCGACAATCAAAAGCGCCACACCGTTTGCGTAGATCTCAACAGCACTTATTATGGGGACTTTCTTCAACTTAACTTCGGTATTGTCAAGGTATGGGCCGTAATGTGCGTTGGGGCGTGTGATTTTTATATAATCGATATCGCTCGAGACGGCATCGGACGCTATGATACTGCCGACCTTGTAGTCATCATCGGTGACGACATTTATCTCCGCACCGACTTGCAGATCAGCCCCCACAACAAAGCTTTCTACCTTGTTGAAAGCATAGCCGAGCCGTATGCCGTTGGCGGAATCGCCTATCACTGCGGTGCCGCCCACCGTGATGGTCTTGGAACCGGTCGTAGCCGTATCATTATATCCACCGCCGTAGACATTACCCTGCACTGTGCCGCCGGTGATGATGACCGATGCGGTGCCGACAACCTTGCCTTGATATCCGGCGCCGTAGACACCGTAACCATAAGCAACGCCACTGCTATCACCTATTGTTCCGCCGGTGATGTTCACGGTGGAGGAGCCAACCGAAGAAGATTCAGTGTGCCCACCGCCGTAGACATTTTCTCCCACCTTGCCGTCGTTAATAATAACCGACGCGGTGCCGGTTACAACGCCGTCATAACTGCCACCGTATATATTAATCACGTTACCGCCGGACACGGTGATGTTGGTACTGCCGGATACCTTTGTATTGTATCCACCGCCGATGATACTATTTACAGCGCCACCGGTCATGATTATATTTGTATCGCCGTCGAGCTCGGTCGCGCCGTCTATACCGGACTGATATCCGCCGTAGATGGTATAATTAACTAAAGACTCATCGTCGGCAGGGGCGTCGGTTATTCCGGCGGTTTTGAGGGATTGATCTGTATCTGCATCATAACTACCATTTTTATTGGTGTCTATATATATCGTTGTACCCCCGGAAGTGCCCTCGGTGATAAAGATCGTCGTGCCGTTTGCATAGATGTTCTCGCCCGACACGGTAGGGTTAGCCGCAGTCTTCTCCGTGGCATAAACCCTCTGCGGTAGAACCACCAACCCGAGCAGGACTATAAGCAGCGCCAAAACCGACGCGACCTTTAACCCTCTGCCTATATAGTCAATCCCTAATTTGCAGCTCATTTTCACCTCAATAATTTTTACAGTTCGTTTTTATCTCTTAGCTTATCACCAACGTCCCCTGCCGTGATTTTGCCACCATCGCGATGTAGGATTTTCCCTGTGCGACCGTTATCTCCTCACCGTCCTCACCGTAGACCTTGAGCTGGTCGTCCGGATTTCCCTTGCGCCATGTCACGTCGATGTATTTGCCGTCGTTTACATAGACCCCCTCACCCTGCGTTAGGGCAAAGTTGGTCACATATCCGTCCGGCTCGAGGGTCACATCACAAAACAGCACAAATAGGTTATCAAAGGCGAGCTGTGAGTTGTCCAGCACATCCTGTTGCGGCGCGCCGTTATAACTTTTTTGGTACAGCCCTGTCTCGGCATTAAAGATAAACTCGACAGCGGACACGGTGGAAAATTTGAAGTTAACAAGGCTCGCCACCTTGCCACTCTCAATAACCGCTGTGTCATCCTCACTAAACGTAAATAGTGGGTAGTATCCGCCGGTCGTGGGTATTGTATAGGTGGCAATTCCGGCGGCGATTTTTGCACTGTCGGTATACCATGCGTGCTGATTGCCGACCGCCTGTGCCCTCGGCGCGTCGAACTTGAATGACGTCTCACCGAGGTAGAGACCGTCCACATTTTGATAACCGAAATAGTTGAGCAGATCATCGGCGTAGGTACTGGAGCCGATGTTGACCAGTATCGCGTTCTGCGCCATTGCAAGCTCGGCAAATTGACTGCGCACCGAGCGCACAGGACCTATTGCGGTGATGGCGTTCGGATCGGAAAAAAGTGCCATTAGGCGCGTAATACCGCCCTCCGTCTCCGCCTCATATATTACATCGGCGAGGGATATCCCCGTCTGGGGCAGTGCCGCGGTGATATTGTCCACCATGACAGCGATGGGGCGCGTCCCCTCCGCCTGACCCTCAACCGGCACTTTGCCGGTCAACGGATTGATATCATAGTTGACTATGTCCGGTGTCTCAAGCGACGCGGACGGTGCCGGCGGTGTCGACTCGGACGGGGCTATGGGTGTATCGTCATCGTCGGAGCAGGCTACAAAAAGGCAAAGCAAAGCCAAAAGCAGTACCGCTTTTAATGTTTTGCTTTGCCTAATAAAATTCATCTTGACCTCAGATATAAGTATAAACTACTCTTGTTCGTTGTCGACCTCATTCGCCGCCGCCTCTGCGTCGGCATTAACACCGGAATCAAGTGAGGAATCACCGGAACCGATGATTTGCAGTGTTTCGTCATGCAGTGCAAGGTCGGTTACTGCAACATATGTTTTGCCTACGTTTAATAGAACCGGTGTCTCGTTGCCGTCAAGGGTGTATATTTCGAGAGGACTGGTCGGCCCACCTTTGCGCCACATTACACGTTGATAGTAGCCACCGTAAAAATAATAGCCGACACCGCCACTTGTCAGGTCAATCTCAACAAGCGGACTGGAACCGTCACCGTGTGGGTCCACCTCGGTGTAGATTACAAGTAGGTTATCAAAGGCGAAAGGCTCGCCGTTATTTTCGTCGATTATAGGGTTCCCAAACTGATGTTTTTCATATTTGCCAGTGGTGGCATTGTACTCGAAAAATCCGTCGTACGAGGCGGAAAAACTCCACGCAACCTGATTTGCACTGCCCTCGCTCGGGACGACCGGCTCATCATCATAATGGACAAATCCGTGCAGGGTTATCGGTGTTGGGGATTCGCCGGTGGTGTCGTAGTTATCGTTGTTTGTGAGTGCATCGGTGATCAGTTCCGCGTTGGTGTACTCGGTGTCTTCATAGACATATCCCGGACGGTCACGGCGATAGGTTGAGCCGTTGGGGCTGATGTCACCGTTATCCCAATCGTATATATCCAGCATTTCGTCCGCTATAATGCTGCTGCCGTCATGGAGATAGAGTGCATTGAGCGGCATCATAAACTGAACATGACCGTGGCGAGCACTACGAACCGGACCCACCTCGGGGATGGTTGTATAATCATCAAAGACAAGCATATATCTTGTGATACCACCCTCGGTCACCATCTCATAACACACCGACGCGGCGGTGAGACCGGACTGGGGCAGGCTAGATGTACGGTTGTTTATCATGACCGCAAGCACACGCTGGTCGATGGGGTAGTCCGCCGTCTTTTCCATGCCGTTCAACGGGCTTGCAAAATATGGCTCCGGCTCCGGTTCCGGCTCCGGTTCCGGCTCGTCGGACTCGCTCGTCGCGCTGTCGGTCGGGGCGTCACCGCTCTGCTCCGTCTCCTGTGAACAGGCAACGAGCGTTGTCGCAGCTAAGATAATACAAAGAATAAGTACCAATAATTTTTTCATGGGGATAAAACCTTTCCTTTCCTGCCGTCCGGCTATAAAAATAACTTAATTTATTTCAAACTCATTAAAATGAGAAAGATCTACTACACCGACATAGCTTGTGCCGGAGTTAACCTCGATAGGTGTCTCATGACCGTCCACCGATACTATTCGAAGTGCGTCGCCCGCCGCACCTTTTTTCCAATAAATAGGCTCATATGCACCGTCGGTAAAATAATACCCGACACCGCCAAACGCGTAGGAGACATTCGCGAGTATACCGTCGGCATAGGTGTCGATGGTGGTGAATAGGATAAATACATTGTCAAACTCCAGCACCTCACCGGTGTTGTCGTCTATCTGGGGTTCACCATAGATAAATTTGTCGTACCGCTCACTCTCCTCATCATAGACAAAATGAGAGGTCGCATATTGGCTGAACTTGACCTGTATCTCGGTTGCCGGATGCTCAAGGGTGCGATCTTCATCCGGTGGCAAAAAGTTGAAAATAGGCGGTGGTGGCTCCAAAATCCCTGTGTCGATATGATATTCGTCCGCAACATCTTTCAACATCTCACCGTCGGTAAACCAACAGTGTTCATCTACATCGCTGCGCTCCTGCGAGAGGGTTTGCGCGCGCTGTTCATCAAACCAGACTATGTCGGGGAATTTGTGCCCGTCAATATCGCGGTTGTTATACTGAAAAACGGCGAGCATATCATCGGCGGTCACGCTGGAACCGATGTGGACATAAATAGGTTGATACGGCATCATGAGCTGGATAAATTGATCCCGTGCACTGCGAACAGGACCGATGGTCGGCAGGTCAAATCCCTTTGAATAGATTGCCATAAGCCGTGTTATGCCGCCCTCGGTCACCACCTCGTAGACAATGTCCGCCTCACTCACGCCCCGTTGTGGCAACGATTGAGCTACATTATTTATCATAATTGCAACGGCACGCTCGTTTGGGTTATAACTGTCGTCCGCCACCATGCCGGTGTATGGATTTATCAGCGGTGGTAGCGTCGCCGGTTCCTCTGTCGGCTCGGAGGTGGGCGTCGGTGTCGATATGTCGGGGATTTCCTCGACAGGGGGGTCACTCGTCGGTAAGCTATCGCTATCCGGCTGTGTTTCACAAGCCGAAAAAAGCAAAAGTATAAGGATAATTATCACCGATTTGGTGTTGAATTTTGTTTTCAACTTATGACCATTCCTCTTATCCGGATTGACTCATTGAAGTACAAAGCGCAATCCTTTCGAAATTATATCATATCGGTTAGTTTTTGTCAATATTGCGTTAATATACCAAAACCGCTATAAACGCCCTTGTGTAAAGAGTTTATGGCGATTTGTGGCAAAATAGAGGTAATATTACAATTTTCTTTCAATTTGTAGTTTGGCAACTTTACGTTGAGCAACTTGACGCGCGCGCTCCGGGTGATGTGGGGGGCGCGTCTGCGAACTCGTTCGCAGTCCCCCCCCCCCAAAAAAACACCCCCGGGGGGAGATTTATGGGAGGGGGGTATTTAAGCGTTTAAAAAACACCCCCCCC
>CAYJGF010000007.1:52672-102086 GCA_964369965.1 uncultured Oscillospiraceae bacterium
GGTTGTGGTGGGGGGGGGTGCTGTGATGTGGTGCGCTGCCCCCCACTCTAAAACCAGCGGGGGGGGGGTTTTTTTTGGGGTCGGGGAGTTTGAAGGCTTTCAAACACGCGCCCCCCTCCTACAGTCCGGCAGGGCAATCCTGTGCGCCGTTCTCCTCAATTCCTCGTCTGCCCAAAACTCCCGATTAGCCGCTGTACCTCCTCGGCGAGTTTTTCGTGCTGTGGCCCTGTTAGGTTTGGGTCAAGCTCCTTTATGATATTAAAAGCCTCGGTGCTTTTTTCCAGTATGCTCACATCCTCGGCAAGGCTCGCGACGGTGAGAGGGGGCAGACCGTGCTGTTCACTGCCAAAGAAGTTGCCGGGGCCGCGCGCCTCCATGTCATAGCGTGCAAGGGCAAATCCGTCGGTGGTGGTGACCACGCGGTGCAGTCGTTCAAGGGTTGCCTCATTTTTGCTGTCACTGACCAAAAAACACCAACTCTCGTGCGAGCCTCTGCCCACACGACCGCGCAGTTGGTGCAGTGTCGCAAGACCGAACCGCTCGGCATTTTCGATAACCATGACCGTCGCGTTCGGCACATCGACACCCACCTCAACGACGGTGGTGGTGCAAAGGATATCTATCTCACCGTCCGCAAAATCCTGCATGACCTGCGCCTTTTGCGCCGCCGACAACCTGCCGTGCAAAAGCCCTATCCTACGCCGTGGGAGCAGTTCTTTCGCGACGTCGCGACAGTAGCCCTCGACGTCCTGTAACCCCTCCTCCCCCTCCTCAATAACGGGGCACACTATGTATATCTGCCGTCCTTTTTCAATCTCCTTATCCAAAAAACCGAACATACGTGCGCGCTTTTCGGTGTCGGTCTGCCTTGTTTTTATCACCTGCCTGCCCTTTGGCAGTTCGTTTAATATCGATATGTCAAGGTCGCCGTATATCAAAAGCGCGAGGGTTCGCGGTATCGGCGTCGCGCTCATGACCAACACGTGGGGGTTATCCCCTTTGGCAAATAAGGCACTGCGCTGTCGCACGCCGAAACGGTGTTGCTCGTCCACGATACAAAAGGCGAGCCGTGTGAACTCGACCGGCTGGGACAGTATGGCGGAGGTCGCGACCAAAATGCAGGGGGTATCCTCCCTCAACCGCGCGAGAAGCTCTTTACGCTCTTTACCTTTGGTGGTGCCGCTGAGCTTTAACACCTCGATACCGGTGTCGGCGAGCAGTGCCGTGAGTGTCTTGTGGTGCTGGGTACAAAGCAGTTCGGTCGGTGCCATCAGCGCGGTTTTATAGCCGTTGCGAACCGCGAAGAATGCCGCCGCCGCCGCGACTGCCGTCTTGCCACTGCCGACATCACCCTGCAAAAGTCGATTTTGCGGGACACTCTTTTGAAAGTCGTCGCATATCTCGGCTATCGCTTTTTGCTGTGCGTCGGTAGGGATAAAGGGCAGATGTTCGAAAAACTCGTCCATGTCGACCTCGAACATCGCAGGGCAACCCTCACGGCGGTTATTCTCCTTTAAAAAGGAAAGACCGAGTTGCAACGTCAGCAGTTCATCAAAGACCAGTCGCTCCTTTGCGCGCGCCGCGTCCGCTGTGTTTTGTGGGAAATGGACACGCCGCACCGCCTCACCTCGCCCCAAAAGGTCATATTTTGCCGTAATATTCTCGGGAAGTATCTCGCAAATATCCTCGTCCAAACGCAGGTCGAATGCCGAGCGTATCAACTTTGCCAAAAACCTGCTACTCACCCCTGCGGTGAGCGGATAGACCGGCTCCAGTGCAAGGTCGTCGCGCGGCGCAAGGTGCGTCGGCGAAATGATGGACCGCTTTAAAAAGTTGGCGGTGATGCGACCGTAAAATAGATATTCGCCCCCGACGGTGAGCGCCTCATAACTAAAGCGGTTGTTAAAGTAGATTATCTCGATATCGCCGCTGTCATCGCACGCGTCCACCTTAAAAAGACTACGTCCGCCCGCAATTCTGCGTGGCGGATGTTTTTTTAGTATAGTCAATTTGAGCACTATGTTGCGGTGAGTCTCGGCGCTTAAAACCTCACTTATATCGGTATAATCGACATAGCTCCTCGGATAGTGGCGCAAAAGCTCCGCTACCGTCCGTATCCCGAGTTTTTCAAGACGGGCGGCATTCTTATCACCCACACCTTTGAGGAACCGTATGTCCATTATTCCACCGAGATTATATAGTAGTAGACCGGCTGACCGCCCATGACAAGGCTCGCCTCGATACTTTTCGGCAGTTTTTCCGAGATTGCGGCGAAGTTAGCGTTTGCCGTCGCCTCGTCGACGTCCTCGCCGGCGATTATGGTCAAAAATGCGCTGTGTTTGTTAACCATGGACTTGATTAGCTTTGCGAGCACCGCGTCGAGGTCGGTGCCGGTGAAGCTGAGTTTACCATTTTCAAGGGCGAGCATTTCACCCTGTTTTATCTTGTGACCGTCAAAATCGCTGTCCCGTGCCGCAAAGGTGACGGAGCCGGTCGAAACACCGCTCGCCGCTATCCCCATGTCGGTGGCATTTTGTTCAATATCGGCATCGGGGTCGTAGCTTAACATTGCGGAGATACCCTGCGGCACCGAGGTGGTCGGCAGGACGCAGAGGTTGCGGTCGGCAAGTTTTTTCGCCTGTTCCGCCGCCAAAATAATATTTTTGTTGTTGGGCAGTATAAAGACATTTTTTGCCGGAACGGACTGCGCCGCGTTAAGTATGTCGTCGGTCGAGGGGTTCATGGTCTGACCACCGGTGACGACGGCATCCACACCAAGCTCTAAGAAAAGATCACGCAGACCATCCCCTGCCGCCACCGCGACAAAGCCATACTCCACCTCCGGGTCGACGGCGGCATATGTAAACTTCGTTTTGGTCGGGCTGTTCTCCGCCTTTGCCTGTTTTGCTATGCCCTTTGCCTGAGATTGGCGGTTGGCGAACTGCTCGCTCATATTCTCTATCTTTATGCTTGAAAGAGTGCCATATTTTATAGCGTGGGAGAGTGCCTTGCCGGGGTCATCGGTGTGCACATGGGTTTTAATAATGTCATCATCCTCAACAACGACGATGCTATCCCCTATAGTGCCGAGGTATGCACGAAGTTTTTCGGAGGATACATCCCCTTCTTTATTGATTAAAAACTCGGTGCAGTAGCCGAAGTCGCTGTCCTCCTCATAGAGTTCCGACGAGAAAACGCCTTTGCCGACAACATCGCTCGCCGCCTTGTGCTCCTTTTGCACGAGTGGGCACACGCCCTCACCGGCAAAAACACTGCGCATACCCTCAAAAATGACGACAAGCCCTTTGCCGCCGGCATCTACAACACCTGCTTTTTTTAGCACCGGCAGTTGCTCCGGTGTCTCGTCCAGTGCCTTTCGAGCGTGAGCGCACATGTTGTCAAACAGCGTTAAAAAGTCCTGCTCGCCATCGTTTTCGATGTTTTCACTCGCGACGCGCGCGACGGTGAGCATGGTGCCCTCGGTCGGCTTCATCACCGCCTTGTATGCCGACTCTACACCGGATTTAAGCGCGGCCTTGAGGTCGTCGTTTGCCATGGTCTTTTTATCGGTGAGCGCCTTGGAAAAACCTCGGAATAACAGCGATAATATAACACCGGAGTTGCCCCTCGCCCCACGGAGCATCGCGGCCGACGCCGTCTTTGCCACCACACCGACGGTGGCATTTTCCGCAAGGTTTTCAAGCTCACGGGACGCCGCCGATATGGTCATGCTCATGTTGGTGCCGGTGTCGCCGTCCGGAACGGGGAAGACATTCAGCTCGTCCACCTCACTGCGGTAGTTTTGAATATTGTTCGCGCCGGATATCATCGCAAGGCGCAAAATCTGACCGGTAATTTCTGCCATAAAAATATTGTCCTTTCTAATATATAGTAGATTATTCGTCCTTGACGTTCTCGACGATGACGTTGACCTCCGCTACTGTTACCTCGGTCGCCTGTTCCACCGTGTAGCGCACCTTGTGAATAATGCTTTTTACTATGGCGGAAATATTGAGACCGTAGGTAACAACTATGTGTATTTCGATGTAAAGTTTGTCGTCACGCTCGGTGACACGCACACCTTTTTCGGTATGGTTTTTGCCAAAAACAATGCCGCGCAACTTATCGGAACGGTCGGCATTTGCCATATCCGCAACACCAAAACAGCTCTGTGCCGCCATTGCGGACAATGCGATAAGATAGCCCTCACTAATCTGTATACTACCCTTTGAATTTGCAATTTTAATCATAAACCACCTTTGAAATGTTATAATACGGATTGGAATTTTGCGGTGTAAAGCCGCTGAAACTATCGGCATGAAATAGCATACCGTTTTCATAAAGTATCGGCACTATCGGCAACTCGTAGGCGAACTCATCACAAAAGTTTTGCACCTCACCACCTGATTTCATTTGGGCATATGCGGTATACACTCGCTCGGAGGTATCCTCCTCATCTATAAAAAGGGAAAAATCTAAATTTTGCGGCAGTAGAGTCTCGGCAAGATAGACATCATAATCGCCCTGTGCCAAAAGCTCGGTGAAATGCCCCTCATCCTGTGCCGATATTTTCTCAAGCGTTATGCCGTGCTTTGCAAACTCATTTTCTATGTCGTTTATAACGGTGTGGCGGTTTGCAATGTTGCCGTTGTAAAGTATCCTTACCCTGTCAAATGTAGGCTCGGCGGTGGGGGTGTCACACTCACACAGTTTTAGCAAAGGGTGCACAAGACAGTGTGATGCGAGCGCGTTGCCGTTATAGCTGCCGTCCACTATATCATCACGCGGAATTATCGCGGAAAGTGCCTGCCGAATGCTCGGTGTTAAAAATTCGCCGGATGGGGCAAAACCCAGATAGAGTAGATTAAAGCTCGCATAATCCACCTGCACCAATTTATCATATGGGACAAAACCGGGCAAATATGTCACGTCCAGTGCCGAAATTCGTCCGAGGTTAATCCCGTCCGAGAGTGTCGTCGCAGTGGAAAGGTCAACCAACCGTATATCCGAGGACTCGCCCTGCCCCTCACCCATATCAATTAAGCTGTCACCGTCGCGCCGATAGGACCCCGACGATTGAGGGTTTTTAAGTATCGTCTCGTCCGCTTTGATGATCGGCATGGATAAAAGGCGATAGAAAAAACCGTCCGGCTCGTCTAAAACAATTCTCACCTCGTCACCCTCGGCGGTGACCGACGAGACATTTTGCAGTACCGCACCGTAATGCTCACTGCCCTGCGCCGTTAAAATTGACGCCGCAACGTCGGTGGCGGTTATCGGCGATGCATCTTGAAAGGTAAACCCGTCGTTCAAAACGATACTGTATGCAAGTTTATCCTCGTCGGCGGTTATCATTTTTGCGAGGAGGTTTTGCGCCCCAAGATTATCATCAACGGTTATAAGCGAGGTGTACAAAAGCCCTGCAAGTTGATGGGTGACAAGCGAGTTTGTAAGATAGGGGTTTGTGCCCTGCGCCGGGTCGTATGGTAGCGCAAGTGTGCTATCCCCCTCTTGCGGTAAGGTGATATTTTGCAACGGCTCCTCCGAGCAGGACGTCAACATCATGACCGCCGACAGTATAAATGCTACCGTCATCATCGGTCTTTGGGTGCTGTATTTGGATTTTTTCGACATTCTCACGGATATATTATATAACAAAATTTGGAATTTGGCAACATCTTTTTATTTTTATCTTACCTCTTTGTTGTTAAACACCAACACCCCGAGTGCCGCCGCAATTAATGCCAGCACCGATGTGCCAAATATCATTGTGTATTGAATTTCACCCGATACCACATCGCTAAAGACCACATATTTGAGTGGACTGAATATCCGCAAAAGCTCTGAATCGGTTAATTCGTAGACAAAACCGGTCAGAAAAAATACACCGATAAGATAGTTGGTTACACCTGCAAGCTCATGCCCGTAGTGCAAAAACGATGCAACTAAAAGCGATACACACATCATAATTATCCCGATATTGAGGCTAACAAGGTTAAGGCTGATCGCCTCGGCAAAAAATTCACCGCCCTGCATCTGAACAAGCGAGATTATCGAGACTATATTAAGTGCGACAAGATAGATAAAAAACACCGCAAATCGCGCCGCAAGTTTATATAGTAGTATAATTGCTCGTGGCATCGGCTTTGTGTATAAAAACTCCCCTGTCTTCATCATCTGTTCGTTATAGACTGCACCGCCACCGAGCGAGACACCGTAAAGACCGCTCACAATCGCAATATAATAGCTGAGTATTGCAAAGTACCCTATCGGCGAGGACAGGTCGACATCGTTCATGCCAAACAGTGCCAACACCACCTCCGGCACGGCTGCCATCATAGCCGAAAGGTCGTCGGACGACATGCTCTGTGCACCGGCACTCTCCATCATGCCGAGGATTACCAATGCCGACACACCCACTATCCAGAAAAAGGCAGGGCGTGCGAGCAACTTTAATTCTTTGGTAAAAATCATCATCTATAATTTATCCTTATTATAAGACTATGTCTCTTTTATGGTACAGATACCCTGCCGCCGCTATAAGCAGTGCCGATATTAACACCGATAAAAAGGCATAGCCGAACTCAAACGAGCCGTTTTGCGCAAGGTGACCCACATCAAAATACTGCATAGGGGAGAGTATCCTCACGTCGGCGCCGAGCGTGTTGTTCAGCACCGTCATGATAAAGGCGAGAAATCCGACGGCGGTAGCTATCCCGGGCACACTGCGCACCCGTCGCAGCAACACCGCGAGCAGTGCGCCTATGCCGAAAAAGACAAACTGGGTCAATACAAAACCGGTAACTATCGACAGGCGTATTCCAAACTCTATCTCATCGGTGTAGACTATGTATAGTGTGAAATAATAGGCAATGCCGAAAAGTATTGTATACAGCGCACCGACACCGAGCTTTGTGCCGAATAAAAACAATCGAGCAAGCGGTCGGGTGAACAAAAATTCGTTTGCACCGGCGCGTTTTTCCCTTGATAAAACCGACAGGGCGAGTTGACAGGACATTATCACACCGGCGAGCAACATGAAATTTGCGACAAAGACATAATAGCCTATCGGCTCAAACATGGTGTTTATATCAATCCCGAAAGCGAGGGAGAACTCGGGTGGCATGGCGGACATATAGGCGGCAAAAAACTCCTCACTCTCGGCGAGCAAAGGGCGAAAAGCCATAAAAAAGATAAGCAATACACATATGCCAAGCGTAAAAATGGCAAAGCGTTTAAACTCCGATTTAAACTCAAAGAGGCATACCATCACAGCGTTTTATCCTCCTCGTCGGAATTTTCGTCGATATTCTCGTCGGCGCTCTCGTCGGTGCTCTCAATTTCGGTTTCATCACTGTCAAAAGTCGGCTCCGGCTCGCTTATATAGTCGCTAATCGGCTCGATTGTCGGCTCAACCTCCTCGTCAAGGGTTTGCTCGTCGTTGTCAACCTCGATCGATTGCGGTATCGAAATCTCTAATCTCTCCGGCTCTTTTTTAGTTCGAAACAGATCTGTCAATTCCGAAAACAGGGGCTTTTTCTCCTCTAAAAACAGCGAGGTATCGATAACAAGATCCTCATCGAACTCATAAAAGTTCATGAAAACCTCTTCTAAAGTAGGCTCTTGAATGGTTATGTCGGCAATGTCGAGGGAGGCAACACTGTTGATCAACGTTTTGCCATCCCCTTTGAACATAAATGAGATATAGTGCTCACCGCGCAGTGTATCTACCGCGTCGACCGGTCGATAATCCGGTGCAATGGGCGTTTTTGTGGTGATATGCACCTTTTTATAGAAGCCGGCGGCGAGGTCCTTCATATTTTCCATGCTGACGATTATGCCGTCCTTTATTATTGCAACGGTATCGCAAAAGCGTTGCACCTCACCCAGCACGTGGGAGGATAACAGCACGCTCGCGCCGTTTTTATTCTCCTGCTCGATAAGCTCAAAAAAGACCTTTTGCATCAACGGGTCAAGTCCTCCGGTCGGCTCGTCCAAAATGATGAGGCGCGGACGGTGCAAAAGGCACTGCACAATACCCACCTTTTTGCGGTTGCCGAAACTCATGTTCTCTATCCGCTCGTGCAAATCGAGGGAAAGAGCGTCGGCAAGACGATAGATATTCTCGAGGCAATCTTTTTTATAAAAGGAGGCAGCATATCGCAACAACTCCTCCGCCGTCATGCGGTCATAGTAGAAAACTTCGCTGGGCAGATAACCAACCTCTCCCAGAATTTCGGTGCGATGTTTATGGCAATCAAGACCGAATATCTTCGCACTCCCCCCACTTTTATGTATGAGTGAGAGCATGGTGCGTATGGTGGTGGATTTGCCGGCACCGTTCGGCCCTATAAAGCCGAACACCTCACCCTCCGAAATGGAAAACGTCACATCCTCAATACCGCAGGTTTTGCCGTAATACTTCGATAAATTTTCAAGCTCTACAATCCCCGACATATATCCTCTCTTTCTAAAAACTCTTGCAATATTAATGATTATATGTTAAAATCATATGGTTATATGATTTTTTTACATTTTAAACATAATTATCATATAATATGATTATAGATTATAGCACAACATTACTGCATTTTCAATACTATATCTTAATATTTAAATGAAAGGACTCCACAAAAAATGAAAAAGTCTATTGCAATTATCCTATCGTTGACACTGTTTCTACTGAGCGCCTGCGCCCCCGCAACGAGCGCTATCGACCCTTACGGCACAAAAGAGTCAAAACAGAAGGTCACGGTTGACAATCTAAACGACATGACCTATATTATCCAGGTTGATGACTTTGGTATCAGCAAAGAGCGCTTTACCGACAACATCATGGCAAATGCCTTGCAGTTCACCGGCGGTAACCTCTCCTATCTCACCGACGGTTCAGAGGAGTCAAAAGAGATGTATAACTTTATCAAGGAGTACTCTGCCGACATTATCCTGCGTGAAGAGGCTATAATCGCTCTCGCCGCCGACGCCGGCATAGTTTTGGACGAGGAGGATGAGGTCAATTTGCAGACCGCAATGAACGACCTCGCCACTCAAAACGGTGGAATGGAAGCTCTTGAAGAGCTGTTGTTGCAGTCCCACACAACCATCGGCTACTATGAAAATCAACTTATGCTACAGCTTGTATCTTCCGAGCTGTATGAATATTATTTCGGTGAAAACGGGACTATCGCCGCCTCGTCTGAGGAGCTAAAAGCAATCGCCGATGAGAGTTATGTGCTTGCAAAGCATGTCCTTGTGGACGAATCATCACTGGAAGGCGCTACCGATGCCGAGGGTGAGCCGTTTGAGACGCTTGAGGACCTTGCTAACTTTGTCTCGGACAGCGCAAAGGATGGCGAGGATTTCGACGCCTTGATTGAACAGTATAACACCGACCCCGGTGTCGCAAGCTCACCGGACGGCTATTTTTTCACCTATGGCACGATGGTTGCGGAGTTTGAGACCGAGGCGTTTGAGATGGAGGTCGGCGACATCAGCGATCCGGTAAGCACGACCTACGGCTATCACATATTGCAAAAATTGCCGATTACCGACGAGGTAATAGCGGCGAACTCGGCAACCCTCGAAACCGCCTACGCCAATGCAAAGCTCGGGGAGCTTATAGATGAAAAGATTGCGACGTTTAACGTATCCTACACCCCACAGTATGACAATTTGACTATGGATATTTTGGTGCCGGATCTGGTAACAGGTTAAATCCGCGAGGGTTATAACTACACAATGAGGCAGAGCTTAGGCTCTGCCTTTACTTTTTTGTATTAGCTCGGAAAACGGCTTGCCTGTTTTTTCTTTGAGTACTTTTTTAAAGTATTTTACATCAGAATAACCTAAACTGTGTGCTATTTCAACGGCGTTCATCTGTGTGGTGTTTATCAGCGCTAGCGCACTCTCCATCTTTGTGTCCGTCACATAGGAGGAGAAATTAACCCCGACCTCCTTTTTAAACAACCTGCTGAGATGCTCCGGCGTGACGTAGAGTAAGGCCGCCGTCTCATTCAAACTGCAACTTTTATCCATGTTGTTTGACACAAGTTCGAGAGCACCTTTCACCAGTTCACCGACAGAGTCGGTGTCGTTCGTCGAGGAAAAATTGTGGTTGTAATGTGCCGTTAAAAATATGCTCGCTTCATTTAAAGATGACTTTATATCCGATAGGGTATAAGGTTTTAAAAGATATGACTTCACGCCGAGTTGTATCGCCTTTTGTGCATACTTGAATTCCGAATGACCGCTTATAATGATGGGATAAAGAGTAATGCCGTGTTTTTTGACCATCTCAATAAGCCAAAGTCCGTCATGCTTTGGCATATTTATATCGGTTATCAGCACCTCGGGGTGCCGCTGTACAGTCTCATCTAATGCCTGCTGTGCGTTATCCGCCTCTATGACCACCCGATAATTTTCATCGCATTGCTTTATCAACTTCACAAGAGTTTCTCTTGCTAACCTTTCATCCTCTACAACAGCTATACGCATCTTTATACCTTTATTTTTATTGTTACGGTAGTGCCCTTTCCCTCGACACTTTCAAACGACAACGTTAACCCATCTTTGTAATAAAATATAAGACGTTGTTTTGTATTCACGAGCCCTAATCCAAAGTCGTCTTGATCATCATTGTCTTTAATGTCGGTAAAATTAAGCAAACGGTTTATCTTTGCGAGCTTGTCGGGGGATATACCAATACCGTTGTCGGAAATTTGTAAACAGAGCCATCCCCCCTCCATACTACTCTTTAATATCAACAGTTGATGGGATTTTTCTTTATTAAACCCATGAAGTATCGAGTTTTCTACAAACGGTTGGAAGACAAGGCGATATATCATAACATCAAGAGTATCGGGCGAAAAGTCGAGTTTATAGTCGAACTGATAATCATAACGGTATAGCTGCAACGAAAGATATTTCTCCAACCACTGTTTTTCCTGAGATAATAAAACCGGTTTGTCACTGTCTGAAATTAAGTATCGCAACATGTGAGAAAATGCCGACAAAAGATTGCTTGTTTCGATATCATCGTTTCGCAAAGCAACGCAGTTTATTGTGTTAATAGTATTATACAAAAAGTGTGGATTTATCTGTAGTTCCAATGCCTTTAACTGCATCGCTTGTATCTGTTTAAGCGAGTTTATCTGATCATCATAGAGATTTTTCGTCTCTTTGTTTTTCTGTTCGATATGATATATCATGGCATTATAACCGTCATATACCACCTGCATATCCTTAAAAAGCGAAGGTTTTGCAATGGGGTTAAAATCTTGCCCTCCGGCTTTTTCCATCGCGTTGGTCACCGTGTCGAGTGTTCGCAGTATCTTGTTAATAAAATATCTCACAAAAAGTATATACGCAAAGACAAATATTAACGAGATACACAGCACAAAGATAAGCTGTCTAACCGTGTCGGTCCTCATTGCAACGCTGTCGGTCTCATTTATTATCTCCCAACCGGGGACGACGCTGAGCAGCTCACCGTTGTATAAAAACCCCTCATCCTCTTTATCGGATTTAACGACATTGAAGTCGCCTCCTATCAAATCGGTGTCGTCGTGATAAAGTATTGTGCCGTCATTTGATATAAGATAACTCTCGTTGTATTCAAGACCCTCGTTGCTGTCCACATCAAAGAAAGCATCAACGGGGAAGCTCACCGCCACACTCCCGTAACTTTTTTTCTCCACAAAGTCGTAGCAGGGTGTGGCAACGACGATATAATATCTTGTGCGATATTCAAACACACCGGACATTGTCTCATTGTTTTTTATACTTTGGGTGCAAAATTGTGTTATATTTTGAGTTCGTATATCATTTTCGGTATATGGTTTACCATGCCCATGAAAGTACAACTCCCCCTCTGTGGACATGGCTGCAAGCGAGCCTATTTCACCGGTGATACCCCTGTATGCGTCGTTGAGTGTGTCCGAAGTTATATAGCCCAGCCGTTCGTCGGGCAGAGATGTTTTGAGCTCATCATCTATTGCCATTTTAAACAGCTCATAGGTATAGTCCGACAGTTTATACTGGGTTGTCGTAGCCATCTGCTCTATCAGATGATCGGAATATGTCTCGACCTGACGTGTGAGATTGTTTTGTGTGAAAACCCCAATCCATATAAATAAAAGCAACAAAGGCAGAGCGGTGATTAATAAAAAACCGCTCTGCATTATAGTTTTGGTTGTTACCCTTTGCAATATTTTTTTTATAAGGTTTTTCATGCCTTTTTCCGGAATTGTGAGTAAATGTACTTTATTACATTTTACTCTTTTACACCACCGCTTGTCAAACCGGAGACAATATATTTTTGCATAAACAGGAAAATTAGCAGGGACGGGATAACTATGCTCACACCGAATGCAAGTATACTGTTCCAGCGCAGACCGTACTTGCCTTGAAAATCATTTATGATAACGGTCAACGGCCATAGTGTTGTGTCGCGTATAAAGGACATGGAATAGGCAAGGTCATTCCATGCAAACATAAAGCTGAAGATGGCGGCGGTAAGAATGCCGGTCCTTGACATGGGTAGCATTATACGTAAAAATGCCGAGCCTACGTTGCAACCGTCTATGCGAGCCGCCTCCTCAATGGAGCGTGGGAGCGAGGCAAAGAAAGGTCGCATAAAAATGATGACAAACGGTATTGAGATGGTCGCCGTTGAAAATATCGGGGCAAAAAAGGTATCGTTTATACCCATCTCGGTGTAGAGCAAAAACAACGGTGTCAACAAGAGTGATGCCGGCAATAGTTGTGTTACGATAAAGAACAACACAATGTGTCGCTGGAATTTGGTTTTAAATCGCACAAGTCCGTATGCCGCCGGTATGCTCAAACAGACCGATATCGCAAGGGAGCTAAGTGATATGATAAGGCTGTTGCGCAGATGTAAGAAAAATTCACTGTCACCGAGCGAAATAAACCCCTCAAGGGTCAAGTCTGCCGGAAAAAAAGTCGGTGGGGAGCGGAATATTTCGGCGTCCGATTTCAGTGATGAGGTCAACAACCAGTAGACCGGCGCCAAAAACAGAGCGGTAAGTGCTATGGCGCCGACGTTAAGCAATATTTCGTTCCTTTTTTTCATCAGCTTATCACCTCATCCTCGTTAATATTTCTCACATAGATAAGTCCCACAAAGAACAAAATTATAAACATGATGCAGGACACAACCGCACCCTCACTAAAATTGAACTCCCTGAATGAGAGTTTATATGCATAGGTTGAAAACATCTCGGTCGCGTTTGCAGGACCGCCGGAGGTCATGACCACCACAAGGTCGAACACTTTAAAGGTATAGACGACGCCGAGCGAGAGTATCGCGAGCATGGTCGGCTTTAAAAGCGGCAGAGTGATAAACCAAAATTTTTGAAAACGGTTTGCACCATCTATGTCGCAACTCTCATAGATAGTATCGTTGATGCTTTTTAGACCATTGGTGAAAAGCACCATGTCGAAGGGGATGCCTATCCATGTATTGGCGATTATAAGCGCCCACATCGCGTTGGTGGGGTCGGTCAACCACGGGACGGCGTCGATAGAGAAAAGACCGAGAACATAGTTGATAATGCCGATATCGGTCTGAAACATAAATTTAAAAAGTATCGCGGTGACGGTCATGGGGAACATCCATGCCATCAACATAATACCACGCAAAAAACCGGAGGTTTTAAACTGTTTGTTAAACAGCATTCCAAAACCAAGACCCAGTACAAGTTGAAATATAACACACGCCACCGTAAATACAGCGGTATTGATAAGTATATCACCCACCAGCCCTTTTTCAAGAACCTCAATAACGGTGGCAAAACCGACAAATTCACTGCCGGTGGCAAAGGTTTTCGCTGTGAGATTTTGTGTTGCAAGATAAAAATTGTAAAATATAGGGTATACCGAAAAGATAGCCATGTATAAAATTGCCGGTCCGACAAAAATCAAAAGATATTTTAAGTTTTTATTTTTTGTAGATGGCATTGTGTGCCTCCATTGTTTTATTTAAGGTTTAAACACCTGTACAAGCAAACATGTTATCTTGTACAGGTGTTTAGGATGAAAAATTTATGCTATTAACTCCTGAATTTTAGCGTCCGCCTCGGCTGCCGCTTCCTCGGGGGTAGCCTGGTCGGTCAGAGAACTCTGGATTGCGGTGTAGATTGCGGTGGAAATCTCCGGCCATGCAACGTGTGGGCCCATGGATGCCGCATAGGGGAGCTGGCTGACAAATACGCTTAATATCGGATCATCATTCCACTCGGGATATAGCGCGGTGGAGTCAATTCTGGTCGGGAGTTTGCCGGTCTCGGCACAGTAGTCGGCAAGATTTTGTGTCTCATAAAAAGCCTCCATAACAGGCCATACGGTGTCAAGGTCGGCACCGGTGATGACTGAAAATCCTTCGCCGCCGAGTGCGGTTGCAGGCTCACCATCGACGGGTATAGGAGTTACCGCCCAGTTTTTGTCCGGTGCGTCGTTGTTGACGGTGCCAATGTTCCACGGACCGTTGACCATCATTGCGGCATCACCTTGGACGAATTGAACCGCAACGTCGCTCTGGTTCCAGTTGACAACCTCGGAGCTCATGTAACCGTTTGCGACCATGTCATCAAGGTAGGTAAGCGCCTTGATGCTACCCTCTGACATCATGTCATAGATATTGCCGCCTGCTGAGTATTGGAAGGGCATATACTGGAATGTACCCTCGTCGGTGCTGATAAGGCTCATGGCAAGACCATAGGTCTCATCAGTAGTGAGTGCCTCGACCGCTGTGTTTAGCTCGTCCCATGTGGTAGGAACCGCTACACCTGCTGCCTCCAACATATCGACGTCGTAATAAAGGGCGAGACAGTTGCTGTTTTGGGGCAGACCATAAATCCTGCCATCGACGGTGGTGGTGTTCATGGAGCTCTCATAAAATTGGTCGAGTTGACCCCATTCTTCAACCTTATCGGTGATGTCCATCAAAAGACCCATCTCGATAAATGTAGCGTTGTCGGGGTTGTTGACCATGCCGATATCCGGAAGTTCACCGGACACAAGCCCGAGGGTATACTGTGTATTCAGATCGGCAAACGGGTAATGAACCACGTTGCTGGTTAGCCCGAGATCTGCGGTTATACCGGCGATCACCTCGTCAAAAAACACGTCTTCCGGTGCGGAGAAATAGGTCCAGATCTCCACCTCGCCACCTGCTGCCGGTGTCTCCTCGGCGGTATCCTCGCCGGCTGTGCTCTCATCTGTTGCCGGTGTTTCGTCTGTTGCCGGTGTCGCTTCCTCTGCCGGCGCACAAGAGGCAAGCAGACCTATGGAAAGTAACGATGCTAAAAGTAATGCTTTAAGTTTCATACTATTTCCTTCCTTTATTTTTTGTTGTGAACGAAATTAATCGTTCAATCCTCCTTATATCGACAATTGTCGATATCATTATTATATACCCAAAATTATTTAAACGTAAGGGGTAATTATATGATATTTGATGAATTAGATGACATGTTTGAAGCATTAAATCGGTTTGAATAGAAGCTCCTCCCGACCGGTATGCACGGGCAAACGTTAAAACGGGAGGGGCTCTGCTCCTCCCGTTTGTTCCGATATCCGCAATGTAAGGTTCGCCGTCCCCGACGAGCTGAAAAAGCGTCGCCTACAATTGACATCATGATTTTGTGTTATTGGCTGTATACACCGGTTAGCGGTGCGATTGCAGGGTTGGTTGGTGTTGGTGCAGGTGGTGCGACTATTGTAAACTGTGTTTCTGCTGCGCCGCTGCCGCTGTGTATGGTAATGGTGTGGGTGCCAAGTGGCATTGTGGCGGTGTAGCTGCCGTTTATTGTGGCAATTATACTGCCGTTTTTAACGTTTGCGTTTGCGTTGGAGGTGCTTGTCTGTGTAAGCCCTAAATTTATAGGCTGTGCTTGCCCTTGATATGTTATATCAACCGCTTCAAAAGTATCGAAATTGTCGTTAGAGGTGACGCTGAATCCTTGCCCCTGCGTTACTATTTGGCCGCTGCCGTCTGTTATGGTAGGTGCTGTTGTTACGCTGATATTTAATGCGCCTGTGTATGCGTTGTATTCATTTGCGCCGCTACTGTCTACATTATCTGCGGTGATGCTTACGGTGAAAGTTGCGGTCTCGACCGTGTTTGGTGCGGTGTAGGTTGTGCCGTTTAATCTGCCACCACCGCTTGACAATGCAAAACTAACAACCCCTTGTTGTCCTGTTATAAGGGCACTTAAATCTATATCATTGCCAACTATCACACTGCCCGTTGTGGAGATTGTAGGCGTTTGGTTTGCCGCCGTTATGCTGAAGTTGACCGTCTTTTCGCCTGCAAGCGTTACTGGCGTTGCCGCCGAGGTTGCTTTTACCGTGTAGTCGCCTACATAGGTTGGGGCGGTGCTTGTGTAGGTGTTGTCGTTCGCACTTTGCTCTTTATATTCAAGCACTACCGTTCCGCCGTTTGTTTCGGTATCACTACCTCTGTATACAACCTGTGGGCTTACCGCCGTGCCGTATGTTACATTGTCTTGTGTTACACTCTGCAAATTATTTACCGCTATGGCAGTTGCCGTTATTGCTATATTGTCTGTTATGCCATCCTTGTGTATAACAATTTTTCCGCTTGTGCTATCATAAGAATATTCACCGTTTGCAAGTGTTCCGTCGGTGTCAAGTGTAAGCGCTGTGTTACCCACCGAAATGGTGATGGTTTGCGGCAACACATAATCTGTGTCCGCTGTGAGGGTGGCGGTGTAGTTTGCATTTGTGGGGGCAAATCCTCCGCCGTTTGTAGTCAAACTGGAAAGGGTATACGTAATACGTGCTGCGGTGGTTGCGCTATCCCAACCCGTTGTACCGATGGCGCTGTATATTTTAGCACCTGTTGTATTAATTGAAGTTATTCCATTATCCAACCCCGCAACATAATCCCCCTCAAAGTAGACCTCCTTCAAGTTATCACATTCGTAAAATGCGCTCTCTCCAATGCTCGTCACGCTATCGGGTATGGTTATGGATTCGAGTGCGTCACAGTATTGAAATGCCAACTTTCCCATGCTTTCCAATTTCGAACCATCCTCAAAAATCACCGTTTTAAGAACTTTACAGCTGGCAAATGCGCTCTCTCCAATGCTCGTCACGCCTGCGGGTATGGTTATGGATTCGAGTGCGTCACAGTCAAAGAATGCCGCCAATCCAATGCTTTCTAATTTTGAATTAGCCTCAAAAGTCACATTTTTAAGTGCCACACAATTACTAAATGCATGATTAACAATACTCGTCACGCCTGCGGGTATGGTTATGGATTTAAGTGATTCACAGCCAGAAAATACGCTGTTTCCAATGGTTTTCACTCCTGCGGGTATGGTTATGGATTCGAGTTTGGCACAGTTAAAAAATGCATTGTCTCCAATGGTATTCACTCCTGCGGGTATGGTTATGGATTCGAGTGCGTCACAGCTATTGAATGCGTAAGTTCCTACGCTTGTCACGCTCTGCGGTATGCTAACAGCTGTAAGGGCTTTACACTCATAAAACGCAAAATCACCTATGCTCGTCACGGTGTAGGTGTATGTTGTGCTATCCACTGTTCTTGTCACCGTGGTGGGTATAGCAATCGCTCCGGCTGTACCCTTGTCTATGGCAGCTGCTGATATATCATTCCTCACCTGTACCGTGCCGGTTTTTGCAGTGACTTCTTCGGCCAGTATCTTGAATTTCATGTTTATATCGGCGTCGTTGGATATTGTCGGTGTCAAATCAACCGCTACCGTAAACGTTTCATCCACCGCTCCCAAAACGGGCAGGACGGGAATGAGTGTCAGCACCATCGCCACCGTCAGTATCATCGCCAAAATCTTTTTCTTAATAATCATCTCGCCTCTCAATTTTATTATTTTCTGTGTTTATGCAAAATTTACGCCGCCGCGGTCGAATATGTAATTTGACCCTACACCACGACCGCGGTGTTTCATCAAATAAATCGGGCGACCCCTCCCCTACAGCGTATTTTAATACAACTATATAAAATACAGTATATCATACCGACCTGTGAAATGTCAATCGAAAACACCCATTTTCACATATACAAAAGCTGTCGCATCAAATCGATGCGACAGTCTTTTAAATTTAAACCTATTTAATCTCAAACGGCTTCTTTCCATCGCGGAAGAATAGAGGGATGCGCTCTATCGGGGTTTCCACCTTGATGGTTTGACCGCCCTCGAACTCCTCACCTGTCCAGGCGTTGGTCCACTTTGCACCGGACGGGAGATAGACCTCGCGCTCGCTCATATTCTCGTACATAACCGGTGCGACCAGCACGTCGGAGCCGAACATATATTCCTCTTTATCCTCCCACGCCTCTTTATCGCTTGGGAACTCATAGAACAATGTCCTCATGACAGGATTGCCCTTTTCATGCGCCTGCTTCATAAGGTCGCTGACGTAGGGGCGCATACGCTCACGGAGCATTATGTATTCGGTGAGAATTTTTTCGTTGCCCTCGCCAAAGCTCCAAATCTCATTATCCGCACCGGATAGGCACTCCGCACCGCCGGTTGTGCCGACCTGCGGCTGATCGGGAACCCTGTATCCGTGCAGTCTCATGACCGGACAAAATGTGCCGTACTGGAACCAACGCACCAACAGCTCATGGAATTTCGGGTCGACCGTCTCACCTTTATAAAATCCGCCGATATCGGTTGTCCACCACGGTATACCGGCGATACCCATATGCAGACCTGCCGCATACTGGTCACGAAGAACCGAGAATTTAGAATGTATATCACCACTCCAGACCAACGCACCATAGCGCTGTGAGCCTGCCCATGCACAACGAAGTAGATTGACAATATTCTCCTGCCCTTCCTCTTCCATGCCGTCATAGAAAGTTTTGGCATACAGTTGAGGATAAATGTTGCCTATCTGCACGTTCGGCCCGAGGTGATAGCGATAGTTATCAAAGTCGTATTTGGTATACTCCGGCTCCGCCTCGTCCAGCCAGAAGATCTTAATGCCCTTGTCGTAGTAGTTCTTTTTTGCCTTGCCCCAGACATACTCACGTGCGCCGGGGTGGGTGGCATCATAGTGCAATGTATTGCCCATGTAGGTCATGGCGACCTGAACACCGCGGTCGGTGCGAATGAGATATCCCTTTTGCAACATCTCATCAAAGTTTTCACTGCGATAGTCCACCTGTGGCCAGATGGAGACCATCAGCTCCATACCCATATCTTTAAGCTCGGCGATCATTGCATCGGGATCCGGCCAGTAGGTCGGGTCGAACTTCCATTCACCTTGATATGGCCAGTGGAAAAAGTCGCACACAATGACCGAGACCGGCACACCGCGTTTGTGATAACCACGGGCGACCTCCAGCAACTCCTCTTGGGTTTGATAGCGCAGTTTGCATTGCCAAAAACCCATCGCATAGTCCGGCATCATCGGCACCGTGCCGGTCGCCATGCCGTATTGTGAAATGATTTCAGCCGGTGTATCGCCGGCGGTTATCCAGTAGTCCAACAGTTTTGTGGAGACCGCCTCAAAACTGGTGACGTTTATGCCGAAAATTGCTCGTCCGACTGCCGGATTGTGCCAGAAAAGACCATAACCTTGCGAGGAGTAGACAAACGGGACGCTCGCTTGTGAGTTGCGGTGGGCAAGCTCTAAATCCATACCCTTGAGATTGTAGTTGCGATATTGATATTGCCCCATGCCGTACAGTTTTTCATCATCACTCGGCGATTCAAAACGCATGGTCAAATTGAAGTCACCGCCCGGAATTGGGCGATAGTCCCTACCCTCGATGTCGAGGCAGGAATAAAACTCCGCTTTCACATCCTTGCGGGTGCGCACATATTCACGCAACAAAAGCTCACCCTTATCGTTATAAAAACTCATAAGCCCGTATGCCGATAGTTCGGCGCGGATCTTACCGTTGGTAATGCTCGCCGAGCCGTCGTCATTCAGCTCGATTATTGCATTCGTACCCTTTTGCGGCAGAAGTGCCCAGTCGGCGAGCGGTATTTCGGCATGTTTTGTGCCGCGCACACGCAGGCTGTTCTCCCCCCACGGCTCTATCCAGAGCAGCTCCGATTGAAAGTTAAAGACAAGTTTATTGCCCTCTTTGCTAAAGCAGGTTCCGACCATTTTTATTCCTTTCTGTTGATTATTATAATTATTATACTTAGAGTATATCGCTGTGAGGTTATGTAAGATGCATTTTTCTGTATTCACTCGGTGTCATGTTGCAGATGCGTTTAAAGATGCGAGAGAAATAATTTATATCATTATAACCGACATTAGATGCCACACGGGTGATGTTGTCATCGGTCATGACTATCATCTGGCACGCCTTGTTAATTCGACTGGTGGTTAGATATTCGCCCGGGGTTTGACCGGTAGCGCGTTTAAAGATACGGCAAAAATGTTCATTCGATACCCCAAACTGCTCCGACAGTTCACTCACCCTATCAATTTCGGCGTAATGTTCGCCTATATAAGTTATCGCATCGCGCACAACATTTGTGGTGGAGGAGTATCTCACATTATCGTATGTGGTGGTCTCATGCTTTATTATCTCACTGAATATCATTAATAATAGCGCGCGACACTCCATATCAAAGGTTGAGCTCTGCTCAAGGTATGAGTCTAAAATATCTTTTGCGTGATGGATAATCTTTTTGCCCCACGGCATTTCGTTTGATATAAAGGAGGGGAAAATCCTGTTTTGACTGTGCACCGGCAAAATATATTGTTTGTAGAGTCGGTCGTCGGTGTTGGAGAATACATAGCTATCACCGAAAACAATGCACAGAAGTTTGCTGTCGTCGTTAAAATTATAACAGGAATGGAGTTGATTTTTATTGACAAAGAGCATCTCCCCCGCCTTTAGATTATAAGGGCGGTTATCGAGATTAAAGTCGAGACTGCCGTCATAGACATACATAATCTCATACTCATCATGCCAGTGTGCGTAGATATCGGTCTGTGCACCGGGTATGCCGTGGTGGTACACCGCCATATTCAATCCATGACGCTGATGAACCCGTGACTCATGCCCTATAAATACCATGACGGATTAAAATTTTACGATGGCTTTGAGTATACTGCCGGGGGAATTTTCATAAGCCTTAAAAAGCTCCGCCACATCATCAACCGCAAATTCATGAGTAATTATACGCTCTATGCCGAGATTTTGAGTTTTGAAAATTTCAATGACCTCCTCAAAATCCGCTTTAAGTGCGTTGCGCGAGCCGTGAATATTGAGTTCTTTTTTCTGTATCACGTTGAAATTAAAATCAAGGCTTGTTTTGCTCACCCCGAGCAGGCACACATTGCCGCCATAACAGGTGGACTCGACACACGCCTCAAAGGTGGAGGGCAGACCGACCGCCTCGATGGTGACATCAAATCCCCTACCCTGTGTTATCTCATCAACATTTTTTTCAAACTCCTCGCGAGAGCTGTTGAGGAATACTCCGTCCACCCCGAACTTGTTGACAAAATCAAGTTTTTCCTGTGACACGTCGGACATATAGACAATCGCACCGCACAGCTTTGCGGCGATGGCGGCGAGCAGACCGATACAGCCACTGCCGACTATCAGCACCTTATCTCCCTTTTTAACCTTGGCGCGCTTGACACCGTGATAGGATATGCAAAACGGTTCAATCAAGGCAACTGACTTCGGGTCGAGACCACCGCCGTCATATATCCGCTCTACCGGCATGGTTATGTATTCACTAAACGCACCCTCGCGCTGAACACCCATCGTCTCGTTGCTCATGCAGGCATTGAGTATACCGCGCTCACAGGAATAGCAACCGCCACAGTTGAAGTAGGGGTTGCAGGTTACAACCTGACCTTTTTGTATGCCAAAATCGTTGTCACCCACCTCTATAACCTCGGCGGAGAACTCATGCCCCGGAATACATGGGTATTTTGCATAGACCATTCGACCACAGTAGGTGGAATAGTCGGAACCGCATATACCGCCGTATAGTGGTTTTAAAAGTGCTTCCCCCGATTTTGGTGTAGGTTTTTGCGCCTCGACAACCGTGACAGCGTACGGCTTGGTTATAACTATCTGTTTCAATTGTGCATTCCCTTAAAAAATACGATACAACATAAAAATGCTAATGGACTACTTTGACTTTAATATACAACACATCAGACATATTGTCAATAACAAAAACACTCAAACTTTTAACAAAGATTTGAGTGTAAAATTGTGTATATTTACAAAACTGACAAAAAGGTCAAATACGTGCTAATTGAGGTCAAATTTGTTTGTATGAAATCGCTATTTACCTATACAGAAATTTTCAAATATCGCATCTATCATCTCGTCGGTGGCGTTTAACAACAGGATATCACAGACCGCACGGTATGCCTCCTCCAAATTGACGGAGCATACATCAATAATCCCCTGTTCAAGGTTTTCAAGGGCACGGGTTAGACCATCTGCCGCGGCGCGTGCCGAGACTGCCTGACGGGTGGTGGGCAAAAGTGTTGCACCCTGTTCAATGTTTGGCAGGACGCGCAGTATAGCCTCAACAAGGCGTTCGCGGTGGTCGGGATTTATTGCACTAAGCTCCACATTTGGGTGAGCGAGGGGGACACTCTCACACCCCGTCGGTGCCATGTCCGACTTGTTGAGCACTATTATCGCCCTTTTCCCCTCAATCATGCAAAGCAATTCCTCGTCGACCGCCTCCCCTTTTTCTAAAACGGCGATTATCAACTGCGCTGTCTCAATCCCGAGCCTGGAGCGACGGATACCCTCCCTCTCGATGTCGTCGTCGGTGTTATGTATGCCGGCGGTGTCCCTGATTATCAGGTGATAGTCGAGAAGCTCCACCCTCTGCTCCACAATGTCGCGCGTCGTGCCGGCAACAGGGCTGACAATGGCGCGGTCAAAGCCGCAAAGCAGATTTAAAATGGTGCTCTTGCCGACGTTTGGTCGACCGACTATCACCGTCTCTATCCCCGAATTCAGTGATATCACCAGCTCGGAGTTGTCGGCAAGCCGTAGCAATTCCGAGCGCAATGGCAGTATGTCGGCAATAATTTGTGCGGTGTCAAGGTCGGTATCCTCCGGATAGTCACACGCCACAACAACGGTGGCGCTCACTCGACAAAGGTCGTCTGCGAGCCGTGTCATCTGCCGACCCAGCACGCCACAGAGCGCGTCGGACGCCGCCGCGGTCGCCCTGCGCCCCTCACCGGCAATGAGTGCGCCGACCGCCTCCGCCTTTGCGAGGGTCAATTTGCCATTCTCCAGCGCACGGCGTGAGAACTCCCCTGCCGCCGCAGGACATGCACCGAGTGATACCGCCGCCGCCACCACACGCCGAAGAAGTGTCGGGTTTCCATGGCAGGATAGCTCCACTAAATTCTCACCGGTGTAGGAGTTTGGGGCATAAAAATAAAGGGCAACCACCTCATCGATAGGCCCCATTTTATCGTAAAGTATACCAAACCTTGCCTCATACCCTTTTGGAGTGGCAGGGTTTTTCGGTTTAAACATTTCGGCGACAATTGCATGAGAGCTGTCACCGGACAAACGCACAACCCCGATGGCGGCATTGCCTACCGCCGTCGAGATGGCAACTATAGTGCTTTTGTTCACTATTCTTGTTCGGCTGTATCCGCAAAGTCACCGGACGGGATATCGCCAAGGTCGTCACTAAACAAAATTTCTTCATACTCGTTCAGCTCACGCTCTCTACGAGCAAGGTAGAAATAGACGGTAACAAGTGCTCCGGCGATGGCGGCGAGTATCAGTGCTATCGTGATTGATTTACGCATTATATTGTCCTCCGGTTTTTTAAACTGCTTATTTAACTGCTTTAAAGGTGCGCTATATATCGGCGCAAGCTGCTTTGCCACAACCTCACCCAGCTCTTGAACATCTATCATCATACGCAGTCCCTTTCCATGTTCTGTATAGTCATTTAACTATATAGCTATTATATCACAATAGATGTGTAAAATGCAAGAAAATTAGTAGGTTATTAATATTTATGTTATAACTGCCTAAAAAATAACCTAAAATTTAACAAAACAGACAAAAATTAGACTTCACCCTCGTTTGACTCTATCGGCGCAGTGATATTTTTAACATATAGATTACCCACCGCATTGAAATAGTACCCCTCGATATCCTGTGCCACAATCATGGATCGCACAGGGTGATAGAGCGAAGCGAAGGAAAGATTTGCAATAAGATGGCGCTCGGCGTCCTGAAAACCCTCTTTAGTCTGCAAAAAGTTCGGCTTTATATTTGCCTCCTGCAACAACAGGTCAAAATCGGCATCATAGTATCCCGATATGTTGTACGGCGAAGAGGATAGCGCGAGGGAAAGTATGCCGCTTGGATTTAAAATGTCGGATGATTGCCGTGCGGCGGTGATGTTGAAGTTGCCGTCCGCAATCTCCTCAAGATATTCCTCCTCCGATAGGACAAAAAAGTCGATACGAGCACCTGTGTTTTGTGTTAAAACATCTGCAACACGGCGATAAATCTCGACATCGGGGTCGGTAGCAGGGACAATCATGGTCATGTTAAGACCGACACCGTCGTTATATCCGGCGGTGATTAACGCCTGTTCCACTTCATCCTCGTCACTTGTGGACTCGACCCTGTTGCGCTCGATAATGTTGGATACATCATCACCGTTATAGATGACACCGGGTGGCACCAAACCGGTTGCCGGCACAGCGTCGATGTTATAATACTCTATCAGGTCATCGCGGTCAAGGGCAAGGGTTAATGCCTCCCTCACACCGGCATCGTTGGTCGGGTGTTCACCGAGGTTAAAAGCGATATAGGAGGTCTCAAAGGTTGCAACCTCATAAAGATGCTCCGACAGCTCGGTGGAAAGCTCCGGCTCGGGATTAAAGATAACATCAAGTCGCCCCTCACTAAACGCAAGAGCGGCGTCACCGTTCACCTCGGAAAAACGCAAAAGATCTGTCGGGACCTCCAACATGTCATAATAATGATAATTTTTTGTGACGGTAATTCCACTGTCGTCATCGTTTATCATATAATATGCGCCGCTTGATACAAAAATCGGGTCGGGCATTTCCTCGGCGGTCGGGTCGACAACCGGCTCGGCATGACCGGAGGAGTTGTAGGTGGGGGCAAGCGCCGGCAATGCGAGCAGCTGCAAAAACTCGGAGGAGGGTTTTGTCATGACAATCTCAAGCTCGTGGGTGCCGTTCGCAAAGATTCCCACACTGTCGATGTCAAAATCCTCCGCTCGCTCGATGGGTGGCAGGAGATACTCCGCCCCACCGACTATCGTATCGGCGAGCATCTGTTGCAACGTCGGGTTGCCCTCACCGTCTAAAATGCGAAAGAAGGTCTCGACAAAATCATCCGCCACTATCAATGCACCGTTTGAATATTTTGCATCGTCACGCAGTTTAAAGGTGTAGGTCAGCCCATCTTCGCTGAGTGTATAGTCTGAACAAAGCCCCTCTGTAATAGTCCCATCGGCGGTGTCATAGGTGAAAAGCCCCTCATAACACGCGGTGTAAAGAGGTGTAACCTCACTCAAACCGCTTGCAATAGGGTCGTAGGAGCTTGGGAGGGCACTGACGCCGATATTTATTAAGGTAGGTTCGGGGGTTGTCTCCTCCACTATCGGCTCCGACTGAATGGGTGGTGTTGTGCCGGTACTGCAGGAGGCAAGCAACAGGGCCAAGGATATAAACAGCGCTATTTTTTTCATGTTAAATTTGATATTCCTTTCGCTATAATACAAAAATAGCCCCGAGAAAATCGAGGTTTAAAGATTTACTATTGATATTATATGTCCTACTATATAGAAATATAACTACAAAAAATGGTGACCCGTACGAGAATCGAACTCGTGATTCCGCCGTGAAAGGGCGGTGTCTTAACCTCTTGACCAACGGGCCGCATTATCGTGGGGCAAAAATCCACGACACCTATCAAACAAGATAGGCAAATTATTAACTCTAAAAAGAAGAACTGTATCCATTCTTTTTAAGAGCAATAAAATTATAGCACAACTATTTACTTTTGTAAAGAACTTTTTTTAAAAATATAAATATATATTGTGTCGGGGAATGGTAGAACCCACTCCCAACACCATAATAAATTATCTTCTCCCCTGCTGTTGCCGGAATATTAACCTCACCAGATTTTCCTCAATTTTTGCCGGCAATGACTCCCAGCGGCAATGATAACGAAAAGGTATGTGAAAATCGGAAGGCATCTCATCCTGTGAAATAACGGAAAAATTAAGGGTGAATTGCTCGGTTGAAAGTGGAAATCGGAGCTTGTTAACCTGACCCGGCTCCATGGGTAGTTCGGCTAAAAAGGCGGCACCACCTGCACTCACGTTGGTCAACTCGACCGGACAGGAGGCACTTTTGTCATTTTTGTCGAGATATAAAAGTTCACCGTGAACGAGGTGAGTTATCCTGAAATGTGCCCGACGAGACGATTTCTCCGCTATAGGGCTATGTAATTTTATTTTTAGTAGGTCATAGCCGTCAAAAGTTTTGCCGGTGCCGCTATTTTCCCCCTCCCAAAGATAGTCGTCGTCGCCTACACGTATAAACAACTCATATTCATCGGATGACAAAAAGCTCGGCGCCACATTGTTCGCCAAAACACTTACGATATTTTTGCCGGTCAACTGGTCAAACTTTGTTTTAAAGCTCTTTCGAATACCGGCACGGTTGTAGATAAACACTTCGGCAGATGCGCCGGCATGTATGTTTTTTATGTTCATCATTTACTCCGTAACATATTTCTTACTGTATAATAACATATATTGACAAAAAAATCAATATTATAGATAATTTTATATAACAAATTTGATTGATAGCTGAAAACGTATTGACCACATCGGTCAAAATTGTGTAAAACCCCTTCCCTATTTCTTATGAAAATTTAATAGAGCAAACAGTCGTTGACCGTGGTGGTCAACAAGTCGGTACGCAAGATAAAACACTATTCCTAAGAAGAACAAAAGTATCGAGAGGTTAAGATAAGGTGTTTGATATTTAAACTCAATCTCATGACTGCCGCTGCTTGCCATGACGGCCACAAGACCGTTGTTCACCTTTTCCACCTCGGTCACCTCACCGTCAATATAGGCGGTGAAACCGAGGTCATAGGGCACACTGAACATCACAAGCGACGGTTTTGATAGCGTCACCTCGGCGGTAAAACCATCTCCCGTATCAAGGAAATTTGTGGCGGTTTGCGTGTCTTCAACATCCTGCTCAAAGTTATCGTAGGTGAGCGGCGCGTTTTCACTCTGGACATACTCGTTTAAATCGTCGGAAAATTCAGCTATCTGTTCCTCGTTCAGTAAAACGGCACGCAGCATTAAAAGAGCGCGCAGATCCTCCGATGTATCGTCAAACGTCTCCTGCGACATAAACTCATCAAAAACAAGCCCCATCGGCAGGAATTTTTCATTTATATATATATTGTACTCATTGTTTGTGTCGAAAAACTCAAAGCCGTAGAGCTGTTCTTCCTCGTCAAACTCCTCCTGTTCGTCCTTTGATACGAGCAGATATTTGACCGACAATAGCGAGCGCAGGGCATAATTTTCCCATTCCGGCTTGCTTGATACGTCGCGTTTCACCCCGACGGACGGATAAAATTCAAGGATGGACGGTGTCACCACGCTGTTAAAATAGCGGATGCCGTTAAGGTCCAAAAAGATGGATAGGTTGTCGTTTGCGCCGTAGCTGTCCACCCTGAAAAACTCATCATCCTGCGCTAAAACGCCATCGTCCATCATGTCGTAGGTTTCATTTTTAAAATAGCGATCGTTTTCAAGCTGTGGGATTTTGCCGGTGCCAATGTGGATTATGCCGTACATTATGCTAAAAATGCATATCGCACCGAGCAAAAACACGGTGGCAAAGCGGTGTGTTTTAAAGTATTTTAGCCAACAATAGCCAATCCCAAGCCCAAACATGGCGGTTGCAATTGTGAGCCAGAGTAAAGGCCCGGTATCCGCGACACCGATGACATCGACACCGTCCTCCACCGACGGCACAAGCCCAAAAAAGATGTAGCAGAGCGTGATGCCGCCGACTATGAAGATGTTTCGCAAAAACGCGCCGGAGGGTTGCTCCAAAGCCTTTGCGGTGGCGAGTGCCATCAACAGGATGGGCATGTAGTACCACCGTGCATAGTAGCTGGAGTTAAAGGCGTAAAAAGCGCTGTTTAGTATCGGCACGAGAGCCATTATCAGGCAGACCACAAGGACGATTTTGACCGCGCTTCTGCGCACCGATTTAAAAAATGTAAGCACACCGGCAACGGAAAAAACAGGGACATAAGCCGACATGCTAGTCCATTTTATGACACCATCACTGAAAATGTTCGGAAGATATGGTGGGTCGGGTGGTAAAAACAGTGAGCTGATGATTGCGGCGTACTGTTGTGATGTGCCGTGCAAAAGCAGGTTAAAACCGCTTGCCTGCTTAATCGAGCGTGGATTGTCGAGCAGGCTGGCAAAGGCAGGGATTGCAAAAAGTGCGCCTATCATGACGCCGATAACACTTTCAAGGGCGATGACGAGGAACTTTTTAACGGTGAGTTTATACTCGCCGGTTATCAACTTCGCGATAAAGTAGATTAGCAGAAAAACAACCTGACCGATAAAAAAGAAGTAGTTATTCAAAAAATTCAACGCCACCGCGAGGGGAAAAAGACCGCGCCGCCCCTCATAAAAATATTCATCCAGCGAAAATAAAAGGAGTGGGAAAAGGGCGTGCGCGTCCACAAAGTGATTGAAAAAGATGTTGTAGATGCCAAAACCGGAAAAGGCATAGAGCATCGCCGCCGCCATCGCATAGCCGTCCACGCGCATATATCGCCGTATATACATGTAGGAAAAAAGGGCGGCGACACCGAATTTAACACAGAGCATAAACGGCATTAAATACGGGATAGCCTCGGCAGGGAACAGCATGAGCACCATCGCAAACGGCGAGCCGAGCGTATAAAAAGAGAAGGAGTTGATCACCGAACCGCCGAGGTCAATGCCAAAACTGTAGCTGTCCAAGCCACCGCGGAGCCACTCCGACGAGAAGATGGTGAACGGAATTTGTTGCGAATTATAGTCACCGCAATATAAAAAGAAGCCCTTGTCATAGATCAAAAAAGGTAAAAACATCAATAAAGCGGTAAAAAATGCTACCGCAAAGACAAATATATATCGTTGCCTTTTTTTTGTATTGTGAAGTGGCGGCGTCATAAATTAAATTTTCTCCTATACTTGACTTATTGGCGAGGGTGGGTTAAAATATTCTCACGATAAAGATGAAAAAGGACAATAAATGTATTCATTTTCAGCACTTTTGGCAAGGATGAAGTTTATAAATCGATGGGGGTTGATGCGCCAGTACCGCAGTGAAAACCTCGCAGAACATACCGCCGAGACGGCTCAGCTCGCGCATATGCTCGGTGTTATTGCACTGAGAGAGTTTTCGCGCACCGACGTCCGACCCGAGATGCTCGCCACCGCGGCATTATATCACGACATCAGTGAGATTTTGACCGGCGACATGCCCACACCGGTGAAATATCAGGATAACGAGTTAAAAGCGCAGTATAAAAGGATTGAGCTGGACTCGACACGGCGCCTGTGTGCCCTTTTGCCACCCTCTTTGCAGAAATATATCGAGCCTATCGCCCTGGAATCGGAGTTGAGTGAGTATGAAAAACAGCTGTTAAAGGCGGCGGATAAGCTGTCGGCACTCTCAAAATGTATTGAGGAGTGTGGCGGCGGCAATGTCGACTTCAGTTCTGCTAAAGTTGCACAGATAAAGGCTTTGAACGAGATGAACCTGCCGGAGGCAAACTATTTTATACAAAATATGCTCGGGGAGTTTTCTAAAAATTTAGACGAACTTACGCTTTAGTCGAGTTTATCATTATTTCAGCGAGCGACCTTACATCGTCACGATTATTGACCGATACGGCACGGCGTCGCAGTGCCGCGGCGCCGTTAAAGCCCTTAATGTAATGGGTTAAATGAGTTCGAAAGGCAACTACGCCACCGTCGCCATACCTACCAAATATCATATTAGCGTGGCGGAGCATCATGTTGACCCGCTCGGTCAACGAAGATTTTTCACCACCATTTATTTCGCGAAAAACAAAGGGGTTGCCGAGTGTGGCTCGACCTATCATCACACCGTCGACCAGTGTGGTCAATAAGGAATTTTTATAACTGATTTCGTCTGAAATATCGCCGTTAAATAACACCGGAATTGACAGTGCCTGCTTGACCTGCCCTGCAATTACAAAATCGACCGGTGGGCGATATGCCTGTTTTTGACAACGTCCGTGCACCGCAACGAGCGATGCACCGGCCTGTTCGCTGACCACCGCGGCGGCTATTGCGGCAGGCTCGCCCTCTATGCCGGTGCGCAGTTTGACGCTAACCGGCAGTCCGCTCGCTTTTTTAACCGCGTCGACAATCTCGCCGATGACCTCCGGCGTGCGCAAAAGTGCGCTACCGGAGCCGGAACCGAAAATTTTAGGTGCAGGGCAACCGCAATTTATGTCGAAAAAATCGGGGTTGTATTGCATCAACTTTTCCGACGCTACCGCAAAGTCGCATGCACGCGAACCGAAAAGTTGTATGCCGTAGGGCGAGAGGTGGGAGCGATTTTCGCACAGCGCGTGACTTTTTTTATCGCCGAGCGCTACGGCGCGCGCACTCACCATCTCGGAAACGGTGTATATAGCACCCTGCTCCGAGCACAAAAGGCGAAAGATGTCGTCGGTAAAACCTGCCATGGGGGATAAAACCGCCCCACCTGCAAGATTAATACCGCAAAAAGTCGCCATAAAAATTCCTCTTTAATAATTTCAATGTAAAGTATACCACAATTTTTAAAAATGTGGTATACTAAATTATAATTATTTTTCATTTTTTCGGAGATTGATGTGAAACTGCTATGTATCGACGCAAACAGCGTCTTAAACCGCGCTTTTTACGGCATAAAATTGCTTTCCACCAAACAGGGTGAGTTTACCAATGCCGTGGTTGGGTTCATGAATATTCTGCTCAAACTGACCGAACAAGAAAAACCGCAGGCGGTCGCCATCGCCTTTGACCTGCCGGTTAAAACCTTTCGCCATGAGATGTATGACGGATACAAGGCGGGTCGCTCCCCCATGCCGCCGGAACTCGCGGCGCAATTTCCGCTAATAAAAGAGCTGTTGACACTGCTCGGATACAAAATAGTTACCTGCGAGGGGTATGAGGCGGACGACATCATCGGCACACTGGCACGCCACTGCTCCGAGAACGATATTGAATGTGTGATCGCAAGCGGTGACCGGGATGGTCAACAGCTCGTTTCGCCGTCGGTGAGACTGCTCCTTACCACCACCCAGTTCGGCAGGGGGGAGACAAGGCTGATTGACGAAAAGGAAATTTTGGATAAGTACAGCGTCACCCCTCGACAACTTATCGATGTCAAGGGTCTCGCCGGTGATGCCTCGGACAAAATCCCCGGCGCTAAGGGGATCGGCGAGGTGACCGCCTGCAAACTTATCTCAAAATTCGGCAGTGTGGCGGAGCTTTATAACAACCTTGATGACGAAATAATTAAGCCGGCGCAACGCCAAAAGTTGACCGACTCAAAGGAGATGGTGGAGCTTAGCCTTGCTCTGGCTGAGATAAACTGCAACGCCCCGATAGACACCAACCCCGAGAGTTATATAAAACAGGAGGGTGATATTCAGGGGGCGACGGCACTTCTCTCACGGCTCGAGATGGTCAAACTTCGAGAGCGACTTGGGCTGGATGATATAAAAATAAACAGAAATTCGATAGAGGCAAAAAGTCTCGTCGAGGGGAAAATTAATTTTGACTCCCATCGAATATATATAGCGTTGACCGATATGGTCATTATTGCAGACGATGAACGATACGAAATCATTGACCAATGTAGTCAACGATTTTCCGAGCTTGTCTCCTCCCGTTGCGAAAAATATTGCTTTGATGCAAAGGCGCTATATAAGATAGCATTTGAGCAAGGGCTGGAGATTAAAAACATAGTGTTTGATGCGAAGATTGCCGCCTACCTGCTCAACCCCTCTGCCAAGGACTATGAACTGATTTCGCTGTCGGAGGAGTACGGTATTTCAGCAAAAGAGGTTCAGGATGGCCTAAAATCGCTATTTGATACATTGGAGTTGGAGCTTAAAGATGCCGGCATGTATAACCTTATGACCGACATCGAACTACCACTCTCCGAGGTGCTCGCCGACATGGAGCAGGTTGGGTTTGCGGTGGACGGTGACGGAATAAGGTCTTTTGGTGATAGCATATGTCGACGTATGAACGAACTTATTGAGGACATATATACCGAGGTCGGTTATGAATTTAACCTGAATTCACCGAAACAGCTCGGCGTTGCACTTTTTGAGGTTTTGGATCTGCCGACCGGCAAAAAGACAAAGTCCGGCTACTCCACCGATGCCGAGACGCTGGAAAACCTGAAAAGATACCACCCTGTGGTGGAAAAAATCCTAATGTATCGGACACACCAAAAGTTAAACTCCACCTACGTGGAGGGATTGCTTGCACAAATTGACCAGGATGGTCGAATACGCACCTTTTTTAAACAGACGGAAACTCGAACCGGCAGAATCAGTTCTAAAGAGCCAAATTTGCAAAATATTCCGGTGCGCACCGAACTCGGTCGGGAACTGCGTCGATTTTTTATTGCTCCCAAGGGGTGCACACTGGTGGATGCCGACTATTCCCAGATAGAACTGCGCATACTCGCCTCACTTTCGGGCGATAAAGAGATGCAACAGGCATTCCTGTCCGGTGAGGATATTCACAGCACCACCGCCGCTAAGGTCTTTGATCTACCACCGTTGATGGTCTCCTCCGAGATGAGGCGCAGGGCAAAGGCGGTCAACTTCGGCATTGTCTACGGCATAGGTGCCTTTTCGCTCGCAAAGGACATCGGGGTCAGCGTCAAGGAGGCGGACGGTTTTATTAAAAACTATCTCGCCGAATTTTCCGGTGTCGATAAATTCCTTAAAAAAACAGTGGAGGACGCAAAAAAAGAGGGCTATGTAACCACCCATTTCGGTCGCCGCAGAATTATAACGGAGCTTAAAGCGAGCAATGCCAACCTAAAAAAGATGGGGGAACGCATCGCCATGAACACCCCAATACAGGGCACCGCCGCCGACATAATAAAGATAGCGATGGTGAGGGTGTATCGCCGACTAAAAGAGGAGAAGTTGAACGCAAGGCTTATTTTGCAGGTGCATGACGAACTTTTGGTGGAGTGTGAAAGCTCGTTGACCGATGTGGTCAATAAGATATTGTGCGAGGAGATGCAGTCGGCGGCGGCGATGAATGTCGCCATGTCGGTGGAGGCGAAAAGCGGCAAAAACTGGCTGGAGGCACATTGATAGAGATAGTACCTTTTAGTGTGGAACTCTTGCAGTCGGCATATAGAGTACAGCTGAATTCCGATGAGAGTTGGAGCATGGAACAGCTTGCCGCAGAGTTGAAAAACTCCCGTGCAATGGGCTTTTGCGCCCTGATTGACGGTGAGGTGACAGCGTATGCATCACTACATATAATTGACGACGAATGCACCTTAAACAACATTGTTGTCGCCCCCCATCACCGTGGCAAAGGCATTGCAACACATTTATTGACCTGCATGGTCAATTTTTTCGTTGACCATATAGGTCAATGTAAAATTTTCTTAGAGGTTCGCACCGAAAATAAAGCCGCCATATCACTGTATGAAAAATTTGGGTTTTACAAGGTGGGGTTGCGAAAAGGGTTTTATACCGAACCGGACGACGACGCTATACTTTTCTTAAAGGAAATACAATGATAATTTTAGGCATTGAGACAAGCTGTGATGAGACTGCCGCCGCCGTTGTAAAGGACGGCAGGGTCACACTCTCCGGTATAATTGCCTCCCAAGCGGTCGAGCACGCCGAGTATGGCGGTGTCGTGCCGGAGCTTGCCTCACGACGACATATTGAATCGATAGGCTCGGTTGTAAAACGCGCGTTGACCAGCACGGTCAATAAAAAACCGGACGCGGTTGCCGTCACCTATGCCCCGGGGCTTATCGGCGCACTGCTTGTAGGCATAAACTTCGCCAAAGCCTATGCCTATGCCCTCGACATACCGCTTATACCGGTGCACCACATAAGAGGGCATATCGCCGCCCTATATATAGCCCACCCAAAGCTAAAACCGCCTTTTTTATGCCTTGTAGCCTCGGGCGGACATAGCCACATCGTGCATGTTAAGGACTACACCGATTTCGAGGTGCTCGGTCGGACGGTGGACGATGCAGCCGGGGAGGCATTTGACAAGGTCGCACGCATTTTGGGGCTTGGATATCCCGGCGGTCCTGCGGTTGCGAAAGCCGCATTATCAGGGGATCCATCCAAATATAAGCTCCCCACACCAAACGCGAACGGCGAGTTTAACGTCAGTTTTTCGGGACTGAAAACCGCCGTCATGAACCTGAAAAACAACATCGAAATGAAAGGGGAGGTGGTAGATAAATCCTCGCTCGCCGCCGCCTTTCAACAAAAGACGATAGATATTCTTGCCTCAAAACTGCAAAGTGCCGCTGAATTTGTCAACACCGACATTGTCTGTATGGCAGGGGGAGTAGCGGCGAACACCCTTTTGAAACAGCGTATTGCGCAGGATTGTGCCGACGACAACCGTGAGTTTTATACCCCTCCCGTCTCGCTTTGCGGTGACAATGCCGAGATGATTGCCGCCGCCGGATACTATGAATTTTTGTCCGGAAACATCGCCACTCTTGACCTTAACGGCTATGCAAATATGGAAATACGGTGAAATGACAAAAAAATTACAAAAGTATATTGCAAATACACGAAAAAAATGCTAAAATAATAGTAAGTTAATTAGGGAGAACAAAATTTATGTTTACAAACAAGCATGTACTAAATTGGCTGGAAGAGATGAAGGCTCTCGTGAAGCCTGCCGATGTCGTATTCATCGACGGTAGCGAGGAGCAACTCAAAGGTCTGCGCAAACAGAGCCTTGAGACCGGTGAGCTGAAGGCTCTCAATCAAGACAAACTTCCCGGATGCTACATCCATCGCACCGCAATCAACGACGTTGCTCGTGTTGAGCATCGCACATTTATCTGCACAAAAGAGAAAGACAATGCCGGCGCCACCAACAACTGGATGGAGACAAGCGAGGCATACGCAATGATGACCAAGCTGTTTGACGGCGCTTACAACGGTCGCACCATGTATGTTATCCCCTACTGCATGGGTCCGCTCGGCTCCCCCTATTCTAAGGTAGGTATCGAGCTGACCGACAGCATTTATGTTGTCCTTAACATGGACATCATGTGCCGTATCGGACAGGGTGCGGTCGACCAACTCGGCGAATCCAACGACTTTGTCCGCGGTCTGCACGGCAAGGCTGATATCGACGAGGAAAATCGTTACATCTGCCACTTCCCCGAGGACAACGCAATCTGGAGTATCAACAGCGGCTACGGCGGTAACGTTCTGCTCGGCAAAAAGTGCTTTGCACTTCGCATCGCGTCCTACCAAGGCTTTAAAGAGGGCTGGATGGCAGAGCATATGCTTATCCTCGGTCTCAAAAAGCCGGATGGCACCATCGACTACATCACCGGCGCATTCCCGTCCGCTTGCGGCAAGACCAACCTTGCAATGCTTATCCCCCCACAAGAATACCTTGATAAAGGTTATGAGGTATTCTGCGTAGGTGACGACATCGCTTGGATGCATATCGGTGACGACGGTCAGCTCTATGCCATCAATCCGGAGTCCGGATTCTTCGGCGTTGCCCCCGGCACCAACATGAAGTCCAACCCCAACGCACTTATCTCCACTCAAAAAGACACCATCTTCACCAACGTTGTCCACAATCTGGACGAGAACACAGTTTGGTGGGAAGGTCTTGACAAGAACCCGCCCTCAAACGCCCTCAACTGGAAAGGCGAGAAATGGGACAGTGCGTCCGGCGATAAGGGTGCTCACCCGAACAGCCGTTTCACCGCGCCTGCAAAGAACTGCCCCTGCATTTCCTCCGAGTTTGAAAATCCGAAGGGTGTTCCGGTTACCGCTATCGTATTCGGCGGACGTCGCGCTAAAACCGCACCGCTCGTATACCAAAGTTTTGATTGGCAACACGGTGTGTTCGTAGGCTCCATCATGGCGAGTGAGACCACCTTTGCCGCCGCAGGTCAGCAGGGTGTTATCCGTCGTGACCCGATGGCAATGCTCCCGTTCTGCGGATATAACATAGGTGACTACTTTGGTCATTGGCTGTCGATGGGCAAAAAGCTCGGCGACAAAGCACCGAAAGTTTTCAATGTCAACTGGTTTAGAATTGACGATGACGGCAAGTTCATCTGGCCGGGATTCGGCGACAATATGCGCGTTCTCAACTGGATTGTTGAGCGTTGCCACGGCAATGCCGACGCAGTGGAGAGCCCCATCGGCTACCTGCCGAAAGCCGCCGACATTGACATCGCAGGGCTTGACGACATCTCGCTCGACGTTCTTGAGGGACTTCTCGACGTCGACAAATCCCTCTGGCTGGAGGATGCCGCCGCCTGCCGTGAATTCTATGAGAAGATTGGCGCAAGAATGCCCAAAGAGCTCATTGACGAACTGGACAAGCAGGAAGCTCGCTTGAAGTAGTTTTCTACTACAACATTATTGCAAAAAACACACCGGACGGGTTTTGTCCGGTGTGTTTTCCTTAGCTGACTGTGCCCTCATCGCTCGGCATCTCCTCATATTCCTTGCTTTCGGTGAAATTTCGGTGCTCCGCCATGATGCCGGCAACTCGTCTGCCTAACTGCTCGACGCGCTCGAAGTCCCCTTTTGCCGTCATCAACTCGGTGGTGAATTGGCTGAGCTTGCCCTCCAAAATTTTGGATACCTGCTCCTTAGTTTTGGCGTTCCTGAGCTGTTTTTCGTAGTCCTTTCGCTCTTTTATTATCTCAATCGCCTTTTGATAAAGCTCGGGGCTATGCTCTTTAAGATATTTCAGCTCCTTATCTGTTAGCTCACCACCGGATTTTAACTTTAAATCAATGCTCAATATCTTTTGACTTTTGCGTGAGCTCTGTGTATGCACCTGTAAATACTCTATCTCCCTTTGTCTTTCGGCAATGTATTGATCCGACACGGTGAGAGCGGTTTTTTTACGGTTAAACTCCCCCTGCATCTCCATCGTTTTAAGCGAGCTGTGCAGTGAGCCTACATATGGACTAAATCCTATCATAATGCACCTAAGTTGAGCTCTCCTATAATAATAATCGACACATAGGAAAAAATTAATATATTGTACATTGCTATTTTAAAATAATTCTTGATTTAATCCATCCTATTTGTTATAATATACTTATTGATAAAACGAGGACATGAAAATGTTAGAGAACTGGAACGTCGATAAGACTCAGATAGCCGCCCAACAGGAGGCTTTAAAAAAGAAATGCAACTTTGTCTATATAGGTCACGGACCAAAGGCGACCGGATTTATGTCAAAGGAATTCAAGCGCAAGCCGGGGCTTTATGCTCGGTGTACCCAGTGCGGATACTATCTCCCACTTGACGGCAAAGGCAATGAAAATTGCATCTGCGGCAACCTTCATCGTGACAGTCAAAAACTCAAGTCGGAGATGAGCCCAAACGAGGTGGAGATTTTCAAAGCACAAAATAAATAGTGCGACCGTCAAAAGATAGGTGGCTTTTTATAATATTACTCCCCTCTTTTACTTCTTCGCAGAAATTTGCAAAAATGCTCAAAATAGGGTTGACATTAGAGGCGGCTTCTGTTATAATATTAGAGCACGTTACGAGATATTAGCTCAGCTGGCAGAGCACCTGACTTTTAATCAGGGTGTCCGGAGTTCGAGTCTCCGATATCTCACCACCTGGCGGTATAGCTCAGTTGGTCAGAGCGCTCGGTTCATACCCGAAAGGTCGCCGGTTCAAATCCTGCTACCGCTACCATAATGAGCACTCATAAGGGGCATAGCCTTTTGTGAGTGCTCATTTCTATGTTTACTCACTTTTTTCTCTACCAAAACATCTAAGGTACCGCTCCTTTTCTTCATTGTCCATTTCGGGAAGTTCTACCTTGCCAATCATCTTGTAGAAAATCTCAACCTTTTGCACGGTCTCGCCAAAGCGCTCTTCCCTGTGGTGAACAATGATTTTATCAATGAAGCGATTTAAAATATCATGGTTTAGATTTGAAACGTCGGTCATTTCCTTAATCATTGCTAAAAATCCGTCGGCGTTCATTTCGTGTAGCTGTTCTTCTTTAACAATTTTTCTGAGATGTTTCAGTTTTTGGTTTAACTCCACCTGTTCATCTTCATATTTTTGCGATAGCTTTTGATAACGATCTTCGGTCAAGTTACCGAGGATTTTTTCTTCAGAGAGCGTTTGTCAAGAGTAATATTTGAATTACAGATTATTTTATCCAAAAACGCCATAGTTGTTACCAAATTTCTATCACGAAGATGAATTTTTTTGAATAAAATTAAATTCAACATGGGTAGCGAAACTGATGATTTTTTACTGATTAACAGGAAAAAAGTGATTATATCTATTTGTCCTGCGTAGACTCACGTATAATCATCTTGGAACTGTAGACCATCTCAACCGGTGGAGTGTCATCACCTTGAATTCGTTTGAGTAATATTTCTATTGCAGTTTTTGCAATCTGTTCGACCGGTATCTCCAAAGTCGAGAGTTTGGGAGAGAGATAATCAGAAATTGGCAGCTTGGTCCCGCCTATGACCGCTATATCTTTTGGTATCTGTAATCCTTTTTCATATATCGCACGATAGGCGGAAAAGGACAGGTTATCACTGCCTAAAATTATTGCATCCGGTTTTTGTGGCAGATTTAAAAGTGCCTGCGTGTGTGTGTAGCACTCCTCCAACTTCCATGTGCAATTTTTAGCATAGGTGGGATCATATAGATCATAACTTTCCAGTGCATTGCGATATCCGTGAAAACGACGAGAGGAGTTTAAGTTAGCGTTTAGACGACCCGGACCTCCTATATACGCAATCCTCTGACGACCTTGCTCTACGAGATAGTGGACAAGTCGCTCCATTCCGCGCTCTTTATCATATGTAACATTATCCATATCGGGATAAAAACAATCTATGCCAACCCCATGCGGTACTATACTGCGCAGCTCCTTATATAAATCGAAGAATGTATTTACCATGAAAATAAGTCCGTGGGGAGAATTTTCACGTAATTTTTGTAGGCGCGAGGTCTTTTTTATCTCAAGCTCTGACATCGCGAATGATATCTTTATATTATGCTCGGCAAGTAATTTCTCCAAAACGTCCATGCGCTGTATAAATGTAGGGTCAAGCTGTTCGTTGCCGTACATGGAGCTGAAAATACAACCCACCTGCATATTTATGTTTTTGGGAACTGCCACGTGATTACTCCGTCGAAAATACGGGACGTATCCCAATTCCTTCACTACATCAAATACCTTGTTTTTGGTTGCCTCGCTCACACTAAAGCTTGGATCACCCGATATAATTCTGGATACGGTGGCGGTTGAGACACCGGCATGTTTAGCTACCTCACGTATTGTTGGCATTGTATATGCTCCTGTTTGTTTAGTAAACGTTTTTAACAGTATAACTCATTATTATTAAAATGTCAAATCGTGAGTTCTTGTTTGAACATTTTGCACAAACCAACACTTAATATTATGTACAAAACAACGGTTTTAAAATTAATTCTCACAAAACTGTTGACATATCAGATGTTTAATAGTATGATAAACGCAGTGGTAAATGTTTACTTAAGAACAGTAACAATGTTTACGTAATCGCAATCACTTTTTACTTTGAGCGTAAACGGTCGAATATAATTGCTATTGTTAGTAAACAAAATTTGACTGCATAAACAAATTAATAATGCAACAGCTGTCAGTGAGACCACTTTCGTTAATTTTAAGGAGGTAAAGAATGATTAAAATGGCATTAAAAAAGGCATTGCTCGTCCTGCTCGCACTATCGGTAATGACTGTGTGTCTTGCAGGTTGTGGCGATAGTGCTTCAGGGTCTGAAGCAACAGGCGACACCAATGCACCGGAAAGCTCAGCCGACACCGGTGAAAAAGAGGTTATCAAGTTTGCACATCAGTTCACCGATGGTGAAGGTGCTGCGGTCTATATGACCGACTCATACAAATGGGTCACCGAAGCAGCAGCGCTTTTTGAATCAAGGAACGAGAATTTTGTTGTCGAGTTGGAGTACATAGATGGTGCGGACTACTCCACCAAATTGACTACCGACTATCTCGCCGGCATTGTTCATGACGTTATAATGGTGCAAAACACCGAGGTTGCACAGAACTATGCAGCAGGTAGTCTTTTAGACATTCAACCCTACTTTTCACAGTGGGACGAGGCGGAGCAGGCAGATTTCAACTGGAACCCGGTATGGAACAGTTTTGAAATAGATGGTGGACTTTACGGTCTCCCCTGCGGACTGCATACCAGAACGGTTGCATATCGCAAAGATTTGTTTGAGGCTGCCGGACTCGACCCGGAAAGCCCTCCGGCTACCTTAGAAGAGATGGTAGAATATGCACAGATTTTAACCAATGAGGAGAATGATGTCTGGGGACTTGGTTTGTACTTAGGACCGCACCCTGCCTCCTGCGAGGTTGTTATGCAACCGCTTATCTGGTCGATGGGTGGCAACTACTATGACGAGGCAAACGGTCTTGCTACATTTACCGACCAGGCGGTTATCGACAGCATTCAATGGATGTATGACTGTGTCTATGAGTATGAGATTACCCCCACGTGGACGATGGAGGGTGAGCAGGACGAAAGCCTGTTGACACCGTTCATTAACGGCCAGTTTGCAATGGCTTTCGGTATCGGCAACTACTGGTTGAGCGATCTTCAAAACGCAGGTCTGATTGACGGCGTGTACCCTGCCTCTGCCGAGGTTGACGACAGCAAAGTAGGTTGGTTTGTCATACCGGATGAAAACGGCAAAACCTTTGCAAACTCATGGGGTCTTGGTGTAGCCGCCAATACTTCAAATCCCGAGGCGGCATTTGAGCTATTGACCTGCGCCGCAGATAAAGAGGTTATTAAGAATTTTATCTCCTACGGTGGATTCCCCGGACGACTATCCGGATTTGACGATCCTGCATACTCCGGCGATTACTGGCAGAACTGGTTCGATATTGCGAACACCGGTACAACCATCACAACACAGCATTACCACACTGTTCAAGATAGCTTAACAGCCGCAATGCAGGAAATCATCACAAGCAAAGACGATTCCAATATATCCGAGGTTCTCACTCAATACGAGACGGAGTATAATAATCGTTATGGCGGTACACAATAAATAATTCGAAAACTACAGTGATGAGAAACAAACTTTTTGTTTCTCATCCTCTGTTTAGTTCGACAGGAGAATTTTCATGAATAAAGATCATAATATAAAGCATAAAAAACGTCCTCCCGACACATTAATTGCTATGCTTTATCTATTGCCCATCACCATTTTTTTACTCTATTTTATGGGTGTTCCGATAGTGCAGACAATTATGCGCAGTCTGCACGACTCCTCCGGAGCATTTATCGGCTTTGATAACTTTGCACTGTTTTTATCGGAAAAACGATTCAACTCTAACGTCACAAATACAATAACATATGTCATTGCTGTTATTGTGCTGGTCATCCCGATGGGTTTTTTAGCGGCACATCTTATAACCGATGACACAAAATTCGTTAGCATTATACGCCCGTTGTATCTTATCCCGTGGGTTTGCCCTTATATTTGCAGCTCCATCTTGTTTCGCTCCATGTTCAACGGTCAAGGACCGGTCACCCGAATTATAGATCAGCTTAGCGGACAGGATGTGTTGTTTTTGAGCGACCCTGAGCTCGCAATGTTGGTAATTATTCTGCACCAATTTTGGCGCAGTGTGCCGTTTGCCATGTTATTTATTGCGGCAGGTCTTACCACGATACCAAATGCACTTTATGAGGCGGCGACGATAGATGGTGCCTCAAAATGGGAGCAGTTTTTGCATATCACCTTCCCGATACTAAAGCCTCATGTTTTTATAGTTACTTTGATGGTAACAAACGGTGCTCTACAGGACGCAGAATCTATATGGGCAATCACCGGAGGTGGACCGGGCGTCGCAACCGAGACGTTGGCACTTCGATTATTCCAGGATTCCTACAAATCGTTTGACATCAACAGCGCCTCTGTGCTCGGTGTGGTCTTGTTGATAATAGCCAGCGTTTTTATATTTGTATACTCTCGCGCAATGAAATCAATGGAGGAGGATATATATGAATAAGGGTTACAATCTATTTAAAAATATCTGCCGTGTGCTTTTGCTTATCTTTATCTTTATCCCGCTGATTTGGGGGATCCGCACATCGCTCCTTGCAGATCAAAACGATAGAGATATAATACCACAGGCAATCTCATTCAGTAGCTATGCAAATCTTTTGGATATTGATTCGAGTTTTTGGAGTGCTCTGCGCAATAGTGTCATCACAGGTTTTGGTTCAATTGTTCTACTTGTGCCGTTTGTAATATTAGGCAGTTATGCACTGTCCCGTATAAATTTCAAGGGCAAAAGATTTGGCAAGATATTTTTATATCTACCGTTAATCCCGTCCATAGTATTGCTGTCCTATCTAAGCACCATAATTAACAATCTCGGATTGATAAACAATCTGTTTGCTGTTATGCTGTTAAATGTCATCTTTTTAGCACCGTTTTGTATGTGGATATTGCGCAATTTTATGAGAACCATCTCCCCATCACTTGAGGAGGCTGCGACCATAGACGGGTGTGGTAGATTTCGAACGCTGATTAGTATTATACTACCCAATTCCTGGCCCGGGATAATCACTATTATGGTCTACACATTCATTCAATCATGGCTGATGTTCCTCTATGGATACGCTGTCATCTATGATGAATCAAAGATGATTGTGCCGCAACTGGTACAAAGCTTTATCGGTATATATGCTACAAACTACACAACGCTCTGCACATTTTCTATCATTGCATTAATTCCGCCTATACTGTTTTTTGTATTATTTCAAAGGTGGTTTATCGCAGGGCTTTTCGGAAACATGTCAAAATAAAAGGAGAATCTATAATGAGTTTAACAGTTACCAAAAATATAAAGGAAAGGGCAGAAAAATATCAAAACGATCAGTTGAGTGCGTTCGACCTTGTTCCCCCACAAAAAAACTGCAATCTCATATTCCATTGGGTGGATTTAATCCCGAATGCAAAGCTCGATCCGGAGGAAAATGATGTCGATAAAACGTTGCTCATATTCGAGGGGGAGTGCGTTATATGTTACAATGGGGTGAAAACCACCGTTATAAAAGGGGATGCCGTATGGTTGGAAAAAGGCTCCGTTCATACCATAGAAAATCAAAACGCACCACTTACCTTCATTGTGGTCAAATCTAAATAGGGGAGAATATATAAATGAAATCATCTTTAACCACCACCATCAAGCTGAATAACGGCATAGAAATACCTCAGATAGGTTTTGGCACTGCCCTTATCAGCGAGGACGAGAGCGAAACCGTCGAGATTGTTTTGCAGGCGCTTGAAGCGGGTTATCGTCATCTTGACACCGCTGCAGTGTATAAGAATGAAACTGCGGTAGGCAAGGCAATAGCAAAGAGTAAAATCCCAAGAGAGGAACTTTTTGTAACCACCAAACTCTGGAATGAGGACATGCGTTGCGATCGCATGGAACAGGCGTTTGAGGAGAGTATGGAAAAACTGCAACTTGATTATATCGACCTATATCTTATCCACTGGCCCGTTCACAATATGTATATCAAGGCGTGGTGTACACTTGAAAAAATTTATCATGAGAAGCGTGCTCGTGCGGTCGGCGTCAGCAACTTTAGTATCCGTCAACTTGAAGATCTGCGTATGTGTTCCGAGTTGATTCCGGCGGTTAATCAGTGCGAGTTCCATCCTAGGTTTATGCGAGAGGAACTACGCCGATATTGTTTTGAGCGTGGCATTGCATTCCAGGCATACAAACCGCTCGGACAGGGGATATATGTTGACAATTCTATCTTAAAGGAAATTGCACAAAATAACAACAAATCTTTTGCGCAGGTTTTACTCCGTTGGCATCTGCAACACGGGGTTATCACTATACCAAAATCTGTACATAAAAACTATATCTATGCCAATGCGGATATATTTGACTTTGAATTGACGGCGCAGGAGATGCACACCATCGACCGCATGAATATCGAGGTCGGCACCAATGATTGCACAGCGGATTGTTTTAATTTTTAAAAAATTAGGAGGAATATGAGAAAGATATCATTTGGTCTTGTCGGTGCCGGCTGGCGAGCAAACTTTTATCACACCATCGCATCGGAGTTGTCCGATATGTTTGAGATAACTGTTGTTGTGGAGGCATTTCAAAAGCGAGCACAGCAGGTGGCTTTAGACTGGGGTATCCCGGTGGTGGAGTCCGTTGCGGCAATCCCAAAGGATATCAAGGTTGATTTTTTGGTGCTCTGTCTCCCTCAAAATATACTGCCGGGGGCAATTGTCGAGGCGAGTGAGCAAAACTATTTTATCTTGAGTGAGACCTTTTGTGCAGATGGCCAAGAGCAACTGTTGCAATTTTACGGTGAGGTGGTAAACAAACATTTAGTGCAATTTTCCGAGCAGTATATCCACTATCCGGTACATGCCGCACGGCTTAATCTTATAAAAGAGGGGATCTTGGGCAGTGTATCTCATGCGCAGGTATCGGTCGCTCATGAGTATCACGGTGTAAGTTTGTTGCGCAACTATCTCGGTATTAACTATGAGTCCGGTAGTGTTTGGGGTAAAAAATTCACCGCACCAATTACCAAGGGTCCCGATCGAGCAGGCAATCCGAAAGATGAGGAAATTATTCAAAACGACACGAAGTTCGCCGTTTTTAACTTTGGCGATAAATGGGGTGTCTTTGAGTTTAATGATGAGCAATATTTCTCCGGCATACGCAGACCACGTGTATTGATCCGAGGGGAACGAGGTGAAATCTCCAACATGACGGTGCGCACCCTGCTCGACTTTAAAACACCGATAGAATATGAACTGTGTCGCGTCGGCTCCGGTGAGCATGAACATATAGGCACTCCCCACAATATCGGTATAACCGCAGGGTCAAAATGGATATACCGCAACCGTTTTAATGGCGCTCGGCTCAGTGATGACGAGGTGGCAATCGCCACGGTGCTGGTCAAGATGGGCGAGTATGTAGCAGGGGGAGAAAGCTTTTATCCGCTGGAACAGGGTTGCCAAGACCAGTATTTGTCAATTCTAATGGAACAGGCGTTTTTAAGTGATAGCACTATAGAGATTAAAAAACAACCGTGGGGATAATCCCATGATAAAATACGGTGAAGAAATTTTTCTTCACCGTACTCTAATTGTATAAAAGCTAATATAGTCAATTAATTTATAACCAAGGCTTGATTAATATTTTGCAGACGTCCCTTTCCATAAACCTTTCGAAAGCTTTGGTAGCATCGGTAAAACCATAAGTCTCAGTAACAAGATACTTTATACCCTCGCTTCTTCTCATAACCTCAAACATCAATTGAAATTTGGATATGTCATAGTGCCATGCACCGACAAGTGTTAATCCTTTGCGTATAAAATCCTCACTGGGTTTGATAGAAAAATCTGCATGGTTTTCACCGATAAAGCAGACTGTTGCAAGCGGATCGACCGAATCAATGCAAAGTCGCTCCGCAATCGGGTTGCCGGATGCATCTATTGCTTTCAGTAAAGGCATGTCACCCTTTGCTTTTTTTATACGCTCACCGATGTTCTCGTCGTTAGCATCCAGTACAACATCCGCACCAAGCTTTTTCGCCATGTTTTTACGAAATTCTATTGTGTCCACCGCTATAACGCGTGCGCCGAGAAATTTTGCGATAGTTACTGCACCCATACCCACAGGCCCGAGGCCGGTTATCAAGACGGTGTCAAAGCCTTTTACATTCAACCTTAGCATTGAGTTCAATGCCGGCCCGAGTGCAAAGCCTTAGGTGGTGTTTCGTTTTATTTCCCAGCTCCACACGCCCCTTGGCAACGCGGCACTAACGAAAATACCAATGGACTGCTTAGAGAATACTTTCCTAAATCTTTTGATATATCTTATGTTGAACATTCTCACATTGCACAAATCATCAATAAACTCAATCACAGACCTCGCAAATGTTTAGGATGGAAAACACCTAGGGAAGTTTTTTATAATAAAATTTTGCACTTGACTTGACAATTCAAGATTGAATTAGTATCAACAGACCCTAAATTGCAGTGCAAAAATCAACGGCTGCGATATTCATATTCACCTCTTTTATCGTCTGTCTCATCAAACGCATCCCATACAGAAACTACAAAAAAACTATCTTAACCATAACTGCCGGGATCCTATCAAAGGTTTGCCGTTATCCTCACTGTAATACTTGCCAACCATATAGTAGACATTTTCAAAGTCCATCATTGTACCTATCTTTCGTAAAAGGTGCTCTACGGGCATTAATTCATCTATGTCTACCACCTTTATCCTCCTCGCATATCTCTATTTTTCTCTAGAAATTTTTGTTTTCCTTATACCCTATTTCTACTTTTATATTTTACCATATTTTAGCGCAAAAAAGCCATGAAAAACTATCGCTTTTCATGGCATTTTTGACGCTTTCTTACACAGTCTGCACCACCGAAATAGCATGTAGTTTTCATACAATAAAATAGGTACCACCGAAAAAATCTGTTGCCACCTATTTAAAATCTGCTCCATTTCACACCACTGCATCCGGTTTGCACAAAATTTGATGCGTCGCCCTAATAAAATAATATACTTTATAAATATTTGTGCTTTCGATTAACGCAAATAACCTAAATATACTCATAGTATAAATTTTTGTAACGCGCAACTGAAATTTAATAGGTTTGCAACTGTGAAATACAGGTCTTCATTTGCAGTCATTTTCGCCTTACTGTACGGCACCGCCAGACGGTTGATGGTGAAAATGCCGCTCAAACCCTCTGCATATGCTCTTTCGGCACCTACTGAAATATCACCGACAATTGCTATGGTTGGGATAGATGATTTTTTTGCACGGCGTGCTACACCGACCACCACCTTGCCGCATAAACTTTGACCGTCGATTCGACCCTCACCGGTTAGTATCATATCAGAATCTCTAATGACATCCTCAAAGTTGACAGTGTCCAATACAACATCGATACCCATTTTGAGCTCTGCCTTGAAAAAGGCAACCATACCACCTCCCATGCCGCCTGCTGAGCCTGCGCCTGGTAGGTTTAGGATGCTTGTGCCTAGGTCATGCTCAACTTTATTTGAAAGGTGCATAAGACCATCATCCAACATGGCCACCATTTCTGTGGTTGCCCCCTTTTGTGGACCGAAAACAGCAGATGCACCATCCTCACCGCATAGCGGATTGTCTATGTCACACATGGATATAATCTTAACCTTTGAAAGCCGCCCATGGACGCAAGATGCATCTATACGACATATGTCTTTTAATGTGCCACCGACCGGAATAAACTCGGTATCGTTTTTGTCATAAAATTTTACACCAACTGCGGCAGCGGCGCCGCAGCCACCGTCGTTTGTTGCACTCCCACCCAAACCGATAACGATTGTGTCGATCAACTCATTCTCAAGTGCATGAAGAATCAGCTGCCCTACTCCAAATGTAGTGGTTATGTCGGGGAGCAGCTTGTCTCCAACAAGCGGCAATCCGGCCGCAGCCGCCATCTCCACCACAGCGGTTTTGCCACAAACACCATAATAACTTTCTATATTTTCGCTATGAGTACCTTTCACATTTAAGTAAACCTTTTCACCGGCAAGCGACTCAACAAACGAATCAACCGTCCCCTCACCACCGTCCGCAACAGGTATAGAAATAATCTTTGCATCGGGCAGAACTGATTTAATGGCATCCGACATCGTGATGCATATATCTTTAGAACTCATCGTTCCTTTAAAGGAATCCGGCACCAGTACAATCTTCATAGAGAGATACTCCTTCGTGTGCTTTTCAGCATATCGTATCATTTCGTCTGACTGTTCTTTTAAATTTAATGCATATAAACTGCATGGTAAAAGATAGTCGGAAGACCAAGATAATAATAAACGGGTTAATTCATTGCCCAATGAGTTTTTCAAACAAAAATTTGTTTGTTTTTACGTGGTTTGGCTAAAAAATATCAAACTATAATTATGGCAAAAGAAAAGAAAGCAGTACACAAAGTTCAAATGACAGAAGGTAAGAGAAGCATTATTCAGCAGTTGTTACAGGAATACGATATTGAAAGTGCTGAGGACATCCAAGATGCTCTTAAAGATCTTCTTGGAGGAACAATCAAAGAAATGATGGAAGCAGAGATGGATGATCACCTTGGATATGAAAAATCTCAACGTTCTGACTCTGAGGATTATCGTAATGGGTACAAAACAAAGCAAATAAACAGTCGATACGGAAGTGTGGATATTGAAGTTCCTCAAGACCGAAAATCCACATTTAATCCTAGAGTTGTGAAGAAACGCCAGAAGGATATTTCAGAAATCGACCAGAAGATTATCTCCATGTATGCAAAAGGAATGACAACGAGACAGATATCAGAAACAATGGAGGATATCTATGGTTTTGAGGCATCGGAAGGATTTATCTCTGATGTGACAGACAAGATTTTGCCACAGATAGAGGAATGGCAAAACAGAATATTAGATGAGATATATCCAATCCTCTACATTGATGCAATTCATTACTCTGTAAGAGATAACGGTGTCATAAAAAAGCTAGCAGCATATGTTATTTTGGGCATTAATACCGACGGTAAAAAAGAAGTTTTATCTATTAGTGTAGGCGACAACGAAAGCGCTAGATACTGGCTTTCTGTGCTAAATGAGCTAAAAAACAGAGGGGTAAAAGACATTTTAATCATCTGCGCTGATGGACTTAGTGGCATCAAAGAAGCCATTGCTACAGCTTTTCCAAAGACAGAATATCAACGATGCATTGTCCATCAGGTTAGGAACACCTTAAAACGTGTTTCTGAAAAAGACCGTAAAGCCTTCGCCACCGACTTAAAGACCATCTATCATGCTGCGGATGAAACTAAGGCATTGGCTGCATTGGAGCGTGTGACAGAGAAATGGACACCGAAATATTCTCATTCCATGAGGCGCTGGCATGAAAACTGGGACGTGATTTCTCCAATTTTCAAGTTTTCATCTGAG
>CAYJGF010000008.1:0-101734 GCA_964369965.1 uncultured Oscillospiraceae bacterium
TAAATATTCATATTTAACAAAATAATGGTTGGCTATAGCTGCGTTGTTTTATGCGGTTCATATGGTCTCCTTTAAAAAAAACACCAACGTTAGACAAAAAAAGATCAAAATATCATGAACATTACACAGGACAGGATTGCGAAGACATGAAGCGCTATAATCTTTGCATAGACACCTCTGAAGTCGGTATCAAAGGGGCAATTGAGATCATCCTAAGTGCTCTTAAACATCGGGAAAATGATCTTTAAAATAAGCCGATTACTCTTTTGATTGTTTAAACTAACCTTTCAATTTATAGTGCTTGGGCGTATTGCCGGTGATCTTCTTGAAAACCTTATAAAAATATTTTATATCACTATACCCTACTTCGTTTGCAATCTGAACGACTGTTTTGTTTGTGTTACTCAACAGATTACATGCTTCTTCAACTCGCAATCTTTGTACAAAATCAATTAGATTGCAGTTCGTAAGTTTTTTAAATTTTCGATGAAAACTACTGACACTCATCCCGCACATTTTAGCAAGTTCTTCTAAAGTAATCCTTGTTTTATAACTATTATATATATATTCAATTATCGGATACAGATCATTATTGTTGCTGATTTTTTCTTGGGCTCTGAAAATTAGAATCAAGAGCTCAATGAGATAACCTCTTATTATCTCTTTGTATCCGATTTTTTTGTTTTTGTACTCGTTTAACATCTTGTTATAGATGTTAAAAATTTCGGTATTAGTTGTTGAACTACAGTGAATAAATAGGTAGTCGGTAAAAAGACTTGTATAAAAATTGCCTATTAAATAATTGTTGCTCAAATCAAAAAAGCTGCGACTTTTATAAAGCAAAGCATCAGAAAATTGTGGTGTGAAAATACAGTTATATATTGTTAGGTTGCTACCTTTTGCAACGAATTTGTGTGGAATATCAAAATTTATGATTGTAATATCACCTTTAGTCGCACTGATAGTATTATTGTCTACGATATGCTCTCCCTCACCTTCGGCCACATAGGCTATCTCGATAAAATTATGACTGTGTAGATCGGTATGATTTATATCATCACATCTATTGATGTAAAAATCGTTTGTAATAGAATAAAACGATATACCTTCCTGCTTTATTGACAAAATACCCCCCTATATTTGATGAAATACTCAGTTTCAATTATTTATACCATATATTATAATTAAATGCAAACAAAGTTAAAAGAGGAAGAATATGAATTCAAAAGAATTAGTAAAAAGAACCATGCGGGGCGATTATTTGGGAAGAACCCCTATATATGCATGGGTAGAGTTGGAATTGAAAAAAGAAATAACGGCAGAATTCGGATCGGTTGCAAATTTTGAAGATAAATATGAATTCGATTTAGCACATATTTTTGGTGGACCTTACGCATATAGTGATGAAGTAATTGCGATGAAAAAAAGTGGAGTTGAAATAACTCCGGAAATATTGCTGCAATTTCCCCTGTTGGAAATAAACAGAGAAGAAAACTACCGAGATGTGATTGAATCATTAAAACATCATAATCAAAGAGATAGATTTTGTTATGTGCAAACCCCCGGCATTTTTGAAGCTTTGAACGACGTATTTGGGATAGAAAACCATCTTTTGTATATGGCTTTGTATGAAGATGAGTTAAAAGAAGTATATAAAAGACAAACCCGATGGAATATAGAAAATGCAAAAAATCTGATCGATTTAAAGGTTGACGGAATACATATTTCCGATGATTGGGGATCTCAACGTTCCTTAATGTTTAGCCCAAAAATGCTCGAAGAATTAATAATCCCTTGCCATAGGGAAATGTTAAGCGATTATAAAAAAGCCGATGTATTAGTTAGCTTACACAGTGACGGTTGTGTAGTCCCGGCATTGGATATGATTGCTGATATAGGATATGATTTTATACACCCATGGCAAGAAAGTTCCGGTATGCCCTATGATCTATACCTACATAAATATCAAAACAGATTTGGCATCCTCGGGGGGGTATGTGTGCAAACCACTTTGGGATACGGAAATATAAAGAGAGTTGAGGATGAGATAACAAGAATATTTCATATCTTAAAAGGCAAAAGATGGGCATGCTGTACCACACATTTTGTTGAAAACTCTTGTTCGATGGAAGAGTTGACTTTTGCCTATGATCTGATAAACAAACTCAAAGTCTAATATAAAAAATATAAATCCGCTTTGCATTTACCTGTGATACGCACATAGGTAAACAGTTTGAAAGTAAATATATTTCTTTTAATTAGTAAATATTCTTATTGATACATTTCGATAAAGTTGTTATCATTATATTTAATAAAACTATCTTGCAATAGTAGTTTTGTATATATGCATTTGCAGATACAACCGATAGTTAAGGGGTGGAAAGTGTTTAATCTAAAAGCGTTCGAAAATCCGGAAAGCTATTACGGTACCACTACATTATGGTCCTTAAACGATGAGCTGAAAGAGGACGAGATGATAAGACAGCTTAAAGAATTCAAAGACAAGAATTTAGGTGGCGTGGTACTCCATCCACGTGGAGGATTGGCGACAGAATATTTAGGTGAAGATTATTTTAAAGCTTACGAAACCGCAATAGACTTTTTAAGAAAAAACGATATGAAAGCGTGGATCTACGATGAAGATTGGTGTCCAAGCGGTGTATGTGCCGGTAAGGTAATCGAATCTAATCCGGATTATGCGCAATCTAACATGAAAGCTAAGATTATCGATGCCGAGAACTTTGAATATTTTAGCAATATGTATGTAGGATATAGAATTCATTCAAGCGGATATGAAAGAATCAATCTTTACAATCCGCCAAAAACCGGAAAACTCTTTATCGTGGAGCTTAACAAAAATGTTGCGGTATCAGCACACAACTGGCAACCGTATGTTGATGTTTGCAATAAAGATGCTATAGAATGTTTCGTAAAACTAACTCATGATAAATATCTAAAACATTTTAAAGACGATTTCGGAAAAACAATTATCTCCTTTTTTACAGATGAACCTCAGTTTGGCGGACATGATGCTGTGCTACCATGGACGGCGATGTTACAAAAAACTTTTAGTGAAAAATACGGTTATAATATTTTAGACAAGATGCCGGATTTGTTTATGGACTTTGACGGATGTGAAAAAACCAGATTTGATTATTGGGATACAATGTCATCGTTATTTGTATGCGCATATTCAAAAACAATTAATAGCTGGTGTGAGGATAACGGGGTTTTATACACCGGACATTTTATGGAACATGAATTCCCAAACCCTTCGCTTGCAGGAAGTGTAATGCCGCATTATGAGTTTATGCAAGCGCCCGGTATGGATATGCTTTTTGTTGCGGATTATGAAGACCGATTTCATATGTACGGAAATGATTTTAATGTGAGAGAGGTGTCTTCGATAGTTCATCAATTAGGGAAAAAGAAGGCGTTTTCTGAAACATACGGTGCCTCCGGCTGGTGGCTGGATTTAAGATATCAGAAAATGGTTGCAGATTGGCAGTTGTCTCTTGGAATTACGCATTTCGGACAACATCTATCACATTATTCGTTAAACGGATTTAGAAAGCGTGATTTTCCTCAATCATTCTTAGATCATCAACCGTGGTGGGATGAATACGGAACGATAATGAAATACATGCATAGAATGTGCTATGCACTGTCGCAAGGCAGCTGCAGTGTTGATGTTTTGGTAATGCATCCGTCATCTTCTACATGGTGTACCTATTCAACAGAAGATGATAAGGATAAAATTAATTCGATATCGAAATCCGTTAAAAGTGTCGTTAAATCCTTAGATGAGATTAGAATTATGTGTGATCTTGGCGATGACATAATTATTGATCATCACGGAAAAATCAATCAAAACAAATTCATTATCGGCTTGATGGAATATAATGTGGTTATCCTTCCTGAAATGATTACGTTAAGAAAAAGTTCGTTTGCTCTCCTCAAGGAATACGTAAAAAACGGAGGTTTATTGCTGTCAGTAGGACAAACCCCTACTCTGTTGGAAGGTGTGCACTCTGAAGAAATGGTACAATTCTTTGATAGCGACTTAATAATAAAGATAGAAAATACAAAACAATCGCTGTCGGATTTTTTCAAAGACAAACAGGTGGAAAAATTAGTAATCACCGAACTGAACGAAAAAGACACCTCTAACATTTATTCCCAAATAAGAAATATCGGCAATGAAAAGCTGATATTTATCTGCAACCTTGATTTGGAGGAAGATTTTAGTTTTGATATTTTATTTGATAAAAACTACAAAATTTTACATGTAGATACAGAATCTTGCGAACAAAGAGAATGTGATTTATTTAAAGATAAAGAGAAGTATTTTACACGACTTACACTAAGAGCTAATAACTCTACCATCTTGATATTGAAAAAAGATGAATATTCGAATATAAAGCTTCCTGCGGCATTGGAACAGGAAATCAAGGAAATAGAATTAAGCAACTGGTCGGCTAAGTTAGTAGACAAAAATGCTCTGAATTTGCAGATGTGTACCATGTCGGGCGATGATGAAGAGTATGGCGATATTGATGATGTATTATTCTTAGACGATAACCTAAAACGCAAATTCAATATGGAAATCAGTTACATTAATGCAAGACAGGAATGGCAGTACAGCGAGGAAGAAAAGATGGATATTCACAAAGCAAAAGCAGAATATCCTTTTATGGTTGAGGATGTTCCGAAAGGTGAAATTATGGTAGCTTTGGAGTGGCCGGATAAATTTGATGTGTATATAAATAACAACATGGTGTTTAAAACGGAGGAATTTTATAAGGATCGAGCCTTTGTACTGTTTAATATTACCGATTTTGTACACATAGGTGAAAATACAATTAGGCTGGAAACTGAAAGATATTCCGCCTTCATCTCGTTTGAAAGCATATATATAGTCGGTGATTTTTCACTCATAAGAAAGGAGAACACATATGTAATAAAATCTCCTAAAGAACTTAAATTGGGTGATATAGTAAAACAAGGCTACCCTTATTATTCCGGTAAAATTGATTATGTTACCACATTCACTAAGGAAGAAGATTGTACAAAATACCTTTTAAACATTGATAAATTTCATGGTGTGACCGCTCAGGTATTCGTGAACAACAAGAAGGTGAAAGCAATAGGATGGAAACCGTTTTCGGCAGATATTACAGAATACTTAGTAATGGGTGAAAATACCATAAAAATCACAGTTGCCAATTCATTGCAAAATCTATTGGGACCATTTGCCAGCAATCTTAGAGAAACACAATACAGAGTATTTCCGGAAAGTTTTTATGCCAAAAAACATGATACATTCTTCCCGATAGGATTAGAAAAAGGTATTGTAATTTCCGCTATAATTTAGTAAAATTTTTACTGTTAGTTAATATTTCATAAGCAGTTGGCACGACGCATCGTGCTTTAAATACAACAAAATACAAAAAGAGAGGTGAAAAAAACTATGCCAGAAGTAGTAGCCATGCAAGGAGCGGTTATCAATGATCCAAGAGAAGATTTTAAAAAAATTTGTTTTGTAGAGGATTCGGGTATCGGGAAGGAAGTCGAAGAAATATGTGTAAAATATCTGCACATGAGAAAAAGACTAATTCCATATATAACTACATTAATGGAAGCCGCACATGAAAAAGGAACTCCGATAATTCGACCGTTATTTTATGATTTCCCACAAGACAAAGAGTGTTGGGAAGATAATTAGCAGTACATGTTTGGCCCGGATGTCTTAGTCGCTCCCATCATGTATGAAAAGACTGATAAAAGGAGTGTATATCTTCCGAAAGGACACAAATGGACGCTCGCCTGGACTAACGTGAAATATGATGGCGGTCAAACAATTGAGGTAGACGCCCCAATCGATCAAATACCTGTATTTACAAGAGATGATGTGGTACTTCCAATAACAAAATAAGCGTTTATCATTTTTTATGCTATCGTAATAGTGTTCGGCATTTTATCTCTATAAAGTACAATAAAACAAATCCTATTGTTTAATAATAGGATTTGTCAGAGTGTCAAAAAACCGCCTATCAAGGGCGATTTTTCGCTACAAAAGGTTAAACATGGCACAAAAAGTGTGGGTTTTATGCCCACATTGCTAGCTTTTTTAAGTTCATGGTTGCGAATTTAAGCCTAACCCAGTTTCTCACCCTGGTTAAGCCTTTGTGTAAGGTATACTGCATCCCGTGCTTTTCCTTTGCATCTGCAAACACTCGTTCAATAGTTTGACTTCGCAAGCTGTAGATGGCTTTGCCGATGGCGCTGTGTCGTATATACAAGTTGAAGGGGCTTTTGGAGCAATCAAACAAAACTACAGCTTCAAAAGATTTCTAACAAGAGGAAAGCAGGAAAATAAAACTTCTATTTTACTGATTGCCTTTGCTTTCAACATTAAAAAACTTTGCTCTATTTTGTTCTGCAAAATTTTTAACGGATTTTACACTTATTCTTAGTTTTCCACAAAATTTAAAGAATTTGGAGCCGTCACTAATGGTTTTATACCATTTGCGACAGCCCCTTTAATTTAACCGGCTATACCAATTCATCTATTTTTTTTGTAAAAAATGATAATATTGATGTAAAATTACTAATAAAGTAAATTTATTACCGGTATTAGTAAATATTTTTATTGATACGAAAAATAAAAAAGATTATTATTGTAATATGCTTTGAAATGTTATTAATAACTCGCAAATCATTTCTTTCAAATAGCGCTTTTGAGAGAAATATCGCCCTGTTCAATCGTTGAACAAAATACAAATAAATTTACAATAATTTTGAAAGGAAGACAAAATGAAAAGAATTTTAGCTATGATGTTGGCATCAGTGTTAGCTATCACGTTGATGGCGGCATGCAGTAGCACGCCGGAAGAAACATCGGCTCCCGATACTTCTGAGGCTGCAGATACTAATACAGAAGATGAAAGCACCTCTGGTGATGAGATTATCGAAATAGAATATCTCAGTTGGGACGGTGGCGAAGGCAAAAAAATAGCCGAAGCGTCGATTGCGGATTATATGGAGCAAAATCCCAACATTAAAGTAACTTTGCAGACAGTAACCGAAAACTATGACAGTAAAATCAATACATTGGTTGCAGCAGGTGAAACCCCTGATATATACAATATTGCAGAATATTTAGCAAACGACTGGGGTGAAAAGGGTGTTGCTGTTGATATGGCACCGCTTTTCAGCGAATTTGGGGTGAACATGGTAGAGACATATCATCCCGGTGCAATTCATCAAACCGATGATAAAGTATACGGAATTTCCAGTGGCCCTGTGACCACGCTGTTATACTTCAACAAAACAATGTTTGACGAAGCACAGGTCGAGTATCCTTCAGATGACCCACATAACCCATGGACATGGGATCAACTAATCGAAGCTGCAGAAAAGCTAACCTTTGACACCTCCGGAAACCAACCGGGCAGTGCGGACTTTAAACCAAAACAGATTAAAAGTTATGGTTTTGTTGCGCCAACATTTTGGCTGTTCATGCAACCGTTACTCTATTCTGCCGATGCAGGATTTGCAAATGAGGACGGTACCGCAACAGGTCTAAATTCGGATGGCGGTAGAGCAGTATTAACAGGTCTACATGATGCAATAAATGTAAATCAGGTATCTCCTGATGCTGCAGTAGCAAAAACACTTCCCGGAATGACACAAGCATTTAACAACAATCAGGTTGCGATGGCAATAGACGGAATCTGGATGTTACCTAATTTCATGGCTGAAGAGGTGAATTTTGGTGTAGCGCCACTGCCTTCTTTTGGAACACCATCAAATATTACTTGGGCAGCAGCTTCACAAATTTCTTCAACCTCAGAGCATCCGTTAGAGGCTGCAAAGGTTATTGAGCATCTGACAAATCCGAATAAAAATCCGGGATTATTACAGTCATTCTTCCCGCCAACACTTGAATATTACAACAATCCTGAAAAATTTGACGAGTGGATGGAAGTAGGCAATTTTAACGATGACTTTAAAAAGATTATCCCAACAATTATGAGTGATATAGTTGTTGTACCGGAAGGCGTAACTCTTAAGAACTTTAACAAACTGGTAGGTGAGATTGCACAGGTAGAGATAGACAAGTATTTAGCAGGCAGCCAAGACTTAGATACTACCCTCGCCAATATAGAGACCGCTTCCGCAGACCAATGGCAAGGAAAATGGAGTTAACCGACTAATACTATTGTTTTTCATAGATGGGATTTGCTTAAAACAAAGCCCATCTATGAAAATTATGAGGAGATTGTTTGATGAAAAAGATGTCATTGTCTTATAAAAAAAGGATCGCTTGGGGCTATCTTTTTATTGCACCTGCAATAATCGGATTGTTTCTTTTTTTCTTTGGACCAATGCTCTATAGCCTTTATATGAGTTTTTTTGAGTGGGATGTTATAACCACCCCTGAGTTTGTGGGCTTAAAAAATTACAAGTTATTATATGAAGACCCGCTTGTTTTTCATTCGTTAGGAGTAACGTTACACTTTACTTTGTTGGCGGTACCGCTGGGAAATATCGTCTCACTATTTCTGGCAACAATGCTTAATACCAATAAAATAAAAGGGCTATCTGTTTTCAGAACGATCTTCTACATCCCCTCTATTACACCGGTTGTAGCATCATCAATTTTATGGACTTTTATGTTCAACCCTATGTTCGGAGTTCTTAACGGAATATTAAATGCTATGGGTTTGGATTCACAGGGGTTCATAGCCGATCCTGATCAGGTTATTCTTTGTTTGGTGGTGATGTCCATATGGGCAAGCGGTAATACTGTAATTATTTACCTTGCGGGATTACAGGGAATACCGACAGAATTATATGAAGCACTAACCGTGGACGGAGGAAACATTTGGGATAAATTTTGGCACATCACACTCCCTTTGTTAAGTCCCATAGTTTTTTACAATGTGCTTATGGCAATGATAGGTAGTCTGCAAACATTTACACAAGGTTATCTTATGACCGGTGGTGGTCCCGAAAATGCCTCGCTGTTTTATGTTCTAAATCTATATAACACCGCATTTAAAAACTCGCAGATGGGCTTTGCAAATGCTCAAGCTTGGTTGATGTTTGTAGTAGTTGGCGCTTTAACAGCATTTGTATTTTGGGTGTCAAAAAAATGGGTATATTATGGAGGATCCAACTAACATGAAAAAGATATCTATTTTAAAAATACTGATATATGCCTTTTTGTTGACAATGTCACTTGCCTGCCTATTCCCTTTTTTTTGGATGATTCGAAGCTCATTTATGTCCTCTGAAGAAATATTTGCAATACCTATGAAATGGATTCCGAATGAAATTCTTTATATTAACTATAGCGAAGCTTTATCGTCCATTCCGTTTTATCGATATTTTCTAAATACGATATTTATTGTGGTTGTAGCGGTAATTGCAAATGTACTTTCCTCAAGTTTTGCTGCTTTTGGGTTTACAAGAATTCAATTTCCGGGAAGAAATTTCTTTTTTGCTTTAGTGCTATCCACTCTGATGATTCCAAGTACGGTAATGCTAATTCCTCAATTTAACATGTGGAAAGCCTTTGGCGCATATGATACGTACATACCTTTACTGCTTCCCGCATTTTTTATCAATGCATTTTTTATCTTTATGTTTAAACAGTTTTTTGCCGGAATTCCGATAGATTACGACGAAGCGGCATTTATAGATGGCGCAAACTACTTCACCATCTACTCAAGATTGATATTGCCGATGTCCAAACCCGCTATGGCAACTGTTGGAGTATTTACTTTTATGGGTGCATGGAATGATTTTTTTGGACCGCTTATCTATCTTCAAGATATGAATAAATATACTCTTGCACTGGGACTTACATTATTTAAATCACAGTTTATCACCCAGTGGCACTACATGATGGCAATTTCAACGGTTATAACAATTCCGATGATACTTTTGTATTTTTTTGCACAACGATATTTTGTTCAGGGTATTACGTTCAGCGGAATAAAAGGATGACAATAAATCATGAGGTAAACTTTTTACATGTTTTGTTCAAATAATGTCGTGTTTATCTTTAATTATTTAAGAATTTGTGTTAATATAAAACTGTAGATATTGCATCCGGTTGTACCGTAATTTGCATAAGTTTTTATTAATGGGATGTCCTGCACATAAGCTGAATTGTGGTAGGGTTTGTAATGATAAAAGTAATTATTGTGGATGATGAAAAACACGTTCTTACACGCATTAACAACCAGATTAACTGGGATAAATTAGGAGTAGTGGTCGTTGCAATGGCAAGCAACGGAAACGAAGCTCATAATAAAATTCAGCAACATTCTCCAGATCTCGTTCTTGTAGATATTAAGATGCCTATAATGAGTGGACTTGATCTCATCAAGAAATGTCGAGAAAATCAGATGAACAAGCTTAAATTTATTATTATAAGCGGATATAATGATTTTTCTTATGCTAAACATGCTTTGCAGTATGGTGTTTCGGATTATATCGAAAAACCTGTTGATGAAATAGAACTGGAAACTGCCATAATGCGTGTAATAGACAATTCTGACTGGGTGTTATCTCCCGATTTAATGAGTAAGGGTAATGCAGTTGTAAAGGTTGTTCAATACATCGAAGAGAACTACAGTCCGATAATAACCTTAAAAGACCTTGCTCAGCATTGTTGTCTTAATCCGTCCTATCTATCCCGGATTTTTGCAGATAAAATGGGTATGTCAATTTTTGCCCACTTAGAGAAGATCAGGATATGCAAGGCAAAGCAGATACTAAAACAATCGAACCTGTATATTGGTGAAGTGTCATTAAGGTGTGGTTATTCCGATTCAAGTTATTTTAGCAAGATATTCTTAAAACATGTTGGAATATCTCCGACCCAATATAGAAATAGCGGTGAATAGATGAAATCTTTGATGATGAGATTGAAAATAAGAGATAAGATTGTAGTATTGATCTTGCTCGTTTCGTTACTATTCACCATTATTCTCTTTGGGGCTTATTTTTACATGTCACAAAGCCTTACCGAAAGGACGGTAAACTACGATAAATTATTGTTTAACACAATGGTTAGCGAAACGAATGCATTTTTTGAGGAGTTAGATAGAGCTGCTTTTTCCGTCTGTAGCGATAGTGATCTTCAGGAATTTCTCAGCATCGAGAATGCAGATGACTTCGAAATATTGAAACTTTACAACGCTGCTATCGAAAAGGCGTATCAGATGACCCTTTTGCGAAACTATGTCAGTGTAAATGTATTCGGTGAAAAATCGGATCGTTTTGTAATAAGTCAGCATACCATGGTTCGCAAAAATTTGGATTACAACATTCAGGATGAATACTGGTATCAACTGATGAACGAGCAAAATCTTAACAAATACTATTCAACAAGAGATACGCAGAACTACTATGATGTTGATGAAAAAGACGAGGTAATAAGCTGTATATATAGGATTACAAAAACCAACAGCTTAGAAACGTTAGGGTTTTTAATAATTGACCTTGAAAAAAAATACATCGCTGATATTTTCAACGATAATATATCGGAAAAAACCCAGGTTGTTTTATTTGATGACTACGGTCTGCCGATTTTAGAAGTTGGAAAACAGTTTACAGATGTAGAAGCAAATCCATCCGATTATCTAATAAATGAGGGGATAATTGAACGATGCAAGTGGACGTATCAATCCACAATAGATTTAAACTATATATTAAAAGATGTAAATGCAATCTCGACCTTTTTTTTGTTGATAATTATAGTAAGTTTGATAACGATCTCACTTATTGCAACATGGTTTTCCAAAAAGATATTCAGCCCTCTTGAAAAAGTAATTGACAATATGGCCAATCTGAGTAAAAATCATACCTTTGCGCAGATTGAAATACAAAGAAACGATGAAATGGGCAGATTGATCGATAGTTATAATATCATGATCCAAGAAATTGACATGCTTTTAAAAAAGAATGAAACCAGTGCAATATTGAAAAAAGATGCTGAGCTCAAGGCACTGTTTTCACAAATTAATCCGCATTTTATTTATAACACACTGGAATTAATAATATCTTATTCATATAATAACGAAAATGATTTAGTGGTCAATATCTGTAAAAACATGGGCAAAATGCTCAGATACAATCTTGAATCAAAACGCAAGGTACAATTCAGTGAAGAATACGCACATATTAAACGATACATAGATATAATTCAACATAGAATGGTAAATCGTTTTGATGCCATGTATTATATTACCGATGAAACACTTGATGTGATGGTAATAAAGTTTATTCTCCAGCCTTTTGTGGAAAACATAATGCTACATGCTTTCGAAAACACTGAAGAAGGCGGAATGATTGTAATTTGTGCACGGGTGGATAATGAACATTTGTGCATCGAAATATCTGATAACGGCAAAGGAATATCAAAAGAAAAGATCGAGGAAATACTGTACTTAGAAGACTATTATATTGAAAAAGATGAACGCATCGGCATACAAAATGTTAACAATCGATTAGCAATAGAATATGAGGGTAGAGCCGAATTTTATATAGTCAGTCAACTTAACAAGGGAACGACGGTCGGAATACGTATACCTATTGAACCTAATGGCACCGCTTCGGCAAAATAGTAATTACATCCATTTTTATCAAAATATAGGAGAATACATTATGAACCATATTTTAAAAGCATGTTGGATAACGACAAAATCAGAAGAAGAAAAGGTGTGCCATCTATTTAAAAAGAGTTTTACCGAAACTAAGGAAATATCAAAAGCAACCATAACAATTACAGCTATGGGAGTTTACAAACTATATATAAACAGCAAAGCAATCGAAGAATTTGTGTTAGCACCCGGATTTACCAGCTACCAGAACAGATTACAATACCAAACTTATGACATTACCCACCTTTTGCAGGAAAACAATACTATCAAGGTGAGTGTAGGTGACGGCTGGGCAATCGGAAGATTAGGTTGGGAGGGCAAAACAAAACTTTTCTTCGAAAAACCTTCGTTGCTTGCCTGTATAAAAATTGATTTTATAGACGGTGACGTTAAACATATTATCACGGACGAAAGCTGGCTTGTCGGCGAAAGTAAAATCCGTTTTAGTGACATATATGATGGTGAAATATATGACAATAACTTCCCACAAGATCAGTTTGCAAATGCGATCATAGTCGAGAACAGCAAGGAGAACCTAATCCCTCAGGAAGGTCCGTATGTGAAAGAATTCGAAAGAATAGCTGCAAAACAGCTGATTATTTCACCGAAAGATGAATATATTATCGACTTCGGACAAAATATAACCGGTTATATCCAATTTAAAACCAAAGGTGAAAAAGGCCAAACTTTTGAAATATATCATGCGGAAGTATTGGATAAAGACGGTAATTTTTACATTGAAAACTATCGAAGTGCTATTTCGAAATTAATATATATTTCGAATGGACAAGAGGATTTATATAAACCAAGTCATACATTCTTCGGATTTCGATACATAAAGCTGATTGGGTTTAGACCACAAGAGAAAAGACTTGTAGATTTTACGGCAATTGTTGTCCATTCAAATATGGAACGAATAGGCTTTATCACTACCAAAAACGATAAAATCAATCAACTGTTTAATAATATCATTTGGGGACAAAAAGGCAATTTTTTGGACATTCCTACCGATTGTCCGCAACGAGATGAACGTTTAGGTTGGACCGGAGATGCACAGGTCTTTATCAAAACAGCCACATATAATTATGATGTAGAGCAATTTTTTATCAAATGGTTACGAGATTTAAAAGCGGATCAACTTGAAAACGGAATTATTCCACATGTTATTCCAAACATTCTTGATGATAATACAGCTGCCGGTGAACAGGGTTCTGCCGCATGGGCAGAGGCTTGCATCATCTGCCCATGGCAACTATATTTAAGTTATAATAACAAGGATATTTTAGAAGAAATGTATGGGGGAATGGTGAGATGGTTTGATTATGTTAAATCAACCGGTGATAACGTTTACCTATGGAATACCGGACAGCATTTCGGAGATTGGCTAAATCTGGATATCGTAGACGAAGATAACCCTCGTGGAACAGATATCTATCTGATAGCTACTGCATTTTATGCATATTCTGCATATCTACTTAATAAGATAGCGAAATTGCTAAATAAAAGCGACAATAATTATCTTGACTACTATGTGAAGATTAGAAAGGCTTTTAACGACACTTTTGTAAAAGGTGACAGATTAACATCTCACACCCAAACGGCGTATGCACTTGTTTTGCAGTTTGATTTGGTAGATGACAAGGCTAATTTTTCAAAACAACTTAACGAACTGATCTCTAAAAATGGATACCGATTGACAACCGGATTCGTTGGAACTCCCTACCTCTTGCATGTATTAAGTGATAACGGATATCTTGAAACCGCGTTTAAGCTTTTATTGCAAGAAGAATTTCCTTCCTGGCTTTACTCGGTCAATTGTGGTGCTACCACAATTTGGGAGCATTGGGATGGCATCAAGCCGGATGGAAGCATGTGGAGCAAAGATATGAATTCTTTTAATCATTATGCTTACGGTGCTGTTGCAGATTGGATGTATGAGGTTGTATCCGGCATTAAGATTGATGAAGACAATCCGGGATTTAAACATATTTTACTTGAACCACATCCAAACAAACAGCTTGGATTTATGACAAGTAAACTGCAAACACGATTTGGTAAACTGCTCTCTCATTGGGAGTACGTCGGCAATAATATTAAGTATCGTTTTATCGTTCCCAATGATACTACCGCCACTCTAAAGTTGCACGGAGATTTGTTCGAGTTGCAGGCGGGAGAATACGAATACATTTATGAAGCATCCGAATAATTTTAAGGAGTAAATAGCCAATGTTTGAGATGAAATTTCCGCTTATAAACATAAAACACATACCTTTTAGCAGATATGGCTGTTACGTGGGTATTACCGAAGAAGAAAATCGATTGATTGTATACAACGCAAGATTGCGCTTTGAAAAATGCCCAACATTTGAAATCATCTTCTTGAAAAACGGTAATACAATTAATTTCACTACAACGACAACTCCTGTGAGTTGTGATATTGCAAGTGAGTATGGAACTGCAAAAATTTACATGAAAGATGACAATAGTTTTGTTATCTGCAGTGAGGGAATAGATGTATCAATAAACCAAATATCCCCCGGTCTTTGCTATGGAACAGAATATTCCGAAAACACCTTTCGTAGCATCTCGGTTGAACAAAACACCTATACGCTTTTTCATCTATTCAAAGGAACCGCAATCCTATCAACCCTCGAAGAAGGCTCTATTGAACGACGTAAACTAACCGTCGGCTGTGTAGAACAAGAGATTGTTATTCTTGTGAAAATGGATAAAACCGAACCACAGATTTTTACAGATGAGATTGATATTAATAAAGATCTGCAGGATATACAAGAGGAATGGATTAAGTTTTTCACGATGATCACAGAGCACTATCTCGCAGAAGATAACTATACAAAAATAACCTGGTATAATCTCTGGTCCAGCTTTGCAAGAGCACGTGATGTCTACCATTATGATACCATGCTTATGTCTAAAAAATTTATGAGTTCGGTATGGTCTTGGGATCATTGTTTTAATGCACTTGCGGTCTGCAAAATGGATCCCACCATGGCATTACAGCAGTTTTTAGCGCCTTTTGTACTTCAGGATAAAAACGGAGCGTTACCGGATATGTGGAACCCGGACTATGATATTGTATTTGGTGTTACAAAGCCTCCAATACACGGATGGTGTTTTTCTAAACTAATGGATAACTACAGTTATTCTAACGATATTTTGGAAAAAGTATACGACTATTTAGAACGATGGACAAACTGGTGGTTTAACTATCGAGATTCCGATCATGACGGTATACCGGACTACCCACAAGGTTGCGATTGCGGCTGGGATAACTCCACCATATTCGATAACGGATATTATGTCGAAGCACCGGATTTGTGTGCATTTTTAGTATTACAGATGAAATGTTTAGCAAAAATTGCAGGTAAAATTGGAAAAGATGATTCCGTTTGGAACAAGAAAGCGGACGAGCTGCTAAAAAAATTGTACGATCACAGCTGGTGTGAAGGGCGTTTTGTCGCTAAGGCGAGCGGATCACATCGATTTGATCCCAATCCAACCGGTATGTTGGTGCTGATGCCGATCATTCTGGGCGAACATCTTGATAAAGAAAAACTCGAACGATTGGTAGAGATTTTGCAAAATGATTTTTTAACAGAACATGGTGTCGCTACCGAATCCTATAAGAGCAGCTTGTATATCGATGACGGTTATTGGAGAGGACCCATCTGGGCACCGACCACATATTTGATAGTAGAAGGCCTCCGAAATGGCGGATACACTCAGTTAGCAGAACGAATAGGCAAATCATTTTGCAATATGGCTCGCAACCGAGCTCACGGAAACTATGAAAACTTTGATGCATTAACCGGTGTAGGTTTGAAAGCACCCGGATATACCTGGACTGCAAGTGTATATACATTGCTTGTTGACGAATATGGTGAAAACAAGGACTAATTTACACAGATAACTAATACTGAAACATAAAAGAGGGTAATATGTTAATAAAAGGTGAAACCACGTCTAAGCAACGTGTACTTGCAACCATGCAGTTTGAAAAAGCAGATAGAATTCCGATGAACTATATGGCCAACGAGATAATACATAATAAATTAGCCCATCATTTAGGTGTATCACCAAAAGGTACCGAAGTGGAAGAGGCGTTAAGCATTGATTTTAGAGGTATACCTTTGCCATACACAGGCAAACCGTTACATCATGACATTGCAGAGGTGAGAGTAGATAAATTATGGGGATCTCATACACGACTTGTGAAAAACCAAACAGGAGAATACTGGGATTACTGTGATTTCCCATTAAAGGATGCTACAATGGCTCAAATTGCAGATTGGCCGATGCCAGATGCTGATGATTTTGATTATGATCATGCGTTGGAATGGTGCAAAAAAAATAAGGATTTCGCACTTGTGTACGGGAATCCCGGATTGTTTGATATTTTAAACACAACCGGCACATTTTTCACCGTTGAAGAAGAACTGATGCGAATATTTGATAATGATGAAACGGTTAGACTTTTTAACGACAGACGATTACGTATACAGATGAATATTGCAGAACGCATATTGTCGAAATGTTCCGAATATCTCGATCTTATGTGGATGGGAGAGGATTTGGGTACTCAACACACTCCTCTCATCGGAATAAAAACATATCGTCAATTTATTAGACCGAGACATCAGATGTTGGTGGATCTTGCTAATGCGTACAACATTCCGGTTATGATACACAGTTGTGGTTCGTCAAGTTGGGCGTTTAATGATTTTATTGAGATGGGAATCAGAGGCGTAGATACGTTACAACCGGAAGCACATGAAATGTCACCGCAATTTCTGGCAGATAATTTTGGCGACAAGCTATTTTTTCACGGATGCATCTCAACCGCAGGACCACTGGCTTATGGTTCGGTTGACGATATAAAACAGAATGTGAAGAATACACTTGACATAATGATGAAACATAAAGGTTACTGCTTAGCTCCAACTCACCTAATTCAGGACAATACCCCTGTTGAGAATATAGTATGTATGTATCAATCAGCACTTGAGTTTGGTAGATATTAATCTGTTTTTTAACTGCAAATGTGTAGCGATATTGTTTGGTTATTTTTTCTTCTTGATTTTTTGGGTTTTGGCAGTGGTGTTATGCGCTCAAGTAGCACAGCTACCTCACGGCACAGCATGGCATTATCTATATCCAAAATATAGTGTTCCTTTGCACCGTTATAGGGTGAATCCTTTTCGGCATCGACTAGCAGTTCGGTAGTTTCGTCCTTAATTTTTACAAATACGGTGTCGTTGCAGACAAGCAGTATCGGCTTGTCGTTGAGGTACACCATATATTCACCAAATATCTTGCGGTAACGAACATCGCCTATGCCTCGTATCTGCTCGCACACAAACTCAACAAACCCCTGTGATGTTGCCATTTAAATACCCTTCCTTACTTGATGTTTTTTCTCAAACGCATTCCGTTTGAAAGGAACAAACTTCTATGTTTGAAAATTCATTTTCAAACTATGCCTCTGTGCCTGTCTAAAAAACCGACAAAATCGTTGACCGTCTCATCTTTTATTGCTGTGTCAAGCGAACCATTGCGCTCTGCCGAGTGTATCACATCCCAAAGTGCTATGTTGCTCGCCAAAAGCATCTCACAACGTTTTTGGTAGTCCTCGATAAGCTCGGACTTTTCCACAGCCTTTGCTTTTTGTTCCTGAGTTTTCCACATTTTTAGTATTTTATTATTTTGACACGTAAATTAAGGCTGTCGCAAATGATTTTTCTCATTTGCGACAGCCCCTTGGTCTTGCCCCTGTCCGCACCCGAGTGCGCTTTATCAATAAGTCTACGTTACTCTCGTACTCGGACAACCGCAATTGGTTCGGACATGGTGAGTCATGTCCCCACACCTACGAATTAGCATTATTATTGTAAAGTTATGGATGGCACAAAGTACTACATTTTATACTTTTGCTATGTGTATTCCAATTTACGATAACGCAGAGAAACGGAATTTCTGCCGCCAAGATTTGGTATGTTTTAAGTTAATTGACTATATAGCTGTCTTTTGGGATTTTGCCGACAAACCTCTGTTGTCGTAGCTGTTCAAACACCGCTACCGCGACGGTGTTGGATAGGTTGAGACTGCGTGCGCCGTCTACCATGGGCAGTCGAGCGGTTCGAGTGTGGTTTTGCGCGAGCATCTCCTCCGGCAATCCTTTATCCTCACGACCAAACACGAGGTAGGTATTGTCGTTATAACTGAAATCGGTATAAATTCGACTTGACTTGGTGGTGAAGAACAAAAACTCGGCGTCCTTGTTGCGCTCACAAAGCGAGGCAAAATTGTCATAATATGTAACATCTAACATAGACCAATAGTCAAGCCCTGCACGTTTCAACTTTTTGTCCTCTATCTCAAAACCGAGCGGCCCCACCAGATGCAGTCGCGCACCGGTCACGGCACACGTTCTGGCGATGTTACCGGTGTTTTGCGGTATCTGCGGTTCAACAAGTACTATGTTTATCATCTTATCCCTTTAATGGTCTTGACCTTATCAAAACCCACCCTTTGTTCTCGGCGAAAGCCTGTCGAGTTCCTGCTCAAAGCACAACCCCTCACGTCCTATATAGTTATTCTCTATCGAATTTTGTATAACTATTTTTGTGAAATCCGCCGCGTGGCGCATTGCGTCATAAATATCATCACCACACAGCATTTTTCCTACCAACACGCTCGCAAATATGTCACCGCTACCGTGACAGGCACCGTTTGTGTCGATTAAATCGGTGAAATATCTCTTATGCGTTTTATTGTGATAGAGTATCGTCCCGATTTTTTTGTCGTCATACATTATACCTTTTAACACCACGTTGTCGCAAATCTCACCGAGCTTTGTCAATATTTGCTCGATAAACTCCGGTCGGTGTGGGGCTTTTTCATATTCTATGTCCGCAAGAGCGCATGCCTCGGTTATGTTTGGCAGGAGAATGTCGGCGTGTCTTGCAAAAGCTCTCATCCCCTTTGTCATCTCGGGTGATATGCTCTTGTATAATGTGCCGTTATCGCCGAGTACCGGATCAATAACTATTTTTGTGTTCTGATTTTTAAGCAGCCGAAACACCTCGGGGATTATTTCCGTTTGACGCACCGAACCGAGGTATCCGGTGTATATCCCATCAAAGGTCACCCCCTCATCGTGCCAATGTTGTGCTATCGGCAGGATATCGTCGCTTAAATCGTGTCGGTATGGAGAGGAAAAACCTCCGGTGTGGGTGGATAATATCGAGGTGGGCAGTGCAGAGCAGTTTATACCCGACGCAGAGATTATAGGCAGTGCCACCGTGAGGGAGCAACGTCCAAAACAAGATAGATCATGGATTGCAAGAGCTTTTAGGCTTTGTTTAACTGCATCTTTCAACTTTTTTCTAACCTTTCAATCAGCATCTTTGCCGCCTTGTAAATGTCTCCGCAACCCAGCGTTATGACAAGGTCGCCCTCTTGCACTATATCGGCAAGGTGCTCGACAGCCTGATCAAAGGACGTGACCCATTCACAGCCTACTTTTTGTGCGAGCATTGCGGAGGTTATGTCGCCGGGGTCAACCTCTCGTCCGCCCATAATTTCGGTCAAAAGGGTAATATCCGCAATCTTTAATGCCGTAGCAAACTCATCAAATAATAGTTTCGTCCGTGAGTAGGTGAACGGTTGATGTAGCGCTATGACACGCTTAAAGTTCATCTGTTTCGCCGCCTTTAATGTCACCTCCACCTCGGCAGGGTGGTGGGCATAATCATCCGCTACAGTGATACCGTCAACGTTTGCAAGAATTTCAAATCGACGCCCAGCACCGTGAAAAGATTTTATCCCCACCGCTATCTTTTCAAACGGCATCTCCTCACATATACCGATAGCGACCGCAACAAGAGCATTATATACATTATGTCGTCCCGGCACACCAAGCTCGGCGCGCCCCATAGACTTGCCATAATACTGCACCTCAAAGCTATAATAACCGTTTTGCTCCAATTTTAAATCAACAGCGCGAACATGTGCGCCCTCATCAAGACCGAATGTCATGATCTCGCAATCCAGTTCGGCGATAACATCCAGTGTGTTATCATCGTCTCCGTTGGCTATGATAAGTCGTTCTGCGCTTTGTGCAAAACGGCGAAAGGAGTCCTTTAAGTTTTCCATACTGCCGAAAAAGTCAAGATGGTCACGGTCGATATTCAGCAGGACGGCGGTGGTGGGTTTGAGTTGTAAAAAGGTGTTGGAGAACTCACACGCCTCCACAACTATTGCATCGGCGGTGCCGTGTTTGCCGTAACCGTTTATATAAGGTAGTTTTCCCCCGATAACAGCGGCATAATCTATGTCACCCATCAACAGCATCTGGGTGGTCATTGCTGTGGCTGTGGTTTTGCCGTGTGTGCCGGCTATGCATACACGAGAGCGATAGAGGTCGGCGACCGCCCCGAGCAGTACACTGCGCTCTACACACTTTATCCCGAGGTTTTTTGCCTCCTCAAGCTCGACATTGCCGGGGAGTAGTGCGGCAGTATATACGACAAGGTCTGTACCAACGACCGCGTCGGCACTGTGTGGGATGCATACATCGATGCCAAGACCTCGTAAAATATCGACGGTGCTCCCCTCGTTTATGTCACTGCCTGTAATTTTATATTCAAAGCCGTGCAAAATCTCGGCAAGCGGCAACATGCCGGAGCCACCTATTCCGATAAAGTGAACCTTTTTTACACCGTTCAACAGGTTTGTATTATCCATCTACAAAAACCTTTCGCTGTTTCTAATTATTAATATATATTAAAGTATACACTATTAAGATGATAAAATAAACAGTTGTGAGCAAATTCTTTTATTTTTTTCCGTAGATAGCGAACAACCTCACCTATTTTTAAGCACATAAAAAACATAGCTGTATTCATCGCCGAATTCTTTATATAAGTCGAATTCCTGCTCTATCATCTCTATCACCTGCTTTGCTGTATCACCGCTGTGTTTCTCTCTCATAAGCTCGATGTTTTGTTGCAATGGTGTGTAGTAGTTATCTGTCCAGCACTCTTTGTTTAGCACAATATGTCGAACGATTTCAAACCCTTGATTTTTTGCTTTTTCACAGTTTTTGCTTATACTCTCCATCTCTGCATAGTTTGACAACCAATACTTTTTCGCTTTTTCGGACGGATTGTCCACTATCCAGCTTATCTCACTGCATATTATAACGCCGTCTTTTTTTAACAGATTTTTCCAGTTAGCAAGCCCTTTCTCAAATCCCGCGATATATATCGATCCCTCCGCATAGATACAATCAAAACTTTCCGGCTCGAACGGCATCTCAAACATGGATATACACTCGGCACTCACCCTATCCTCGACACCCTTGTCTATTGCCTTTCTTTTTATAACGTTTATAAAGTTTGCGTTGTTATCTATTGCTGTTATCTTCGCGTTTTTTAATTCATTTGCTAATAATAGGGTATGTGCCCCAACTCCGCAACCTATATCCAGTATTTTCACTTCATTTTTTCTGTCTATTTCGGATATCGCCTCTATACTCACTTTATCTGAACCGGGACCGAGCCGCCGCAGACCGAAAAACAACTCCTGAAAATAGCGCTCGAAATTGTCCTCTTTGTATTGTATATCCACCACCGAGGTTACTCCGAAATCCAATGTCTCCCCCATATCAACACTCGGTGGGTATCTAAATATCGGTCCGTCCAACACTATTGTATGGTACTCACCGTTTTCGCCGCAGATATCGATGCCTGCCTTTTCAAACTCCTCTATAACGTTTTTATCAATCGTTTTACCGAGCAGGTTTTTGTTGAGCTTTTCGTTATTTATCGTCTTTAAAATGCATTTATAACCGTTTTCAATCAACTCGTTTAAAATGTCTGCTCTCTCGTTATGCCAGAGTGGGAACTCGGAGTTTATTTCGGCGTTTATACACCTCTCATCGCACCATTTTTTGTGGTCCGATATGTCTATATCTCCAAACACCGCAATCTCAGCACCCATTTCTTTCGCCTTTTTCAACGTGTTTTCCATTATTATGTCATAGTCGCCGCCCTTTGAGCGCCCGAACAGCAACGGTATTCCGAGGCAGTCCGATATTTCATTCATGAGTTTATAGTCCACTCCATGAAAAAACGAGCGCTCCATATCCTCGTTAACCATCACAATCAACGCTACCGGTGTATGATTTTGTTGCAACATCCTGTGCAACGCAAGGGTGCTGTCCTTGCCGAAGCTGTACGAAAGAACAAATTTCATTTTTTGATCATTCCTTTCTCGGTGTTTGAAAATTTGTTTCAAACTTCTCCTTTATAATAAAACGATAAACGCGTATCCCACAAAAGTAATAAGCCCCACAATAGTGCCGATTGCGACTGCGTTGCTTGTTATCTCCTCCCCCTCTTCATCTCCGAATGTACCTACTAAAATCGGCAGGGAAAAAATCGGCGGTATAAGCAACAATGATATGTATGAGATGTCAAGATATGGACTTTGTGGCAAAATGTTATCAATCACTATCAATTTAAAGGGGATACCCACCCCTAACAACACGATATATCGAGCTATAAGCATCCGGACGCTTTGTTTTATGTAGTCCTTGTTAATATTAATCCCATAACCTACAAGTATCAATATCATGGGCGTTGCGGTGGGAGCAACCATTGAAACGGTCTCTATAATTCCATCGTATATAAAATTGCCCTCAAGCGCTCTTCCAATCCCGGTGAAGTTTAATAACAAGCCGCACATAATACTGATTAATATCGGCGATGCATAGCCCTTTAACAACTCTTTTATCGAGAATTTCTTTTTTCCTACCTGAATTCGCAAGACCGGCATATAAAAAGTCCACACAAATATTTCGTGCGCAAGACCTATTACTGAAAATATCGCCATATTTTGCTCACCGTACAGAATGCTGAATAATGCAAGACCTATCAATGAGAAAGCGCAGCAGGATGACATGTATGGGTTGTACCGATGTTTAAGTTTCGGGATAAGGTTTAGCGCGCGCCCACCCAGCATCATAAGTGCAAGAAGTAATAGTACTAATAGAAATATAATCAGCATTTCAGAGTCAAGTTCAATATCACGAAACATATTAAATAAAACGCAGGCGAGACAGACATTAACCACCATATACCTTATACCATGCATCCCCTGTGCAGAGATAATATTTTTGCGTCGTATAAGTATACCAAAACCGATCAACAACGCAATCGGTAAAATACTGCTTATGATTTCAATCATCACATCTCCCTGTTTCAAATTGTCAAACCATTAATAAGTTTATCAATATTTTTATTAAATGTCAATGATTATAATACGAGTCTTTGATTTCCTATTGTTTTTGTTCCACGTGGAACATTTATTCTATTTGATGTTTTGCTTGTACTCTCTTATAAACCGTGGTGTCCTGCCAACCGGGTTTACATTTTGCATATCTTTTTCCAATGCTGCTATCAGTCCTTTTTTTTCGCAATGTTTTTCAAGAAATAGTAACAACCTATTGGAAAGGTCAAACATGCTTTCACCGTGAGGTGCGCCTACATTTATATATATAGCCTCAAAAAGGTCAAACGGGCTGTCAAAGTTTGATAATGCTATTCGTATTGTGTTTTTGTATCGATTTGTGTTATAAATTTTATCTACAACCTCTTCTATGCCTTTTAACTGCAATAATTCCTCTTTCGAAATCCACGGTGTGCTTATAACCTCATATGGAGCTTTTTCACTAAATTGTCCCTTTGGCTGTTTGTCCATCGGGCTTCCTTTTAATAGCTTTAAAAATCCTAATTGAATTACATTAGCACCGAGGTTGTATGCAATATTAAACCCTTTTTTGAAACTTGAATAGTTTTCAAATGGTAGTCCGGCTATCAAATCCACATGAATATGCAAATTCTTGTCTTGCGTTAGTCTACTTATGTTGTATTTTAATTTTTCTATGTCTGTCTTTCTACTTATTGCATCTAATGTTGTTGTATTAAAACTTTGTAATCCTATCTCCAACCTAAATAACCCGACTTCTGCCGAACAATACTCTTCTATTATTTCATCCGTTAAGACATCGGCGGCTATCTCAAAGTGGAATTGAGAATTCTTTATTGTATTTTGGTTGTGTGACTGTTTAATAAATTTTATTATTTGAAGTGCATGCTCTGCATTTGCATTGAAGCTCCGGTCTATGAACTTAATTGTTTTTGTTTTAGTATTTGCCAATTTCAGTATCTCCGCCTTCACCCTGTCTAAATTAAAATATTTTACACGCTCCTTTCTACCTGATAAACAAAATGTGCAACTAAAGGGGCAACCTCTGCTTGTCTCTATGTATGCAATTTTATTTTCTAACGCAGAAAAATATTCTTTGCTGTATGGTGATGGTGGTGTTTGATTATCAAAATATATACCGCCATCATGAAATTTGTGTGTTACTCCATCTATCAAAGGGTAAAAATTGTTTTTTTCAATTTCACAAATTAAATCTGATAACGGTCTCTCCCCCTCTCCGCAAATAATATAATCTATGTCATAGTTATCAATATAATAATTGGGGTTATATGTTACTTCCGGTCCGCCTAAAATTATCATATAATTAATTTTACTATTTCCGCGTAATTCAAATACTACCGATTTTATAAATTCGATATTCCATATATAACAACAAAATGCAATAGTATTGCAATTAGTCAAAAGTATACTTTTAACTAGTTCACCTTTAGAACTATTTATAGTGTATTCAAAAATTTCCGCTTCTTGATTTTTTTCCTCTAAAGCAGATTTTAAATACCACGGTGATAATGAAGAATGTATGTATTTTGAATTTATATTCACAATTAAAATTTTCATTATAATTATTTTTCTTTCTATAAAAAACATTACAATTATTTTATCGTAATTTGTCGATTTATGCAAGTATTATTTTGTTGTTGAAAACTTGATATTTTTGTTTAAAATTCGAACACCGATAAAACAAGTGAAAAAGCCATTCTATAGGAATTTCATCAAAAAAATGATATAATTATCAACAATATGGAATACTAAAACAATGTTCCACGTGAAACAATAACAACATTGACCAGTATGGTCAAAAAATAAATTAAATTAACTATTGCAATTTGTATTTCAATATGATAAAATAAAATCGGAATAATTATATGTAGAGGTGAAAATGGGTCTTTTTGATTTTGGTAAAAAAATGGTAAAAGGTTATGACAAGGTTAAAACAAAAGAGAAGATGACATACGATGAGCTTTATGATGCCATAAAAGATGCGACTTTTGAGGCAGGGGAGCCGTTTATAACCGGCGAAGGGTTTATGAGATGTATACAATTCCCTCCAACCGGCAAATATAAACTACAAGTAGCGATTGCCGGCAAAACTATCACCGTCGCAAAAATCTACAACGGACTTGGTGGTCTTGCACAGGAATCTGTCGGCGATGTATTGACCGACGGTTGGTACACCGGCGTTAATAAAGAAAATCGCGAGCAAAACGAGATGAGCTGGAAAGTAGCGGAAGTCATAAAAACAAAATTGCAGGAAAAAGGACTCGCTGACTAAATCTCGACACACATGCATATTGCATCTGCACCTATATAATATAGAAAGGAAAGTGATTAATTATGGAAATATTAACCGTTACAAAGGAAAATTTTGAGCAGGAAGTATTAAAAAATTCAAAGCCGGTTTTGGTGGATTTTTGGGCACCATGGTGTGGTCCCTGCCGAATGATTGGCCCTATTTTAGAGGAAATAGCCTCCGAGAACGACAGCTTTGTGGTTGGCAAGGTCAATGTGGACGAACAAAAAGAGCTTGCTGAAAAGTTCTCTGTAATGACTATACCGACACTGGTCGTCTTTAAAGATGGCTCTGCCGTTGAAACGGTGGTCGGCTCCCGCCCAAAACAGGATATCCTAAATATCATGGGAGTATAAAGTTTGTTTTTGACCCTGCCGGACAATGACTGGCGTATGGCGCTCGAGCAGGAGTGCCAAAAGGAGTATTTTTGCAAACTATGTGACTATTTGCAAAAAGAATATGAAAACAAAACAGTGTTCCCCAAACGGGAAGAGGTGTTCAACGCCCTGTCACTCACCGCTCTGTCCGATGTTCGGGTGGTCATAATTGGGCAGGACCCTTACCATCAACAAGGGCAAGCTCACGGGTTAGCATTTTCCTCCCTTTCAAAAAGTCTACCGAGATCACTGCGAAACATTTATAAAGAGCTATCAAACGATGTCGGATTTGTGCCGCCGTCGCACGGCAATTTAAGCGAGTGGTGTTCTCGCGGTGTATTATTACTCAATACCGTCTTGACGGTACGTGAGGGGGAGCCGAATTCCCACAAATTGCAGGGGTGGGAAAAGTTCACAGACAAGATAATTGAACTGCTAAACGAAAAGGATAGTACGGTAATATTTCTGCTCTGGGGCAAAAACGCGGCGGAAAAAAAATCACTCATAACGTCGTCAAAACACACGGTGCTATACGCGCCGCACCCCAGCCCACTTTCAGCGTCAAAAGGATTTTTTGGTTGTCGGCATTTTTCGCAGGTCGTCCGACTATTGGGTGGCGATTTCAGCTGGCAAATCAAATGATTGATTTATATATAGTAACTAAACTTAGCGTAAAAGGATTTGGCAATACCCTTTCAGAAAGGATTCATCATGATTATTAGAAATGATCAACTCGGGTTGAGTAGCCTCAACCGCAACACGCAGAGCAGGCAGAGCATCGCCGGAAACATTGAAAAACTCTCCTCCGGCTACAAGATTAACCGCTCGGCGGACAATGCCGCAGGGCTTGCTATTCTGCAAAAAATTTACTCCCAGCAGACCGGCCTTTCCACCTCGTCGGTGAACACGCAGGATGCAACCTCCTTTGTTCAGACTGCGGACGGTGCACTTGGCTCGGTTTCGGACATGTATTCGCGCCTGAACGAGCTGTCACTCAAAGCATCAAACAGCATCTATGGCACATCGGAGCGTAACGCCATGCAGCAGGAGGCGGACGCTATTATGGACGAGATTGCACGCATCGGTGAGCAAACAAACTTCAACGGGATTGAGCTTTTTTCCGGTGAGGACATCTCCTTTCAGGTGGGTGACACCGCCTCGCAATCGGTGCAGATAAACCTGTCCGAGATACCCATGCCGGAGATTGACCTTTCCTCTGCAAGCTCCGCACTGGCAAGTTCTGAAAGTGTGCGTGCCGCCTCGGAGGCTCTGGGCGAGATAAGAGGTGAAATCGGCGCGATGGAAAATTCGTTGGAGCATACATATAACAACATTAACGTCACCAACGAAAATCTTATTGCCGCAGGTTCTCGCATAGGGGACACCGACATTGCGATGGAAATTATGAATTTCACTCGCAATAATCTGCTTCAAAACAGCGCATTTGCGATGATGTCACAGGCAAATCAAAACGCAAATCTGATGCTCAACCTTTTAAGATAAAAATATAAAGAATACGGCATAAATCGCCATCAAAGCCTAATGTTAAAATATCAGGCTTTGGTGGCGTTATGTTTGAATGAAAAGGATATTACCGCATAAAATAATATAACGGAGTCATCCCTCGAGGTGTTTTTTGCTCTCATTTTTTGTCGGGCTGTTTATCTTATTTTCATTGACCGTTACATTTGCGACCTATTTTAACCTACCGCCTGCTAAGATGTTTATGGTGGTTTTACTCGGTTGTTGTCTATTGCTCTATGTCTTTGGTTTTTTTGGGTTTATGCAGATTGGTTATCTTATAATCATGGTCTTTGCGGTGGTGGGGCTTGTGTATAACATATCTGTATACAAACGCTCTATAACACGGCTTTTGTCGGTGCCGATGATCATCCTTGCCGTCATGATTATCACGTCAATACTTATAAATCGTGGTTTTGCCACCACCGACAAAGAGGTGCGTGAGTACTGGTTGCCGGGACTGCAATATCTTCTATCGACCGGGAGATTTGCATATGAATCCGACATATTGCCGAGTGACATATTACACCCTCCACTGCTATGGCTGTTGCAATACCTCATGTTTTTCTGGTCAGACACTATTGCATACAGCACAATATTTGCCTGCAACAACTTAATAGCATTCGCTTGTCTTTTGCCACTTTTCGGTGACGAGCGACCGCGAGACAGATACGATATTTTATTGATAGCGGTCAAATTTGTGCTGATATATAGTATGCTCGGCACCGGCAGTGGGCTGACCACCCTCTCTCCCGGTCGACTCTTTGCACTCCTTTTTGGTTATGGCATCTATATCGCGGTCATAAGACCGGGTGAGCGAAGATTTGAGCTGACAGAGCTTTCATTGGTGCTGAGCGGTGTCATGCTTTTAAACTCGACCGGCTTTGCTTTCGCCTTTGTAATACTCTACGCCGCACGTATAACAATATTCTTCAAGTTAAAAGGCGCAATAATCAAACGTATAATCACCGCCGCGAAAGAGCATTTTATCGTAAGTGTGCTGTTATCAACAACATCAATCTCGTTTGTATTGTTGCTGATTATCTCGAACAACACAAGTATAGAGCTTGCATTCACCTCGATATTTGTTGCGCTGACAGATTTTTTGTACTGGTTCCCCTACACACTAACCGTCCTCGCAATCCTGCTCTTGCCAAATTTTATGAGAAAAAATGGGAATAACATTAAATGTTAATATACATTGCTTATGGCAACAGGTAAAAACGGTTGGGACGTTAGTGTCAAAAAGTAAAGAAACATGCACTGTGACGGAGCAGATAGAAACACAGACACAAAGCAAAATTATAATAACCATAACCAATAAACCGCAGTGCCGCAGACAACCCCAGAGGGTTGTCCGGTTTGTTTGACGTAACACTGCGGTCGGGTTGTACCGATATGCACGGATATACACAAAAACGGGAGGGCATGGAAACCCTACCCACAATTTTACCGCAATATCGATTTAACTGCACAATCAAAACTTGAATTTTGGGCGTTGTAGGGACAGGCCTTGCCCCTGTCCGCAGTACAAAAGTCCTCGTCTTTGAAGAGATCTCCTCCCTGAGGGAGGGTATGTGCAAGCACGGGGTGGAGCCTCCCGTGGCGCAGTGTAAATTGTTACTTCGCGTTCGTTATGAAGTCGCGATAATAATTTTTTGTGCAATATATGAAGTGTGTTTTCAATAATAAGGTTTTTGACAGTCCGATCATTATCCTTTAAAAGATAATACTTATACCTGCCGTCTTATATAAACCCTATAGGATAAAAAAATAAGGGTTATAACGGTCAATAGATGCACCATCGGTATAAATACAAACGGCATAATTGAAATGTTGCCAAACTCATATAGTTCGGTTGAAAACATCATATAATCTACATAGGCAGATGTCGGATACAGGGCTAAAAATCTATAGAGTATGGGATAGGTTGGCGAGATATTAATAAATTGTGGCACTATCAGCATTAAGGTGCCTATGCCGAGGACTGTGACACTCGATTTTGTAAGACCGGACAGGAAGCAAACGATAAATGCAATAGTCACGCTCGCCATAAAAACGACGACAAAATAGATGAGCATCACCTCAAATATGCTAAAGGGATAGGGGGATAGCCTGTTAAAATTTTGATATGCGGAGGTTATGCCCTCACTGCCGTATACCGAAAGGCAGATTATGGTGGTGGTAATGGTGACCGCAAGCATTATCATAAATGTGATGCTGAAAACAGTGAAAATTTTCGCCTTGAAAAGCAGACCTTTCCCCTTTTTGCTTGTACGTTGCAACGAGAATACATTTGTGCGATAATCACCGGAAAAAATTCCGGATAGCAAAATAATAATAAAAAAGGCAAAAATTAAACCGTTCGAGGCGAGCATGGTTATATTCAGATTAAAACCATCCCCGAATTGATAGACCAAAGGTGTGCTTATATCCTGTGACATGGAGTAGAGAATACTCTTTGAATTTTCATTAATAAAGGCGCTGTCGATATTTTTATTAATTGCCCCTATCATCATCGCATCAAAAGTTGCAAGTTCTTCGTCGGTCAGGGCGCCTATCTCGACCCAGTCATTGGTGCCGTAATAGGTTGTCAAAAACCGCCCGATCTCCTCATAAGGCTCAATATACTGCGTTGCAATCTCCCGTTGTTCACTCAGGGTGCCAAACTCGGGATAAAGCGCATACGCATCCCTTGCGCGCTTTAACAGATCTATGTCTATCTCCTCACCCGACAAGACGAGAGCATGGTTTTTATCGATTAAATATGCCTCATATTTTGAGCCGGATATCTCGTCGTCGATGTAAACATTCCCTATCAATATCCCGACCGACGAGAACGAAATGAATACGAGCAAAACTAAAAAGAGAACTAAAAATCGGAATGTTAAGACTTTTTTGTGCTCATAGTATACCAAACTCCAAAAATTACTCATCTGCGCACCTCCGAAAAATAATAAAGATATAAATCCTCCAATGTAGGGCAGACACTCACCGCCGAATCGTGCGGTTTGTCATCGCACACAAGCCGCAAAAAGGTGCCCTCACCCTCCGAGCGCAGATTAACAACGGGGTAGCGACCCATTAAATCTTCCGCCGTCCTGCCGTCTGTCACACACTCAAAAACCTTGTCGTCGATAGCCTTGATAATCTCCTCCAAAGTGCCGTTGTGCAACAACCTACCATCTTTCATCACAAGAATTGTGGTTGCTATATTCTCGACATCGGACACGATGTGGGTGGATAGCAAAACAATTCTATCCTTGCCGAGCCTTGATATTAGATTGCGAAATCGCACGCGCTCCTTGGGGTCAAGACCTGCCGTCGGCTCGTCGAGCACCAGTATTTTGGGGTTATTAAGCAGTGCCGCGGCGATACCCAAACGCTGTTTCATCCCACCGGAAAAAGTCTTGATCTTCTTTTTTGCCACCTCACTAAGTGAGACAATTTCAAACAATTCCTTTGTTTTTGCTCTCGCCTGCGATTTTGTCAGCCCTTTAAGGCTCGAAAGATAATACATAAAATCCTGTGCGGAAAATTCCGGATAGTATCCAAAATCCTGCGGCAGATAGCCTAAGGCGTCACGATATTGCTCCTCCGACACCGGTGTACCGTCAAAGGTCACCTCACCGCTCGTCGGTCGCAGTATCCCACATATTATACGCATTAAGGTTGTTTTGCCGGCGCCGTTTGCTCCAAGCAGACCATAAACGCCCACCGTGAGATTCAATGACAGCCTGTCGACCGCAATTTTGTTTTTATATTGTTTTGTTATCCTATCTATACATAACTGCATTGTAGTTCCCCCTGTAACTTCATAAATCTAAAAAGACTCTGTGTGAAAAGACCGATAAGTGCAAAAAACGCAACAATCCAAACAGACATAAAATCGGCATCATAAATAAACCGGAAAATATTGTTGAGGGTAAGCGCTAAAATACAGACCGCCGTACTAACCGCCAAACAAACATAGATTGCCTCTTTACTATTTGTATTTGCAACGATCAAAAGGCTGATATAGCTTGAAAGTAGGTATGGAACGGCAAGATATATCGCGTTGCGAACGGCACCGAGTTCATTAATATTCACGAAAAAAACAAAAAGTATCAGCACCATAAAACTCACACTACCTAAAACAGCTAAACGCGCTAAGGATATTTTTAAAAGATTGTACCTGCAAGCGAGCTCCGTTTCACTCATATTGTACGCCGTGCTTTTATATATCTCGTTGATGGTGCAAAGGGAAAAAAGTGGCAGTATTGCGGATACTCCCGAGATTATATTTTCCGGTACGTCGAGAAATCTTGTATAGAAAAAGGCGAAACAGACGGCAAAAATAAATAAAATCCAAACTCTTTTTCGAATAAATCCTATCTGTGAAAAAACCACCTCACGAAACTTCGCCTTTGGATACATGAGGCGGTCTATAAACCCTCCTTTTTGCTGTGGCGGTGGTGGGGTAAAATTATGTTTTAATGAAAGTTTAAGCTGTTTATTCATAAAAATCCTCCTCTTTTAAAGTGACCTTAAGCTGTTTTAAGATGGTCTTAAGCCTCCTATTCACCGCAAATCGTGATAAACCTAAATACTCCGCAATCTCCCCTATCCTAAGCTCGTTTGTGAAACGAAGCAACACCATTTCTTGATCCTCTTCGCTCAACCTTGACACTGCGATGCGAACGGCAATCGAGGTATCGAGGTTGTCTGCTTTATTGTACGACAACACACTTTGGTCTATCGTCACCGCCGATTTTCTAAAATAATCGATACAAAGATTGCGTGCTATAATATAGAGGTAGGCAAGTTTTTTGCCTTTTTCAAGATACTGTGCCCCGTCAAAGTATCTAAGGAATGTATCCTGCGTAATATCCTCCGCTATCTCGCGATTATAAACCTTAAAATAGCAAAAAGTATAAATTTTTTCGTACTGTTCTTCGAGTTTTAAAGACATAAAAACCTCCCCTCACTATGATTAACGGCTAAAAGCGCAAAAATGTGCGGCTAAATTTATAAAAAGTTAATTTTTTTCTTGTTTTTGCCGATTAATATTATGAATACTAAAATATAAAGGAATACGACATGACCTATTTGCCCGTTATCATCACCGCATTGCTCGCCGTTGCGGTAATCATTATCCTTGTGATTATGCTTAATACACTTAAAGGGGAGCGCGATAAACTCGCAACAGCGTTGGAGGAACAATTTCGCCGCTCACGTATGGAGCAGGGGGAGACTCTCGCACAGGCACTGCGCACCCATGGCGAGATGCAAACCGTCCTGTCGGAACAGCTGTCCTCACGACAGAGTGCAGTTCTGCGTGAGCTGTCCGGTAACCTCTCGTCACGGCAAGAGACGTTGCAGTCAACGGTGGAAGGTCAACAAAAACGGCTCGGTGATGCCTTTGCAAACCATATGATGCACAGTAACCAGATGCTGGAAAATATGCGAAACACGATGGAGACACGCCTGCGAGCTTTGACGGAAGAAAACGAGAAAAAACTGGAGGAGATGCGCCAAACGGTAGATCAAAAACTGCAAAAGACACTTAATGAGCGGTTAAATCAATCCTTTTCACTAGTCAGCGAACGACTGGAGCAGGTGTATAAGGGTCTCGGTGAGATGCAAACGCTTGCGGTCGGGGTGGGCGACCTTAAAAAGGTGCTGTCCGGCGTTAAAACGCGTGGTATCCTCGGCGAGACGCAACTCGCCGCGATATTGGAGGAACTTCTCACCAAAGAACAGTATTATGAAAATCATCCGCCACGACCGAGGAGCAATGAGAGGGTAGAATTTTGTATAAAATTGCCCGGCTCACAGGGCGCTCACGTGCTACTGCCCATCGATGCCAAATTCCCTGCCGACATCTATATGAAGCTGGTGGAAGCATATGAACAGGCGGACCCGAACTTAATTCAGGTGGCGCAGAAAAACTTGGAGGTGACGATAAAAGGCTTTGCACGGGACATTCGCACAAAGTATATCGAGCCACCCTACACCACCGATTTTGCGGTGATGTTTTTACCGACAGAGGGGCTTTTTGCGGAGGTTGTGCGGTGTGGCATAGCCGGCAAATTGCAGAGTGAGTACCGTGTAATTCCGGCAGGACCGACCACTATGGCGGCATTGCTGTCCAGTCTACAGATGGGCTTTAGAACGTTGCAGATACAAAAGCGATCCTCCGAGGTCTGGCAGGTGCTCGCCTCGGTCAAGAATGAATTTGAGACGTTCGGCAAAGCACTGGATCAAACACAGACGAGACTGCGACAGGCACAGGACGAGCTGGAAAACCTTGTCGGTGTTCGCACTCGTCAAATTCAGCGAAAATTAAAGGGCGTGGAAACAGAACTTCCGGAGCACACCGGCGAGAATCTCCCCCTGACCATTGCCACCGACGGCGGGGAATAAGCATAAAATAAAAAAACTATATTTTAAAATTGTGTTTTGTCAAAATGCACTTGTATCGTTTGTAGGGAACGGTCTTGAGCGTTGCGAGAATAATTTCGGCAACCCACATCCGCTGATTGTGGGGGCGGTGCCCCGAATGATGTGGGGGGCGCGTGTTTGAAAGCCTTCAAACTCACCGAAAGGGATAAGAGCCCGGGAGGGTGCCTTGGGTTCTCTGGTGAGGTGGGGGGCTCTTGTCCCTTTCGGTGACTGCGAACCTGTTCGCAGACGCGCCCCCCTGCCTACAGTCCGGCACCAACCCGACCGCTATGCACGGATAAACATAAAAACGGTAGGGTATGGGAACCGTCCCCTACAATGTAATTGCAACCTGTAGGGGAGGGGCTCTGCTCCTCCCAACATCGCGGTTATCGGAACAAACGGGACGGGCAACCCGTCCCCTACAACCTTACCATAAATTTCGATAATAAATTTTTGTGCAATATAATGACTATATATTAAAAATAGGTTTTTTGACACCAAAAAAAACCATCGCAGATGTCTAAAATCATCTGCGATGGTTTGCAATTTATATTAAATATAAATTTTAATTAACCCATTGTGATGGTCGGGGTTGCACCGTCTTCACCCATGTTGATGTCAAGAGTTGTAGAAGTGGAGAAGTTTGCACCCATAAAGTCGACTGCATTGCCCTCACCGTCAACTGCTCTGATATCCCATGTGGCATCAGCAGTACCGACAGAATCGGTTGTGAACTCAAGAACGCCGTCTACAGCAAAGATGTCTTCGCCAAGCAGGTCAGGACCGAAATCCTCCTGAGTGGAAGGTGTGATATAAAGCTCATAGATCTCAAAACCGGTGCTGTTGGTGATGGTCAGGTCTTGGCTAAAGTACTCTTCCTCGCCGGCTTCTTCAGCTGCAGGCTCTTCTTCAGCGGCATCGGTTGCAGGCTCTTCAGCTGCGGGCTCCTCTGCTGCTGGCTCCTCTGCGGGCTCTTCAGCTGCGGGCTCTTCTGTTGCTGCAGGCTCTTCAGCCGGTGCAGGTGCTTCTTCCTCACTGCATGCTACAAATGTAAGCATCATTGTAAGAGCTAATAAAAGCATTAATAATTTCTTCATGATTGTCTCCTTTGTTTGTTTTTTGTTAATTATGCACAACTTTTGTGTGTCCTTATTGTACATCATTACCAGTTTATTGTCAATCAAAAAAACATAAATAAAACTTTTCTGTAATATGTTATTAACAATACGGTGTAAAAAAACAACCATTTTTAATTATTGCATGCTTTTTTTGTGATACCTGTCGTTATGCGCTGATTTTTTGTAAACAATCTGTAACCGAATAACTCTTGACTTTTTAACATCCCCCTATTTTACAGTTTCCAAATATCCTCGTTATAATCCTTTATTGTCCTGTCGGAGGAGAAAAAGCCGGCGTTTGCTATATTTAACAATGCCTTTTTTGACCACTCGTCGCGATTTTCATAGTCGCGGAGCATCCTGTCCTTACATATTATATATTCTTCAAGGTCAAGCAAGCTCATAAACCAGTCTTTTGTGGCGATGTTCTGATAAAGTCGATTTAAAATCTTTTTGTTTCCTATTAATAAGAGCTCTTCCGAGCGGATAAACTCCACCAGTTCACGCACATGTGGTCGGTGCTCCATTATCTTGCCGGAGCCGTAGCACGCGCTGTCATACAGCTTTATTACAAAGTCGCTGTCCCGACCGAATGTGTATATATTCTCCTCACCCACCAGTTCGGCAATCTCAACATTCGCGCCGTCCTGTGTTCCGAGGGTAACAGCGCCGTTGAGCATAAACTTCATATTGCCGGTGCCGCTCGCCTCTTTAGACGCAAGTGAAATCTGCTCCGATATGTCACATGCCGGTATTAATTTCTGGGCGAGGGTCACATTATAGTTCTCCACCATCACAACTTTGAGATGTTTCGAGACCTTTTTGTCCCCATCTATCAACCGTGCAAGGCAGAGTATCAGGTGGATAATGTCCTTTGCCGCCTCATAGGCAGGCGCCGCCTTTGCACCAAACAAAAATGTAATCGGACGCGCCGGAAGAATGCCGGATTTTATCTCCTTATACTTATTGATAATATAGAGCGCATTCATCTGCTGGCGCTTGTACTCATGTAGTCGTTTTATCTGTATATCATAGATGGAGTCGGGGTTTATCTTTATGTCTTGTGTCATAAGGAGATATTCGGCGAGGTCGCGTTTATTTGCCGCTTTGATCTGTGACAGCGCCTGCAGTGTCTCCGGCGTGACGTTATCCATCAATTTTTTAAGTTCAAGCGCGTCGGTCTTAAAGCCGTCCCCTATTCTTTCTTCAATAAAACTTGACAAACGAGGGTTGCAGTGCAACAGCCACCGACGAAAAGTGATGCCGTTGGTTTTGTTGCTAAACTTCTCGGGATAAACCCTTGCGAAGTGCGACAGCTCACTGTTTTTGAGAATTTCGGTGTGCAGGGCGGCGACGCCGTTCACACTAAAACCGAAATGTATGTCAATATGAGCCATATGCACACGCTCCCCACTGTCGATAATATGCATATTCTCCTCTGCAAAAATCGCCTTGACCTTTTCATCCAGTCGTTTAATTATCGGGACTAACGCCGGCACAACCTCCTCAAAATAGCGCAACGGCCATTTTTCCAGTGCCTCCGCTAAAATTGTGTGGTTGGTATAGGCACAGCAACCGGCAACTATGTCCGCGGCGCGGTTAAACTCGACACCCTCATCACAGAGCAGTCGAATAAGCTCCGGTATAATCATGCTCGGATGGGTGTCGTTAATCTGAATTACCGCATATTCCCCGAGGTCTAAAAGGTTACTGCCACGCTGTTTAGCCTCCTCAATTATCAGCTTTGCACCACATGCGACCATAAAATATTGCTGATATATCCTCAACTTGTGACCTGCCTCGTCACTGTCGTCGGGATATAGAAATAGTGTTATGTTTTTATCCACCTTAGTTTTATCAAAATTTATCCCTTTTTTAACGATTTTCTCGCTTACCGACGGGGCATCAAAAAGGTGCAGTTTTATCGCACCGCCACCGTATCCGACGACATCGATATCATACATATTCGCCTTAATATTAAATTCGCGAAAGTTCACCACGGCATCAAAATCGGTTTTCGTCAGCCAGCCTTTATCCTCAATCCACGGGTTCTTATACTCCTTTTGCTCCCGTTTTTCAAAGCGTTGCTCAAATAAACCGAAATGATAATTCAACCCGATACCGACCGCATTGAGACCGAGCGTTGCAATGGAATCAAGAAAACAGGCGGCAAGCCGACCGAGACCTCCGTTGCCCAGTGACGGCTCCGGCTCGCATTGCTCCACCTCGGAAAGGCTGTGCCCGTTTTGTTTTAAAAGCTCGTCTACCTCGTCATATATCCCGAGATTGATGAGATTGTCGCATAGAAGTTTGCCGAGCAAAAATTCAGCCGAAATATAATAGAGTTTGCGTTTTTGCTCCGTCGATTTTCTCTGCGATGCCGTTTTTTCTTTCACTATTTCGAGGAGTGCATAATATATCTCCTGTCGGTTGGATTTATCTATGTCTTTTGCAAGTTTTTGTTTTAAAAGCTCTTTCATCTGCGACATGCTCCTATCTTTTGTAAATTTTTGTCAGTCGTGCAATCTCTTTGCCGAGGTTTTTGGTAATATCTGTATGCTGTGCTCGCCAATCCCAGTTATTTCCAAGTGTGGACGGAGTGTTTATCCGAGCCTCGCTCCCAAGGTTTAGCCAGTCGGCAAGCGGCACAATACAGACATCCGACACACTGCTGTATCCACATCGAATGATATCGATGGTAAAATTTTCTACCTTATTCGAGACACCCAAATATTCTTTACAAAATTTGACATCTGCCTTAGGGGCGGTCGAGATCCAGTCGGCGGTGGTGGTGTTGTCATGTGTGCCGGTGTAGACTATACAGTTCTTTTGATAGTTGTGGGGGAGATAGTCACTCTCGCCGGACGCATCAAAGGCGAACTGCAAAACCTTCATGCCGGGGAAGTTACTGTGTGAGAGCATTTCGCGCACTCCACGGGTGAGATATCCAAGGTCCTCGGCGATAATCTCGGCATTGGGGAGGGCATTTTTGATAGCATTTATAAAGGAAATCCCGGGTCCCATCCTCCAGACACCGTTTCTTGCGGTATCATCGGCGGCAGGTATGGCATAATACCCCTCAAACCCTCTAAAATGGTCAACACGCACCACATCGTATATCGACAGAGCGTGCCGAATACGTCCAATCCACCAATCAAAATCCTTTCGGAAGTGATAGTCCCAATCATAGAGCGGATTACCCCAAAGCTGACCATCGTCGGAAAAAGCATCGGGTGGACAACCGGCGACCTCGACAGGGCGGCGCTCATTGTCCAGACGGAACAGCTCGGGGCGCGCCCAGAGTTCCGACGAATCGGGTGAGACATAGATAGGTATATCACCGATTATCTTGATACCTTTTTTGTTGGCATATTTTTTTAGCTGTGCCCATTGACACGCAAAAAGGTACTGCACCACCTTAAAATACTCCATCTCATCGGCAAGCCGACGACGCGCCGCATTGAGTGCATCTTTTTGATAAAGGCGCAGCTCGTCTGACCAGTTTGAAAAGGCAATATCGCCATTCTCCTTTTTAATAGCCATGAACAGTGCATAATCATCAAGCCAAAAACGATTGAGCTTTAAAAACGCTTTGTATTTTTTGTCCTTAATGTCAAAACGCGACACCGCCTTTTTCAAAACGGTATCGCGATTTTTGTATAGGTTATAATAATCTATTCTGCCATTATCCGACAGCGATTGATACTTTTTGAGCTCTTTTGCATTTAAAAGTCCGTCTTTTTTCAACAGGTCAAGATCGATAAAATAGGGATTAAAAGCAAAGGCGGAAAAACTTTGGTAGGGGCTGTCACCATAACCGGTCGGTCCTATCGGCAAAATTTGCCAGTAGCTCTGATTTGCATCGTGCAAAAAGTCAACAAAACGATAGGCTTCACTCCCGAGGGTTCCGATACCGTAGGGTGATGGCAGGGCGGAAATGGGCATAAGTATGCCGGCTCCTCTTTTCATAGGCTTGTCCTTTCTATACATAATAGGAGGTTGATGGGGCGGTCATCGGTCGCATGAAAATCCTTTCATCACAAATGACCGCCCACTACAAATATTTTAACCTATATTTGGCAGAGTGTCAAATCCTTTTTGCAGATCCTCGTCGGTGGGGACATAGTTATTGAGCGTGTCGTTGTGATAGCTCTCGTATGCGGTGAGGTCAAAATACCCTGTGCCGGTCAGTCCGACAAGAATATTCTTATGCTCGCCGGTCTCGCGGCATTTTATAGCCTCGTCCACCGCGCCTTTGATTGCGTGGGAACTCTCCGGTGCAGGCAGAATACCCTCACAACGTGCAAACTCGACTGCGACGTCAAAAACTTCGTTTTGACTGTAGGAGCGAGCGCTCATAAGCCCGTCATGATACAGCTTTGAAACGATGGGACTCATGCCGTGGTAGCGCAGACCGCCGGCATGGCTGGGGGAGGGGATAAAGCCACTGCCGAGGGTGTACATCTTGAGCAGCGGTGTTGTCTTGCCGGTATCGCCAAAGTCGTATGCATACTTACCTCTGGTCATGGACGGGCAGCTGGACGGCTCGACTGCAATAATTTCGACATCGTGGTTGCCACGGATTTTATCGGCGACAAAGGGTGAGATAAGCCCACCGAGGTTGGAACCACCGCCGGCACAACCGACAATGATGTCCGGTTTAATATTGTACATATCCATAGCGGTTTTTGCCTCAAGCCCGATGACGCTCTGGTGTAAAAGTACATGGTTTAGCACACTTCCGAGGACATAACGGCAGTTTTCAGTTTTCATTGCCGCCTCGATAGCCTCGGAAATTGCACAGCCGAGACTTCCACCGGTGCCGGGATTTTCCGCTAAGATTTTGCGCCCTATCTCGGTGCTATCGGACGGCGAGGGGATGACGTTTGCGCCGTAGGTCTGCATGAGCAGTTTGCGGTAGGGTTTTTGTTCACTGGAAATTTTAACCATATACACCGACAGGTCGACGCCGTAGTAGGCACACGCCATGGACAGTGCACTGCCCCATTGACCCGCGCCGGTCTCGGTGGTGAGCGAGGTTATGCCCTGCTTTTTGGCATAGTAGACCTGTGCGGCGGCGCTGTTGAGCTTGTGAGAGCCGGAGGTATTGTTGCCCTCGAATTTGTAGTAGATGTGCGCCGGTGTGCCGAGCTTTTTTTCAAGGCAATAGGCACGAACGAGCGGAGACGGACGATACATGCGATAAAAACTGCGGATATCCTCCGGTATGGGGATAAACTCATCGGTCACGTTATACTCCTGCTCGATAAGGTCAGAGCAAAACAGCCCTGCGAGTGCCTCGGGCGGTACCGCCGAACCATCGGGTCCTGTGAACCCCTCCGGTTTTTCTTTCATGACGGCACGCACATTGTGCCATGCTTTGGGTAGCTCGTTCTCACTTAGATAAATTTTGTAGGGTACGTTGTTGTTCATTTTTTTCTCCTTTCAAACGAAAAAAGTGCCTGTGCGGCTCTTTCAGAGTACACAGGCACCGAATAACTTTTGGTGATTTCGGTTTATGCGTGCGAAAACAGCCTTATCTCTTCAATAAGGCGCCACCAGTATTGTTGATTGGTGATACGACACATAATACTTCCTCAAATACAGTTAAGTTTTCAAAAACTATGAAAGAATAATAACATAGTTTTTTTTCGGTGTCAAGGGTTTTGGTAAGAAAAAAAATATATATTTATATTTCATACCCCACCGGTCGGCGGTTTTCATAATAAAATGCCTCGGCAAATCCGATACTTTTCAGCATCTCGCCCCCCTCTTTTATGCCACTACCGACATCGTCGTCGACATGTGCGTCACTGCCGAGAGTGACAAGGCGACCGCCGAGGTTATAATAGAGTCGAAAAATATCCTCATCCGGCAGGGTTACACCGATGGGTTGTCGCAGTCCCGAGGTGTTGCACTCCAGTGCAATATCCTTTTTTATCATCAGCAAAAACAGCTCTTCAATCCGCGGCAGATAATCATTTATATCGCACGGCACACCCTCGCGCAGGAAATAGCGCAGAGGATATGTCAGGTGACCGAGCACCTCGCCGCAGTTTAAATTTATCATATCTATAAGGTCGTCAAAATACCGTCTCATCAAGAGATCTCCCTCCGACAAAAAACGCTCTCGTTTTAAAAAGAAAAAGTCTTGTTTATCAAAGGTCGTGTGTTGAGATACTATGATATGATCATAGTCGTGGCGCGAAACCACCTGCCGTGCAATTTCGGGGTAGTGGCATCCCTGCCCGAGCTCGGTGCCGACCAGCACCTTTATCCCTGCCTCGTCCGACACCGCCCTGATGGCGTGCACCGAGTCCACCGAAAAGTCAACCTCCTGCCAAAAATCCTCCTTGTGGTTATGCTCTAAATCGCAGTGGTCGGTTAAAGCGATGACGTTCACACCGTTTTGGAGGGCGGCGCGACATATCATGCTAAGCTCGCTTTTTGCGTCGTGGCTGATAATGCTGTGTAGATGTGTGTCCGCTACTGTTTTTTTCATCATTTTTTCCTTATCTACTGTGAGATTTCTGCAAAATATTCGTCGTAGTTTTCCGGACGATACTCATCTTCCGGCCATAGTGTGCCGTAGGGGCGCAGGTCGAAAAAGACATCAAATCTGTTAACGCCGTCATCGTACTCAAACGGCTCGATCATTCGCAATGAACCGTATTCGTATTTAAATATCGGTGTTTCTCCCTTGTCAAGATATAAATCCATGATCCAGTTTTCATCGCCCTCTATATCCACAGGAAAGAGGATATCGTCCTCAACCTCTATGTAGGCGGAATAGACAACATATGATTCTTCATCAAGGTATTCCGATGTGTCCAGTATTTCAAGGTAGAGCAATTCCTCGCCGTCTTCCGACTCCAGTACATCGATGAATCCCCAGACCGGAGTGCCGCCGACATACTCCTCATTTTCGCCCGAAAAATTGTAGATGTTCACATAGCCGTACCAATAGCTCCCGACCGCGAGATCGCCCGAGGTGGGTGCGGTGTCGCCCTGTGAGGGTTCGCCGTCGACGGTGGGCGCACTCGGGCTGGATGTACTGTAATCCCGTTCAAAGACAACACCGATACCCAGCCCCATAAAGCTGTCAAAAACGAGGGTGTCGCCGTTCACCACGCCATCGGTTTTCAGACCGTAGTTGTCTATCGTCACGCCGTTGTTGCCGTTATACTCCCAACTGCCGGTATTGACCTCGTTGCCGTTCGACCAGCTGTAGGTGCCGTTATCCTCAAATACGATATTCATGCCGTCGGGGTATTCCTCCTGCATGTCGAGTTCAAGTCCAAATCCGGTCACCTCGACCCCCTCCCAGCCGCCAATGACCGAGACCGGCTCGCTCGAAAGGGTCGGTATACCGATGTCAAGTCCCCCCGTGTCAAAGAGCGACACCACGGCGAACAGCACCGCGATGGCGGCGACGATACCACCGGCGACGATAAAGCCGGTTTTTTTGGAGGTCTTTTTGGGAGCTTGCTGTGGTGTGTTAATCGGCAAAGGCGAAACCGTGTGACCTGTCTGCATCTGCGCACCGCCCTGCGCTCCCATGGAGGTCATCGCCTGCGGTGGTGCGGACGATGCGTTGTATAGTTGTGTGATCAGTTCCCCCATCGACTGATATCGATCCTTGACCATAAACGCCATGCCACGCATTATAACCTGCTCTTTATAGGGGTTTATCGCAATGCCGTGGGTGGATGGCCCTTGCAACTGATCTTCGGTAATACGGTCGCTGGATTCCTGCGGTGTCACGCCGGTCATCGCCTTGTACATGGTGGCGCATATCGCATAGACATCGGTCCACGGTCCCTGTTGACCACGTGAGGAGTACTGCTCCACCGGCGCATAACCGGGTTTTAGCAGGATGGAACGGCTGACATCGGCACCGCCCTCAAAGTCCCGCGCCGCGCCGAAGTCGATAAGCCGTATTTCCCCCGTTTTAGTTATCATGATGTTGTCGGGGCTAATATCGCGGTGGATTATGCCCTCCTCATGCATCTTGGAAAGTGACTCCATGACCGGACGCATCAGCAAAAACACATCCTCCGACGGCATTCTACCGCCGACGTTTGCAAGGTGCGCCTTAAAAGTAGTGCCGTCCACATACTCCATGATGATATATGCGGTGCCGTTTTCCATAATAAAATCGTTCACCGCCACAATGCCGGGCAGGCTGCGAAAACGGGCGAGACGGCGCGCCTCGTCCACAAACTTTTCCTTGCCGTGGGTGAAAAAGTCCCCCATCTTGCCCTGAAAGGCGGAGACGGTGGTGGATATGCTCGCCTCGCGTGAGGCATAACCGGAGGGGTAGAACTCCTTGACCGCCACCGACAGATTGAGGTTGAGGTCATAACCGATGTAGGTAATGCCAAAACCACCCTCCCCCAGCACCCGACCGATGAGCACCTTGCCGGCGAGAATTGTCCGCAGTGGAAGATGGTGCAGTGCGACCTCATGTCGTACCTCGTCAAAACCGCAGTAAGGGCAAGCACCGCCCACGTTCGGTTTTTCTTTCATACATCCCATGCAGAGGTTGTTGATGTTCATATGTCTCCTGTTTTTAATATATGTTTTGACGAAATCTATGTGCACGATTAGTCCTTAACCATTCACCATTAGCCTTTAGCCAAAAGACCATTACCCTCCCAACTCGTCTATATACGCCTGATACTCGGCGAAATTCTCCTCCGGTGTACCCTCACCGGTGATGGATAGGGCGATTGCGTCGATTGCTAAGCTAATAAACTCAACGTGATTTTCACCAAAATAAAAATGGGTTGCGCTCGGAAGTATCTCGGGCACTGCCTCCAATTCGGGATAGAGTGAGAAATATTCCGAGTGTGCCGAGCGTCTCGCCGGAGTTTGTCCGGAATAAGATACCATGTCCATCACCTGCTGCGCCTCGGTAAGGTACAACATCAGACCTGCCGCCGCGTTCGGGTAAGAGCTGTTGTTACTCGCCACATATGCCTCGGAATAAAACATGCTCGCCGGATTATTGATATACGGTATCGGTGCCACACCAAAATTAAGATCGTCATACTGCGCAAAATCGTTGGCGGCGGCGCTTAACGCCACTATAAACGGCACATTACCCTGCTGAAACGCCTCAAAGGAGGAGGTGTGTTCACTCTGTTCGGAAGTTTGCATACCACCGACCTGATACATTTCGGTGAAGAGGTTCATTGCAAAGACGTTCCCCTCATTGTACAGCACCGGCGCACCATTTTCATAGAGAGTGCCACGCGCCGAGTAGAAAAATGGGAATAAGTATGTCGAGTTTAGGTTGACCATAAGGGCAGGCGTACCCCTCTCGGCAAAGACAAAACTGTTGACAAAGAACTCCTCAAAGCTCTCCGTCACCTCAATGCCTGCCTCCTCCAACAAATCCCTATTGTAGAACAGTGCCATGACGTTGTAGCTGTAGGGTAGCCCATAAAGATTGCCGTCCTCGCCGGTAAAAACCTCCAACAATTTTGAGTCAAAATCGGCGCGAACCTCACTTGAAAGATAGTCGTCGAGCGGTGCAAATACGCCATACTGCTCTTTAAATTTTAACTCGATACTATTCATGGCGAGCACATCCGGCAGGTCGTTTGAGGCGAGCATCGCAGTAAAATGGTCGTCATATTGGACAGATTCTATCAGCATAAGTTCTGTCTCAACTCCGGTCATTGCTGTGTAATTTTCCAGCTGAGCCGTCAGCAGTGGGTCGGAGTCGCTTGTTCTGATTAGCATCTCCAGCTCCGCGCCCTCCTCCGGAGTTATCTCGAAAGATGCGCCGTCGGTGGTGTCGTTTTCGGGAAAATCGTCGGTCGGTTGCTCGTCGGCTTCAAAGCCTTCCTCTTGCGATGTAAAGTTATTATTGGAAAAGAGCTCCTCCGGCGGTGTAACATTTCTCGGCATAACAAGATAGACGATCACAACCAAAAACACCACGCCTACCGCGATAAGTGGCAGGAAGGGTTTGAGTTTGCTTTTTGGCACGGCGGTCGTTGGTGGAGTTGGTGCACTCGGCTGCGGTGTCAGCTGTGGCGCAGGTTGTGGGGTAGGTTGCAGTTGTGATATCGACCTCGGCTCCGACGGTGGCTCGGACTGCGACGAACCTAACTGCGATATCGACTTCGGCTCTTCAACCGGTGCGCTCGGGCGATAGACATTTTGTGGGGTGGAGGCTGTCGGCACGGTCGCCGAGTAAAGCTCCCCCATCAACTCGCCGATGGTCTGATAACGATTTTTCGCGAGCAGTTCCATGCCTTTGAGCAACACCTGTTCACGGTGTGGGTCTATGTCCGCACCGAGGTCGGACGGCGGTGTGACTATATCCTCCGACACGCGGTCGCTGGACTCGGTCGGGGTCTCGCCGGTAATCGCCTTGTATATCGTTGCGCATATTGCATAGACGTCGGTAAAAGGACCCTGCATCCCTTTGGAGCTGTACTGCTCTATCGGCGCATAGCCGGGTTTTAACAGAATCGAGAGTGATTTATTCACATCGCCGGCGAAGCTCCTCGCCGCGCCAAAGTCGATAAGCCGTATCTCCCCCATGGTCGATATCATGATATTGTCGGGGCTAATATCGCGGTGTATCAGATCCGCCTCGTGCATCTTGGCGAGCGACTCCATAACCGGTCGCATAAGGCTGAGCACCTCTTCGGTGCGCATCCTGCCACCGATACGCGCAAGATGCGCCTTGAGCGTTATCCCCTCGATGTACTCCATCACAATGTATGCGGTGCCGTTCTCCATAATAAAGTCGTTCACCGCCACAATGCCGGGCAGGTTGCGAAAACGTGCGAGGCGGCGCGCCTCCTCCACAAACTTGGATTTACCGTCGTTAAAAACGTCCCCCATTTTGCCCTGAAAGGCGGAGACGGTGACCGAGACACTGCTCTCACGCGAGGCAAAACCGGAGGGGTAAAACTCCTTTATGGCCACCGGTAGATTGAGGTTGAGGTCGTAGCCGATGTAGGTAATGCCAAAACCGCCCTCCCCCAGCACCCGACCGACCAGCAATTTCGCCGCGAGAATTGTCCGCGGCGGCAGGTGGTGCAGTGCTATTTCATGACGCGTTTCATCAAACCCACAAAAAGGGCAGACTTCATTATATGTAGGTTTTTCTTTCATGCATCCCATGCATAGGTTGTTGATGTTCATTTTGCTCCTTGATAGTATATTATTTTCGAATGTCCCGACCCCGACCTTTCACCCGTGCACACCGGTCGGATTGGTGCCGGATTGTAGGCAAGGGGGGCGCGTCTGCGAACCTGTTCGCAGTCACCGAAAGGGATAAGAGCCCGGGAGGGATGCCTTGTTTTTTAGGTGAGTCGGGGGGCTCTTATCCCTTTCGGTGAGTTTGAAGGCTTTCAAACACGCGCCCCCCACATCATTCGGGGCACCACACCCACAATCAGCGGATATGGGTTGCCACAACTATTCACTATGTCGGCAAGAGCAAACCCCTTGCTCTACAACATAATTGCAACCGTAGGGGCGACCGAAGTGCACAATTAGCCATTCACCATTAGTCCTTAGTCTAAAAACCCTCACCCATACACCCTATCCTCATCCCCCGTCATCCTCAAAATATCCTCCGCATCCCCTGCCATCAGCAGTTGTTCCCCCTCGACAAAACAGTGCTGTGCGTCCAAAACCGGCGTAAATGTCTTGTTGCCCTCACTGCCAAACTTGTAGGCGATGACGCTTATCTTAAATTTATGCCTGATATTGAGTTGCTCCAACGTTCTGCCGACCCAGTCGCGTGGGACTATCACCTCGGAAATGGCATAGTCGTCGGAAAACTCGCTGTACTCCAACACATTTTTTGCGCTGTACTTGACCGCGACGCGCTCCGCCATGTCCATGTCGGGGTGTATAACCGCGTCCGCGCCTATCTTAGACAGTATGTTGGATTGACGGTCGCGGTCCGCTTTGGAGACTATGTATCGTGCATTCAACTCTTTAAGCGTCGAGGTTATCTCCAGCGATGCCTGAAAGTCACCCGACACGCAAACAAAACACACATCAAAGTTGCGAACCCCGAGACTGCGCAGGACGCTCTCCTCCTGACAGTCGCCTATCTGTGCACCGGTCACATAGGGTGCAAGCTCCGACACGCGCTCCTCGTCGGTGTCGACCACCAGCACCTCGTTGCCGACCTCGACGAGCTTTAAGGCAAGGTTGCGTCCAAACTGACCGAGACCTATGACCAACATTGAATTCATGAGATATCCTTTCGTAATATTATAGTTAATTGAATATATGCATTAACTTGTGATTATCCGCTCCTCGACGTTGCGAAGATTAAGGCGTTTTGGGCGGTCGGTCACCGCGATGGCTACCGAGACACTGCCGACCCTGCCGATAAACATCAGCAAAATTGTGACGAACTTCGATAGGTTGTCATACTCGGCGGTTGCGCCGCGTGACAGCCCAACCGTGCCTATCGCCGACACCACCTCATACAACACAAGTTCAAACGATATACCCTGCAGCGAGATTATCATGGTCGACAAAAAAATGATTATCGCATAGATGGTGGCGGCGTGAAAAGCTCGCTCCACCGTGTCGGTCGGTATGCGACGTGAAAAGAGATTAACCCCCTCACGGTTTTTGATAAATGAAATAAGGGCGAAAAAGATGACCACCACCGTCGTTATCTTGATACCGCCACCGGTCGAGCCGGGCGCCGCGCCGATGAACATAAACAGCATAGACAGCACCGAGCCGGGGGTGCTAAAGCTGTTAAGGTCGACGGTGTTAAAGCCGGCGGTGCGCGTCGTCACCGACTGAAAGAGCGAGGCGAGAATACTCTCCGGCAGTGTCATGCCGACAAAGGCGTGGTTTTGTTCCGTGATAAAGAATAAAAGCGCACCGCCGAAGATCAAGACGGCGGTAGCGCACAGCACAATCTTGCTTTGTAGGCAAAAACGGCGAAAGTGAAAACGTTTGTCCAGAACATCCTCCCAGACGATAAAACCGAGACCACCGAGCACAATCAACAGCATGATGGTTATGTTGACGATGGGGTTTGTGGCGTAGGCAGATAGCGAGCCGCCCCCCATAAGGTCAAAACCGGCATTACAAAAAGCGGATATGCTGTGAAAAAGTGAGAACCAGATCCCCTGCCCGAGCCCAAACTGCGGTATAAAGACGGTGGCGAGCACCGCCGCGCCGACCAGCTCAATAATAATGGTATAGCGGATAACACGGCGCATAAGTCGCACCACGCCGCCGACCTTGAGGGTGCTGAACGTCTCCATTATAAGCAGGCGGTCGCGCAGACCTATCCTACTGCCGAGCATCAGCATGAGCAGGGTGGAGACGGCGATAAAGCCGAGACCGCCTATCTGTATCAGTATAAGTATGACAAGCTGACCAAAAAAGGTAAAGTGTGTGAAAGTATCCACCACCGCAAGACCGGTGACACACCCTGCCGAGGTCGCGGTGAACAGCGCGTCCAGCACCGGGAGCGGCGCGCCGGAGCGGTTTGAAAAGGGCAACATTAAAAGGACGGTGCCGATTAAAATATTCGCAAGAAAGCTGACCGCCACAATACGCAGTGCGGTCAATCTCTTGACAGGTTTTTTCAGCCGACGCTCGATAATGCCCCTCTTGTATAATCAGACTACAATTTATTTTACTATGATTTGCGAAAAAATACAAGTATTAATATTAATTTACGGTTGAAATAATGTCGAAAAATATGATATAATACTTTTGAAAATAAATCGAGAGAAACAATGTTAAAATCAAACTCAAAAATCACCTATATCGTCGGCGCTGTCCTGCTTTTTGTGGGTTCATTTATGGTTTTCATTCTCTTTCGAGGGAATGTCCCGTTTATGGACGAGATGGATAACTTTGCAAACGGTGTTCAGATGGCAAAGGGTAGCACGCTGTATGTAGACATATTTTCTCAACACATGCCATTGATGTACTATATATGTATGTTGATGTCGATGGTTGGCATTGACACTATTTTGGAGTTTCGCCTCGCTTGGTATGTTCTGCTTGCGATTTTGTACGTCGCTGTCTATCTTAGATACAGCGCGTTTTATGGGCGTTTTGCGATGATATTATGGCCGATTATTTACCTTTTTTCGCTCTCGCAGGTTTTTTTGGCAACCTCTATACTGGCGGAGCAACTTCAGGCGGTCGGCATGGTCATTCTTTTGCTGGAATTTTTGCGGTTTGACAACGATAAAAAGATGGACATCGGCGGTGCGGTATTCATCGCCGTCGCAATAAACATCTCGTTTTTAAGTGCGTTTGTGTCCGCCTTTGCGATTGCCGTTATAGTGCTCGGATTTATCCTGCGTGAGGTCTCCCTCGCTGTCGTGGGCAGGTTCGGCACGCTCAATGCCGTCAAAGCGGTGAGCAAAAAGTATGCACTCACCATCGCCCTGACCCTCGCGCCCATGATAGCGCTTGCCCTGTACTATCTGATCATCGGGACCTTTGATGACTTTTTTTACCGCGCAATCACATTCAACATGACGGTCTACAGCGACTATCAGTCCGGTTTTGGCAGCAGCCCGATATCGGCGATAGTCGGCACACTCGGGCACTATATAGATTTTATTAAACAGTGTATACAAACCCTTTTTCAGGGGGCGGATCTGCTCACCGGCGGAGTTGTATTTTTAAACTTTGCTTTTTGGGGTTATCTTTTAATATTGCTGTTAAAACGACGTATCTATGCCCTTTTTGTGGTGGGCGCATTTTTCTTGATGTGTGGCACACGCGGATTTTTCAACTTCCACGCATTGCAGACATTCTCCCTCACCGCCGTTATGATGTCGTTAATTATCGGTGAATTGACCGCCAAAACACTCGCGGCAAAAAGCCTTGTCAAACGCGCCGTTTTTTCCGTCGGTGTCGGGGTAATTTTGGTGGTGTATTTTGCGGTATCCGGCGATGTAATCACACAGCGCGCGGACAATCTCATTATACACCCCGACGAGTTCGAGACGGAGTATGAGGCGCACAGCAACGAGACCTTAATCAACACCTTGACCGAGCCGAATGAGTATATCCTACAAAATGTCAACAACGAGCATCTTTTCCTCTCCACCCATGCCAAAATGGCGCCCTACCACACCGGCATGTCCCCCTGGTGGTGGGAGGCGACGCGTGAACGGTCGATGGAGATGCTAATCGAAAACCCTCCGAACGTGGCGATATTTGATCCGGAATATATGGCGTTTGACTATCTTGTCAAGGATTTTGCGCCGGAGCTGACCGATTTTGTCGCCGATAACTACACCATCATCTATGAAGATGCGCCCTATTTTTATGTTCACAACAATTTTTATGAGCAGGCAATATCCATGTTGCCGACCGACGACGAGGACATGCTCGGGACGATACACCCCGACACAACCTGCGGTGAGGCGCTTGAGAGTGGTGCCGTGCAACAGAGTTTTACAGCAAGCAGAGAGATTATAAACACCATATCGGTGCAGTTTGGCACGCACAGTCAACCTTATAACGGAGAGGTTGAGGTTAAACTGACTGACAGTAATGACGCTGTGATTTATGGGGCAATAATTGACGGCAGAAAGATTAAGGACAATAATTTTACCCATCTATTGCAAGACGAGGCGATACCGGTACAGATAGGCGAAGCCTATACTATAACGCTTGACATCACAGAAAGTAACGACAAAAACCTAACCATCTGGGCAGACCCGACTACCCCAACACAGCACAAAGCTGTCACCCACGAAGGTGAACAAAGTTATAGTCTGCGCATAAAGATAAGGTAAATAGCTTTACCCCACAACATTTCTCGGGCATTTACCCAGATACGCTATCAAATTTTCACACACCTCACCGGCAAGGCGCGAAAGGGAGCCCTCGCTCGCCCATGCAACATGGGGTGTGATTATGGTTTTCTCATGTTTTATGAGGGGATTGTCGGCGGTGTCCGGCTCGCCGGTGAGAACGTCGGCGAGATAAAAGCGGAGCTTGCCGCTATCCAGCGCCTTTAAAACCGCCCTCTCGTCCACAAGTGCACCGCGTGAAACGTTGCAAAGCACCGCGCCGTCTTTCATCTTTTTGATGCTCTTTTCGTTGATAATTTCCTTGGTGTCAGGCGAGAGTAGACAGTGGAGCGATAAAATATCACTCTCGCAAAGCAGGTCATCAAAGGTGCAAAACTCGACCGACCCATGCGATTTTTTTGATGGGGTGTGGCAGATGACACGCATATTGAATGCGAGCGCAATCCTCGCGACGGCACTGCCGATACTGCCAAAGCCCAAAATACCGAGCGTCTTGCCGGATAGATCGCTCATTCGGCGTAGTTTTGACACATCGCTCATGCGACCCAACCAGTCGCCGCCCCTCACCGCCGAGGAATAGTTTGCCGTGTCAACACAGTATTCAAGGAGCAGTGCGAACAGCTGTTGTGCGACACTCTCGGTGCTGTAGCCCGGCACGTTGGTCACCGTCACGCCGCGCCTTTTGCAGGCGGTGATGTCAATATTGTCATAGCCGGTGGCGGTCAAGCCTATGTATTGCAACCTCGGGCAGGCGTCGAGAACGAGGTCGTTCACTATGCCCTTGTTGATAATGATAGCCTCGGCATCGCCTATGCGCTCTATCAGCTTGTCATTTGTGGTGTGGGGATAGACGGTAATGTCACCTGACACAGATTTGAGCGGACTAAAGTCCATATCATTTTCCCGAAGAGCACGAGCGTCCAAAATAACTGTTTTCATTTGTTTTGATTCCTTGTATAATTATTGTACATAATTTTGAGCCGAACGTCCTGCACATATACCGAGACAGTAGGGGCGAATTCCATATCCGCCCGAAATATCCGACGATGGTCGGGGTTGTAGGGGACGGGTTGCCCGTCCCGACCGGTGAGCACAACCACCATGTCGGGAGGGCATGGAAACCCTCCTAAATGGATTTTTTGGTAATTGCGCTGTGTTATGGTGTAGGGGCGACCTTCGGTCGTCCGCATGTTCACGACAACGGTGTATTCGGGTAACCGCGATGACGGGACGTCGTGGACGCCGTCCCCTACAACGCGACCGCGGTGTTTTATGAACGCCTCGGACGACCGCAGGTCGCCCCTACGGTTGCAACGACATCGCGGTGATGTTGTAGGGCGCGCATTGTATGCGTGCCGTTTCGTCACTGGTATGCACGATTTGCCGTTATGCGGAATGCATACAATGCATCCCCTACAGCCGAACGTCCTGCACACCAAATACATCGAGGTCGTAGCGGCGGATTCCATATCCGCCCGAAATATCCGACGATGGTCGGGGTTGTAGGGGAGGGGTTGCCCGTCCCGACCGGTGAGCACAACCGCCATGTCGGGAGGGCATGGAAACCCCTAAATGAATTTTTTAATAATTGCGCTGTGTTATGGTGTAGGGGCGACCTTCGGTCGTCCGCATGTTCACGACAATGGTGTATTCGGATAGCCACGATGTCGGGACGTCGAGGAAACCCTCCCCTACACACAACCAAAATGCTGCGTCGCGCAATCGGACAACCGCAAACCATGTCCCTACCTCGACACCCCTTTCGCCAGAACAAATCCGTCCACCTCGACACCGACCCCTCGATATCCCTCGTCCAGACGGCGGCTTAGCTCTTTACTCTCGGTTATTCCGTGGAGTATGCTCTCGGCTATGCCATAGAGCGCCCCCTCTTTTGTCGCCTTGCCGGCACCGCGTTGCAACAAAAGATACGGTTTATTTGCGATGCCCCCTCGCAGGGCGACAAGCTCATACCCCTCACCGATAAACGGTGCGATGTCGGCAAGGTGTCGATAGTGCAACACGGTATAACGCTCGCCGTGAACCGAGCAAATAATTTTGAGCAGACACTCATCGTACAGCGCCCGAATATAGCGCACCGACGAGCTATCTACAATATCACAAAACAGGCTGTCGGTGCAAAAACCGGTGCCTGTGGCGCAAAATGCCGCCGCCCCGAGCGTCCCGTTTAAAAACGCCCCCTCGACTCTGCCGTCGGTCAAAAAATGCAGGACATCGCCCTCACTCATGCCGCCACAGTTGTTTTTTGTGCGTTCAACAAGCTCTAAAAGCTCCTTTTTGTCCGCCACTATCAATCTTCGCATGGATATAAGTTTCACCTAAATAACCGCCCTTTCTTTTTATACTCATACAAATATATGCAGTGAGCGGTTAATTTATTCATAAATTTTATCATATATTATATTTTTTGTCTATGCAAATAAATAAAAAGATGGTAAAATGAATATATATACCTAAAAACAGGACGAAAGTTATACTATTATGAAATTTAACCATAAATATACAAAAAGTATAAAAAATATGACGCTACTCTGTGTCGTAATGTTGTTTTTCGGCTGTGTCGACGGCGCTATGCCGGACGATACGAGACCGATATCCGCGCCGACCGAGGAGCAATCACCCCCCTCCGACCTTCTCAACATCGCGGTGAGTGCCGAGGTGCTGGACGACGTGACCCCCCTGCTCAACCTCTACTCCGCACTGGAGGGGGTGGAGCTGTCCATAACCGAGATTGAATACGGCAGTGACACCGACGGCTTTGTCTCGGCACTGACATCAGGTGGGAGCGGACTTGTAATCAGCGATAACATACACAACGTCAACGCCCTCGCCGATCGCGGTGGCATTATGCAGGTGCGGGAGCTGGACTCGGCGTTGCTCGCCTCCCTTGCCGTCCATGTGCCGGACTATCTTGAAAGTGGCAACGATGTTGCATTTCTGCCGGTCGGTATCGACGGTTACGGCTACCTCTGCAATGCAAGTTTGCTTGCCGAACTGCTCGGGGTGGAGGATATCGCAAAGCTTGCGGACGATATAAGGCGCGCCTCGGCGGTGCAGTGGCAGGAGGCGACACTGCTTTTAGACGAGCTTATCACCGACGACATTGCAAGAGGTGAAATCCTGCGCCTTTCCACCGGTGAATACACCATGCCGGACGAAATGCCGGAGGGTATCGAAAATCTTGTTGCTCCCTATGCACTGGACCTTGCGGACTCCTCCGTCCTGCTCTCCCCCCTTTCCATCATATTAAACGCCACCCCCTCGACCGAGGAGGACGCACCCGGCATTTTCGAGGATTATCCCGAGTTTATTCACGACGAATTAAACAGGAGTGCCACCCCCGACGGCAGGTTGCAACGCACCGAAAACCCTGCCGAGGACTACGCCGATTTGACCTATGCCACCGCCGCCGCGCTCTATGAACAGGACAAGGTGCTGTTTTTTCGCTCCTCACTGTCCGAGGCATTCACCCACCTCTCGCAGGAGGCACTTTCCGAGACGGTGGTGTTCCCACTGCGCCCGTTTGTGTCAAGCGATGATACCGAGGCATACACCCTCAACGCCGCGATGACGGTGACCACCCCCTTTGTTTTTGCCCTGCCGGAAAATGCACAGAGCGAACAAAATGAGGCGGCAATGGATTTTCTTGTCTGGTTTTATTATTCCGAAACGGGTCGAGCCTACATCACCGACACGCTCGGGCTGTTGGAGTTTAACCGACCGGTGGCGGAAAATCTGTTGACGGCTCAACTCTATGAATATATAGAAAACAACAACGTTGCCGCCGACATGTTGCTCTACACCGACCCGAAAACACTGTTGACGGTGGAGCAGACGCTCTATAACGACTACCTCGCCTTTGAGGACTGGGACGATGATATCATGGACGAGCTCACCGCTACACTGAATGATACATTTATCCAACAATAACTGCGGAGATTTTTGATGTCCCAAATTCTTTTTGAACAATTTAATAAGACAAAACTTGCCCTTTGCGCCGTTTTTATGATCGTCTACGCGATCGGCATTGAGCTTTCGGGTGGCAGTGTTTTTGAACTGTCGGTGTTCTGGTTCGCGTCGGTAGCTTTGTTGTTACTGCCCGGCTATGCCGTATACCGTCTACTCAACATACAAAAATATCTGGACGACTTTACCCTGCCGCTTTGTTTCACTCTCGGGGGCGGTGTGTTGGTCGCACTCTACTGCGTTGCCATCCGTCTGTCACTGTTCCCCCTCATGTGGGTGGCGGTGCTATCGCTGTTCGCCGTGGGGCTTTATTTCCTATTTAAAAATAAAAACGACCTGCGCGAAAAGGTCAAAAAGTCTGACGGCACGGCGGTGTTACTGCTTTTTATTGCCACAGCGCTGATATTTGTCTATGCCTTTGCCGGCGTCGCTAAATACGCGCGCCCCACCGCCGTCGGCGATATCCTGCTCAATCAGGACTTTTTGTGGAACGTCGGCAATGCCGAGAGTTTTAAGCTCGGCTTCCCCCCCGAGGACATACGGTTTTATGACGTGCGGTTGCAGTACCACTATTTCACCGAGCTTTTGCTCAGCGCATTCTCTGCCATGACCGGCATAAGCAGTTATAACCTCATCGCCTTTTATTCCCAGTCACTCTTTTTGCCGATACTGATAGTCACCCTCTATCTGTGTGCTAAAAAACTCTACGGTGGCGACCGTTTGCGCGCGGCGCTTTTCCCCCTGTCGATGTTTTTGCTGTCCTGCGCCAGCCTTTGGGCAATACTGCCCGGCGGTCTTAGCCTTTTTTCCAACAGCATGATACGGGCGAGTGTCACCAACATCAACAGCATGTCCAACGCCTTTGTATTCACCGCCGTTTTTTTGACGGTGCTCTTTCGTCTTTATCAGCTCAACTACCGCGCCAACCTCGGCGTTTATCTCGCGCTGTTCGGCAGTTTTGCCCTTCTCACCTTTACTAAATCGCCCATCGCGGCTATAGTCGCACTCGGCATTGTCGCGGCGACGATAGCCACCCTGATACAGCGCAAAATTTCACCGCCGCAAATCCTTGTGTCGCTCGCGGTGGGCGTCGGCTTTTTTGTGGTGTACAACCTCAACTTTTCCTCCGGCACGAACATCTCGACCGGCTTTCACTATGCCCTGACCTTAGAGCTCGGCGCACTTAACCCGATTTTAAATCTGATCGACCACAATTCAATCCTGCATAGGATATTGGCGGTCCTGCTGATGGTTTTGCAGAGCGTCCTTATATCCCCCTTTGCGGTGCCTATATTCTTCCTTTCAGCGGTTAAAGCCGTTAAAAAATTTCGCTCGCTCACCACCCCCGACCTTTTTCTTTATGCCGTGGGTTTTGGCGGTCTGGTGGCGTTCTTTTTCTTCTATCACGAGTCACTCAGTCAGGTGTATTTCCTCTATGTCGCACTTTTTTGTATTAACCTTGTGGCTGTTAGAGAATTTACTTTCACAAAACTCTCTCGGCGTAACTTTTTTAACTACGCAATGCTCGCCGTCAGCCTGATAACCACCGTGTTTTTGTATGTCAACATGACCGGCTCGGGACTGCGACAGTATCTTTTCAACCTCGACATACTGCCAAAGCATGACTATTGGCATGAATCCAGCTCTGCGGCGGACGAGCGCGCAGGGGAGTTTTTGCGCTCGGTAGCAATGCCGGACGACATGTTCGCCACCAACAGGATTTACAGCAACGGCGGTCTGCTCTCCAACGTCTACACCGCCTTTTCCGGTATGCAGTGTTTTATGGAGGGCAACCGATACACCATCTCCAACATGGGGCTGTCGGAGCAGGTGGCAAACGAGCGCTCGGCACTCAACGCGACACTTTTTTATGACGAGAGTTCGCATGACGAAATCCTCGCTGTCTGCACCGAGCACGGTATAGACTACCTCGTCTACTACGACCTACAGCACGGCAATAAGGCGAACATGCAAGGGTTTGAACAGGTGTTCTCGGACGAAAATGTCTCGATTTATAAGACCGGTGTGTCATGAGTCGACTACCTATGCCGGATGAGGTGAGGTTTATTTTAAACCGTCTTTATGCCAATGGCTACGACGGTTATATGGTCGGCGGATGCGTTAGGGATTTGTTGATGTCCAAAAAGCCGAGCGACTATGACCTTTGCACCGACGCACCGCCAAACGAGGTCAAGCGAATTTTCTCCGGCTTTCCTGTGATAGAGACGGGATTAAGGCACGGCACGCTCACCCTTTTGATGACGCACGGTAAATACGAGATCACCACCTTTCGCACCGAGGGGGGCTATAGCGACAACCGCCGCCCCGACGATGTGCATTTTGTCACCGATATAAGGGAGGATTTGAGGCGACGGGACTTCACCGTTAACGCTATGGCGTACAGCGAAAGGGACGGTCTTATCGACCCTTTCGGCGGTATAGAGGACATAAAAAACCGCCTTATCCGCGCGGTGGGGGAGCCGAGCGAGCGTTTTCGTGAGGACGGGCTAAGAATAATGCGCGCTTTGCGATTTGCCTCGACACTGAATTTTGAGATTGAGAAGAATACGTCAAACTCACTTATTATAAATGCTCACCTGCTACAAAACATATCGCCCGAGCGGCTGAACGGTGAGCTTTCTCGTTTGATTTTGGGGGACGGCGCGGTCAAGATCCTGCTCAAATATCGGGAGGTCATAGCGCAGTTTATGCCGGAGCTTGTGCACATGTTCGATTTTTGTCAACACAATCGGTATCATATATATGACGTTTATGAGCACAGCGTGCGAGCGCTTGGTTATGCGCCGCGCGACGAGGTGGTGCGCCTTGCAATGCTACTGCACGACATCGGCAAACCGAGCTGTTTTGAAAAAGATGAACAGGGTGTCGGGCATTTTTACGGGCATGAGAAGGGCAGTGCGGCGATTGCCGATATAATACTGCGCCGTCTGCGCTACAAAAATGCGACCATAGAAAATGTCTGTGAACTGATACTCCACCATCAATCACCGCCAACTGTCGGTAAAAAATCGGTAAAAAGGTCGTTGTTGAAACTCGGGGAGGAGCAGTTTTATCGCCTTTTAGAGGTGAAAGCCGCCGACGTGAGCGCACAGAGTGAGTTTTGTATCGCGGAACGGTTAGCCATGATTGAGGATCTGCGCGCCGTCGCCACACAGATTATAAAGAGCGAGAGTTGCCCGACCCTCGCCGAGCTTGCAATCAACGGCGATGATCTGATATCGCTCGGATATGCCGAGGGGCGAGAGATAGGCAGTATTCTATCCGCCCTGCACGAGCAGGTGATAAACGAGAACCTGCCCAACGAGAGGGGGGCACTGTTGATTTTTCTGTCGAAATATGGTAGTATAGACCAATGACAAGTTTTAAAAAGCCACTAAAAATAATCACGATTATATTGAGCATCATCTCCCTTTTGTTCGGTTTACTACCCATGCTTTTCGGCAATAGCCATGTCGGGTATGTCGCACTGGTCATCTATGGGGTGTTGCTGTTTGCCCTCTATAAAATCAAATGGCAGGGGTTGCCGTTTAAAATACTCGGTGTTGTTGTCGGCGCGATAACTCTTGTCGGTGTCATCTTTATGTCACTCATGCTACATGCGGCGCACCTTAATCGTTACACCGACGACCGGCCGGCAACCGTGGTGGTGATGGGGTGCATGGTTCGAGATGGCAGACCGTCGCTGATGCTCACCGCGAGGTTGGAGGCGGCATACGAGGTGCTTTCGCAAAACCCCGACTACTCTTGCGTCGTGTCGGGCGGTCTGACCTACGGCGAGCCGCTGTCGGAGGGGGCAGTCATGAAAAACTACCTCATCACACTCGGCATAGAGCCGTCCAGAATTTTTGTGGAGGAGAGCTCCACCGCCACCCGTGAAAATATCGAGTTTTCCACCGTTATTATTGAGGAGAACAACCTGCCGACAAACCTAATTATCGCCACCGACGGCTACCATCAATTTCGCTCTCAGCTCTATGCCGAGCGGTACGGATATGACGCCTACTCCGCAAACAGTCTTTCCGCCACCGGTCTTGTGCCCGGGTTTTATATCCGTGAGATGTTGGGTGTTTTGCACATGATTTTTCTCGAATAGTTTTATAAAAGATATTGACAAACACCGTTTTGTGCGCTATAATGTAAAAGTAAACGCCTTTACAGTTGTCGCAAACGGAGGATATTTGTGGGAAAGAACCTAAACCTGTCGGTTTTGCTGGATTTTTACGGCGATATGTTGACCGACAAACAGCGTGATGTAATGCAACAGTACTACAACGACGACCTTTCCCTCGCCGAGATAGCCGCAAATTTCGGCATTACCCGACAGGGCGTGCGCGACTCCATAAAACGCGGTGAACACTATCTGCTCGAACTGGAGAGCAAGGTCGGTTTCGCCGATAAATACGCGCTTATACTTCGCAACGCCGAGGAGATATCTCGCCTTGCAAAGGACATAGGATTTTATAACGACAAGAGTTATTCCTCATCACCCGAAATCTATCGTAACTCGCAGGAGATAATACGGCTTTCGGCACAGATCAGCGAATAGTACATAAATGAAAGGAAATATCACAGTTGGCATTTGAGGGACTTACCGAGCGCCTTGCCGAGACGTTTAAAAAACTTCGCGGTCGCGGCAAACTGTCGGAAAATGATATAAAACTCGCCATGCGTGAGGTGCGCCTTGCACTGCTGGACGCCGACGTCAGCCTGCCGGTCGCCAAAAACTTTATAAACGACGTGACCGAGCGCGCTATCGGTGCCGAGGTTATGTCCAGTCTCACACCGGCGCAACAGGTTATAAAGATAGTCGGTGACGAGCTGACCGCGCTGATGGGCAGTGAAGTCTCCCGCGTGCACATCAACTCCAAACCGCCCACCGTGCTGATGCTCTGCGGTCTACAGGGTACCGGTAAGACCACCCACGCCGCAAAACTTGCAAAACATTTCATCAAACAGGGGCACCGCCCGTTGCTGGTCGCCTGTGACATATATCGCCCTGCCGCGATAGATCAACTCAAGGTGGTCGGTGAGGCGGCAGGTGCCACCGTCTTTGAAATGGGGCAGACAAATCCGGTGGAGGTCGCCAAGGCAGGCTATCGCCACAGCCGCGATTACGGTCACGATATAGTCATCCTCGACACCGCCGGTCGATTGCAGATCGATGGGGAGCTAATGCAGGAGCTTGCCGATATAAAAGAGGCGGTCAAGGTGGACGAGACACTATTGGTGGTGGACGCGATGCTCGGTCAACAGTCCGTCTCGGTCGCAAAGGAGTTTTTGGACAAGATCGGTCTCGACGGCGTCATCCTTGCAAAGCTGGACGGCGACGCGCGCGGCGGTGCGGCACTCTCGGTCAAGGCAACGACCGGCAAGCCGATAAAATTTGTTGGCACCGGCGAAAAGATAGACGCGCTGGAGCCGTTTTTCCCCGACAGAATGAGCAGCCGTATTCTCGGCATGGGCGACATAATGTCCCTTATAGAAAAAGCGCAGGAGCTGGAGGAGCAAAAACAGATCTCCGCCGAAAACCTCGCCAAGGGCAGGTTTGACCTCAACGACATGTTGGAGCAGTTGCAGGGGCTTAAAAAGATGGGCGGTATCGGCGCCATCATGTCCATGATACCGGGCATGGGCGCAAAGGGGATCAATCCCGACGATGTGGACGAAAAACAGATAGTCTACATCGAGGCGATAATAAAATCCATGACCAAGGCGGAGCGTGCGAAACCCTCCATAATAGACCCCAAACGCAAACGTCGCATAGCCGCCGGAAGTGGCACCGACGTGCCGCAGGTCAACCGACTGTTAAAGCAGTTTTTCGAGATGGAAAAGATGATGAAACGCTTTTCCAAAAACCCGAGAGCCATGAAAAATATGGCGCGTCAACTCGGTTTAAATTGATGTTTATTGCGCACAGGGCGCAGTACATAAGGATATTTTGAAAGGAACAAAAATCTAATGGCAGTAAAAATTCGTCTGCGCCGTATGGGTGCAAAAAAATCCCCGTTTTATCGTGTAGTTGTTGCCGACTCTCGCTTTCCGCGTGACGGTCGCTTTATCGAGGAGATAGGTTATTATGACCCGACCAAGGAGCCGGCAGAGGTCAAAATCGATGCCGACAAGGTGAAGAGCTGGCTTGCAAACGGCGCCCAACCGACCGATACCGTGCGTGCTTTAATCAAGCGTCACAACATCTTAGATTAAGGCGTTTTACGCATAGAAAGGATTGGTTGAATATTTGAAAGAGCTATTAATTATTATCGCTCAAGGTCTTGTCGAGGATAAAAGCGCCGTCACCGTAACGGAGCGACGCGACGAGGACGGCACGGTGGTGTTTGGTCTGTCGGTCGCGCCGGACGATATGGGTCGCGTTATCGGCAAGCAGGGGCGTATAGCCAAGGCTATCAGGACGGTTATGCGTGCCTCGGCGGTGCGTAGCGGTGAAAAGGTGATGGTCGAGATTGACTGAGCGTATCCACATAGGCGACCTTGTCTCCCCCCACGGCATACGGGGGGAGGTCAAGCTCTATGTCGTCGCCGATTCGCCGGACTTTGCATTGCAGTTTGAGCGCTTTTTTATCGACGAAAAACAGTACAGCGTCGAGGGGGCAAGGGTGCACAAAAACACCGTCATCCTGCGACTTTCGGGGATTGACAGCCGCGATAAGGCGCAGGGGCTGATCGGCAAATCGCTCTATTTTGAGCGTGGCGATGCCGAGCTTGATGATGGGCAGTATTTTATCGCCGACATAATTGACTTTATCGTCACCGACCATGAGACCGGTCGGTGTTATGGTCGTATCAAAAGGGTGGAAAATCACGGTGCGACCGACATCTATTATATTGAAAACGACAGGGGGGAGAACTTTTTGTTCCCCGCAGCACCTGCTTTTATAAAAGAAAAAGATTTCGAGGGCGGTGAGATAAAAATCGCCCCGATAAAGGGCATGTTTGACGATGAGGGGGTCGAGGTGCGATGATTAGGATTGACATCGCGACCATCTTCCCCGACATATGCAGTGCCTACCTCGGTGAGAGTATCACAGGGCGTGCTGTGAGTGCCGGAATCGTGGAACTTTATTACCACAACATTCGTGATTACAGCGACAATATCCACCGCAAGACGGACGATGAGCCGTACGGCGGTGGTCACGGCATGATTATGACACCGGAGCCTATCGCGAGATGTTGCGAGGAGGTAAGGCGGATACCCGGCACTCGCCCTCACATAATATTTATGACGGCGCAGGGTGAGCGGTATAACCAACAGACGGCAAAGCGCCTTGCGACATTGCCCCACCTGATGCTTGTCTGCGGCAGGTATGAGGGGATTGACCGTCGTGTCATCGACGAGTTTTGCGATGAGGAGATTTCAATAGGCGATTTTGTTCTGACCGGCGGTGAGGCGGCGGCTATCTGTATCGCCGACAGTGTAATAAGGTTGCAAACCGGCGTTTTGTCCTCAAAAGAGGGGGTGGAAAAGGAAAGCCACTACACCCCCGGCTATTTAGAACATCCCCAATACACAAGACCGGCAGTGTGGAGAGGTCGCGAAGTGCCTGCTGTCCTACGTGAGGGGAACCACCGACTGATTGAGGAGTGGCGCCAAAATTTTTAGCCGAAAGGACCCATACCATGATAAAAAAAATCCTCTATATTACCGCGCATATTGTCGGGTTTTCGATAGCGGCGGCGGCATTTGGGTTTGTGTTATATTACATCTCAAACGGGCATGTCGAGGAGCAACTCAATAACGAGATGTTCAAAGGACTGGATCTTGCTATCGAGTATTATGACGCGAACGAGGATATAATTTTGTCGACCGGCAACGACATTCTTTCCTATATAGTCGGTTGGTTTAACGGTGTTGTCGACTGGGTGGGCGGATTTTTCTGATGAAAAACTTTTTAAAGAGCAAACGTTTTGTGGCGCTGATTGTGGTCGCTGTTGCGTTGCTGGCATTGATGGTATATGCCGGGAGCATCGACAGCCCCACAACGGCGCCTCAACGCATTATTGTGGGGGTGATGACCCCACTGCTTCGCCTTGGTGAGGCGACGAGCGGCAATCTGCTCGGCTATATCGACAACGTCCTGCGCGCCGACGACATCGCCAAGGAGAATACCGGTCTTAAAAGTGAAATTGCCACCCTGCAAAACAGGCTTGCGGAATATGAGGCGATTATCGCCGACACCGAGCGTTTAAAAGATGCCGACGCGCTCGCGGTGCAGTACCCGAACGGTGACTTTATACCGGCGACGGTGGTCGGGCGCGACCCTGTCACCGGCTTTGAGCAGTTCACCCTCGACATCGGCAGTGAGGAGGGAGTGTCGAGCGGTGATACCGTCGTCTCCGCCAACGGACTTTGCGGTGTTGTGACCGAGGTGGGTGTCGGATTTTCTATTGTACGGACGATACTCAGCCCCTCGCTTAACGTCTCGGCGATTTTGAGCTCCTGCCGAGAGACCGGCATTGTGACGGGTGAGGACACGCGCGTCGAACGGGACGAGACCACCTTGACCCTGCTCTCTCGCTCCACCGCCGCCGAGACTGCCGAGCTGGTGGTGACCTCCGGTGAGGGCGGTGTCTTTCCGCCGGGGCTTATCATCGGCACGGTCACCTCACTGGAGCTTTCGCCCGGTGGCAAAACCATGACCGCAATCATAGACACCTCGGAGGATATCAGCCGTGTGTCGTCGGTATTTGTCCTCCCCTCGGAGGTCGCACAGTGAAAAAAGCCTTAAGTCTCATAGCCCAAAATCTGACAATTCCGATAGGATTATTGTTGGTTATGCTGTCCTTTTCGTTGCAACAGACACCGGGGCTTTTCGAGATTGGCGGTGTCAAACCCATGCTTTTATTGCCGGCGGTGTTTGCGCTCGCGGCGGCGACAAAAAGCCCGACACTCTGTGGTCTCATCGGGCTATTGTTCGGGCTTGGGTGGGAGGTTTTGGCAGGTCGTTTTGTCGGCTATTTTTCACTTTTTTTGATGATAGGGGCGGTGTTTATGTCATTATACCGCCGTGAGGTGGCGCAGGAGGATTATTTTGACGAGCATCTCTCGACGGTGGATTTTATTCTCTGCACCACCGTGGCGAGTGCGATTTTATGCCTCGGCGACCTCTTGATATTTGGCTATCTTGCGGACTACAGCTCGATTGGCTCCACCTTTTCGCGCCATACCCTGCCGACGGTGCTCTACACCGGTCTTTTATCACCGATACCCTACCTGATATGCCGTCTGCCGGACTATTTTTCGTTGCGCACCGACTATGGGCAGGGGGAGCCTTATGATGAGTAGGCATAAAATTTTCACCCTGCTGACCGTCGCCGTCTTTGCCGTTTTTTTGTTGCGTGTTGTTCAGCTGACGGTGGTGGACGGCGAGGAGTTGTATGAGACTGCAAAAAATGCGGTCATGTACCGCTACACCGTCGAGGCGGACAGGGGTCAAATTTTCGACCGCAACGGCGTCGCACTGGTTCAAAACGAGACCTCCTTTAATATAATTATCGAGCGTGCCTTTCTACCGGCAGACGAGCTGAATGACACCCTTTATAACCTGCTTTTAGTCTGCGACGAGCTCGGCTATACCCCTGCGGCACTCTATCAAGGGCAGGACAATTATCCCGAGTTGATTGAGCGATACGACCTTGCGGACTACGACGAGCCGATGCGCGAGAGACTGTGCGGTATACGCGCGCGCATGGAGTTGTATGAATACAGCTACCTCACCCCCTACATCTTTGCTCTCAATGCCTCGGACGAGCTGTTGCACCGCGTTTTAGAGAACAGCTATCGTCTAAAGGGTGTCAGCGTGCAGGAGAGCTCGGTGCGTGTCGTCACCGACGGCGAGCTGATGCCACACATTATCGGCTCAACCGGACCTGTCTACCCCGAGGAGTTTGAGGAACTAAGCCAGCTCGGCTATGCGATGGACGACACCCTTGGGCGAGACGGGCTGGAAAAGGCGTTTGAGGACAGCCTGCGAGGGCAGGACGGCGAATGGGTCATCGAGCGCAATGTGGACGGCGAGCCACTCTCCACCACCGTTCTCACCCCCACCGTGCCGGGGGAGGACTTGATTTTAACCATCGATGCACAGCTTCAGCGTGAGACTGCGGGTGCACTCGCACGGTTGATGGAACGACTTAGCGATGAGACGGGGGAGGAGATAACCGGTGGCGCGGTGGTGGTCATGGAGGCGGACAGCGGCAGCATACTCGCCTCGGTCACAGCGCCGTCCTACGACCTCAACACGCTGGGTGCCGACTATGACGAGCTACTCCAAAATCAGGACACACCCCTTTTTAATCGTGCGTTCATGGGGCTTTATCGCCCCGGCTCGGCATTCAAACCGTTGGTCGGAATCGAGGCGATAGAGTCGGGTGTGGTGAGTGAGATTGACACCGTCTATTGCAGTGGAAGTTACAGTCATTTTTCCGACGTGGGTTTCACACCCGGTTGCACCGGCATACACGGCAGTGTTAACCTGTATCGCGCCTTGCAGTACAGCTGCAACGTCTATTTTTATGAGATGGGTCGTCGCCTCGGGATAGAGAGTTTTTCCGAGACGGCGCTCGCAATGGGACTTGCGCGTGAGACCGGCGTCGAGATAACGGAGGCGGTGGGCATACTCTCCACACCCGAAGAGCGTGAGGCAAAAGGGGAGGAGTGGTTTGTCGGCGATGTTGTTCAGGCGGCGATAGGGCAGGGCGATATTTCGGTTACTCCGTTGCAGATGGCGGTCTATGCCTCGACCCTCGCGAACGACGGGCAGGTGCCAACCGCTCATCTTGTGCAGGGGCAGGAACTCGAGGTTTTCCCGTCCGTCTACCGTGACAGCGCGGCTTATGACCTTGTCCGTGAGGGGATGGTGGCGGCGTCCGGCTACGGTCAGGCGGCGCAGTACCTTGGTGCTTTGCCGTTCGAGGTGGCGAGCAAGACCGGCACTCCACAGGCATCGAACGGATTTTATGACGGGACGATAATCGCCTACGCCCCTGCCGACAATCCCGAGATTGTCATCGCCGCGGTGGTGGAAAAGGCAGGCAACGGCTATGAGCTCGCCGAGCTGGTGGCGGACGTATTTTTAGCGTACGAAAACGGCACCGAGGACTATGCGTCGGTGCCGAGCTTTAATGCGGTGCGGTAGCTACTACCTTATAGTTACCGCCCACAACATTTTTTGTATTTTTTGCCACTGCCGCAGGGGCAGGGGTCGTTGCGACCCGTCTTGGTGACAGGGTTAAAGTTGGCAGGGGGGATAGCGGATACAGAGGGCATAGAGGGCATCTGTGGGAACGCGAGTCTGCCGCTATTCATATTTGGGGCGTTAAACCTGCCGAGCTTATGCATCATCTCGTTTGGTGTGTAGCCTTTATTCGCCCAGATGCGTGAGTTGTTTTTGAGATTTGCGGCGATGTTAATAAACACGTTTAATTCATTTAAATCGGTGGGGATAATCTCCTGCGTTTCCAACACCTCTGTTATCTCGTCTAAATCTGCGTCCATACCGGCGAGAAATGCAATTTCGTCGACAAGGCTCAACATTGTTTCCTCATCGTCGCACTTGTCTGTTAAATAATTTTTAAGATCGTTTGTATACTGTGTTTTCTCATAGTATTCATCATCGGCGTATTTCAGCAGTTCACTCTTTTTGGGTATGTAACGCGGCTTGCCTTTCGTCACACTGAGGATATCCTCGACATCTTCAAAATCGTCATCTCCAAGCACGTCATTGATTATATACTCATCATAGAATGTATAGGCATCGCCATATTCGATGTTGAAAAATAAAACGTTGTATAACTCGTCATTATCTATATCTTTAATGTTTTGGTCGTTAAAAATATCTATAAATTCATCAAACGAGATAACTCCGTATAGATTTGCACAGGCAATTGCATAATCGGTTATCAAATCATAACGCGATTTTGTATCAATAAACTCCTTTGAATAGGCGCCCTTTATCATCTCCCTTATCTCGGTGGGGATGACGACGATAAATTTATCCTCAAAAAAATAAAGCTCGGCTACGCCTAATTTGATAGACAATATATTATCGTAATAGTCATATGGGGATATCTCAATGCTGGGCACGAGTGACAGTTCGATGAATTTGTCAAGCAAATCTTTTTTGTACATGAACATAAGCTCTCTCAATCTTTCAAATGACAACAGCTGCTCTTTTATGCCGCAGACGAGTTCTTCCTTGTTCATCTTGGTGTAATTTTTAACATTGTGTAATTTTGCAAGCTTGCGGAGTTTGTTAAGGCTTTTTTCGAGATAAATCTCCTCAAAACCGTATTTCGGTGCGGATTTCACCGCATTGCTTTTTGCCTCTTTTGTAAAAAATTCAATTGCTTCGAGATCCCAACTGTCCATCATTTTCATCTTTATATACTCCAAAGCCCGAGTGCCGGATTTTCTATATAATAAATTTCCTCGCCATCGACATTGTTATAGCCGGGTTTTAACCTATCGGGGTTATATCGGGTGGCGAGGCTATCGTATTCCGCCGCATTATATCCCACACCCTCAATCTCATCGAGGGTGATATCGCGCACCGCATATGTAATTTTAAATCGCCCGTCGGACGAGCCTTGTATAAGGTGGGCGCACGCGGCAGGGTTGTCGTGCAGGTCATGGTTTTGTGGGTTTTCAAACTGCTTTAATGTCGATAGTCGACCACGGTAGCCGTACTTTCGTATCAGCGCATCCACCGCATCATCCTCTCCAAATCGGGAAATGCCGGGCGCTAACACTATCAATTCACCCCCGTTTGCCATCGCTGTTCGGGTGCGGTAGACCGCCTTGTTGCCGAGCCATGTGCTTTTAAACTCTCTCGCATTGAGATATACTACACACTTTTTGATCGGTGTCGGGACAACGAGGACATTTTTTTGCAACGATAACTCTATCGCCTGTTCTAAACATCTGCGAGTGTTGCCGATAAAAAGACCGTGAATATCTATATCGTTGTCTGTTGCGGTGCAGACCGTCAGGACATAGACTATGGGCAAATCGGATAAAAGATGCTCGGCGGCGTAGTCGAACATTCGTCGCACCGGAGTAAAATCCTTGCCCATGGTGCGCTCGATGCCGTATAATGCGCCTACCATATGGCTTTTATTGATCATGTCCGCACCGCCGACCCCGACAAAGATGTTTTTGGAGTGGTTTGCCATGCCGATAACCTCGTGCGGCACGACCTGACCAACCGACAGGATAATGTCGTATGTAGGATCGAGCAGTCGGGTGTTGACCTCCACCGTCACCGACTCATGCCAAAGACCGTCCGAGACTTTTTCCATAAATTCGAGTGGTATTTCACCGAGTTTTGTCACATCGGTGCGCCAGTTGTGGGCAATAAATTGCCTAAAAGGGATATCACCGAACATCTCGCGCGCCTCGCCCTCGGTGACCGGGACATGGGTGCCGAGGGCCGGCAGAATGTCGACCACGCACCCACGCGCGGTGAGCTCGTGGTAATAGATGTTGGTGATAAGACCGGCGCCGGAGTGAAATCGTGTAAAATCAGGTGGTATTATCAACACACGATGAACAACACGCCCTTTAAGCGATTGCAAAAGAGCGTATCTTATTTCCCCCTCATTTAGAGGTTTATTGTCCTTTGGTGTTAAACAAATGTTCATTTTAACCGATTATTCGTATCGCAGTGCCTCGATAGGGTCAAGTTTTGCCGCCTTGTTCGCCGGATAGTAGCCAAAAAATACGCCGATAGCGAACGAAAAGCCAACCGCTATACCTATACTCATAAAATCCGGCGTGGAGGGGAAGTCCAGCAACCCCGACGCAAACATGCCCAGTGCCACGCCGAAGATAATCCCTATAATACCCCCGAGTATACATATTATAGCACTCTCGGTAATAAATTGCAATCGTATCGAGAAGTTGGTGGCACCAAGCGCTTTTCTTGTGCCTATCTCCTTGGTGCGCTCCGTTATGGAGACCAGCATGATGTTCATGACACCGATGCCACCGACCAAAAGTGATATAGCCGCGACCGCCGAGATGGCGAGTTGCAACGTTGTGAGCATACTCTGCATGGTATCGATGATACTCTCCATCGCAAAGGAGGAGGTCTCAAAATATTCGTTGTTCGCGTATTGACGGCTGTTGAGATAGGCGGTGATCTCGTTTGAAAGTCCGGTGCTGTCATCACCGTTAGTCATAACCGTGACCGAGCTGTATCCGTCGCCTGCGCCGGTCAGCTGAGACGCGACGGTGTGGGGGATATATGCGGTGGTGGTCATGTCCTCATCACTCGATAAAGAGCCCATCATCATCGCATTTTGTTCATATTCATACACACCGACCACCGTGAAAAGTGCCGGTGTGGCATCTCCACCCTCCAGCATAACCTGTGCACCGATGGGGTCGTCCTCAATGCCGTAGTTGGTCGCAAAGTTATCGGATATGACAACGACATGTTTGCCGTCCTCTATCTCACGTTCCAGCAAAAACCGACCGTTTAAAATGGTAATATTATTTATGATTGCCTCCTCGGCTGTCACACCCGAGAGAGTGAAATTCGCATAATCCTCACCGATGCTCGCCGTCCCGTCACCGCCCGACACCGAAATACCGATAGCCTCGATGCGTTCACCAAACTGGTTTTGAATGTCGGCAAGGATATCGTCGGTCAACATATCCTCCTCCGTCATCTGGCGGAACATCTGCCCACCGGAAATATCGGTGGAGCGCTGTGTAATATAAAGTGTAACATTGTTCGCACCCATGCCGGACATCTCGGCGGCTATATAGCTGTTGAGCGCGTTTCCTATCGTAAAAATAGTGATGACCGAGCCTATTCCGATAATAATTCCGAGCATGGTCAAGAGCGCGCGCATCTTATTGCTCCAAAGCGAGGTCAACGCAAGAAAAATGTTCTCTTTAATGCTCAATTGGTCTGCCCCTTTCTCGGCGTGCCGGGTCGGTCACTGACAATCTTCCCGTCCACGAGGGTGATAATTCGCTCCGTCTCCTGTGCAAGCTCCGGCGAGTGGGTTATAAGAATAATTGTTTTGCCCTGTTTTTCATGCAGGTTGTGAAAAATATCCATGACGAGGTGCCCCGTCTTGGTATCCAGCGCGCCGGTCGGCTCGTCGGCGAGCAGTATGGCAGGGTCGTTTGCCATCGCCCTCGCTATCGCGATACGCTGTTTTTGACCGCCCGAGAGCTCATTCGGTTTGTGGTGACGACGCCCTTTCATGTCGACGGTCTCTAAGAGTTCGAGACTGCGATTAGCACGCGCACGCGCGCCGAGACCGGCGTATAGCATGGGCAGCTCAACGTTGCGCTGTGCGTTTATCCTCGGTATCAGGTTGAAATTTTGAAAGACAAACCCTATTTTCTTGTTGCGTATGCCGGACAGTTCCCCGTCCGCCGCCGCCATGATATCCACCCCATCGAGGAGATACTCCCCCTCGCTCGGTCGGTCCAGCGCGCCTATAATATTCATCAGCGTCGATTTGCCACTGCCCGACGCACCGACGATGGAGACAAAGCTCCCCTGTTCAATGGAAAGGGTGACATCGTCGAGGGCGCACAGTTCATTCTCATGACCCTCAAAATATCTTTTATAGACATTTTTTAGCGTTATAACTTCGGTTGGCATCTATACAATCCCTCTACTAAATCTTATGGTTAGTTGCCACCGGGGCCACCGCCACCACCCGGGCCGCCGCCGGGGCCACCGCTCGGAATATTAGTGTTCGGTACGTCCATACCAAACATCATCATTGCATCGGTAACAACATTAAGCCCTTGCGGATCGTCCAAAATAAGGAGCCCCTCGCTCAACTCCGCCGAAATAATTTCAACAAGATAGTCCGACTCCATCCCGAGCGCAACATCGATACGTCGTCTGCCGTCGGCGTCACCGAGCGTCGCCTGTTCAGCGGTCGGCATGGTGTCATATACATAAATAAAGTGGGTGCCATCCTCCTCCATGACCGCGTCTATCGGCACGGCGAACGTCTGCTCAGCGGTCTCTATCATAAAGGTGATCTTTGCAGGCACGCCGGCGCGCAGATTTTCATGAATTTCGTCCACCGAGATGGTGACCGAGAAGTTGCCCTGTTGGTCGACCGCTATCGGCGTAATATTTGTGATGGTGCCCTTCAGCTCAACCGTGTCGGTGGAGTCGGTGGTGATGACCGCCGACATCCCCTCGCGGAGTTTGACCACGTCATAGCTCGGCACGGTGGCGGTTATCTCCATATCATTGAGGTTTTGTATGGTGCAGACAGAACCGTTCACATTGTCACCGACAGACACGGAAATAGCGGTCACAACGCCGTCCATCGGGGCACGAATTACCGTGTCCTCTATATCGCTTTGCGCGTCCAATATATCTTTATAGTCGTCGTTAAGACTGTCGTAGTTTCGATCAACAATCATAGTGGTTGACAACGTCTGACGCTCCAGTGATGCCACCGCACTCTCCAACTTCTCAAGATTATTACTTTCAAGAATAGAATAGTTTTCGGTTAGCGTCTTCGCCTGATTTTCCAGATTATCCTGATTTACTCTTGTACTATTAATGTTGTTTTTAAGACCTTCTAAAGTGAGATAGGCGTTGCGGATGTAAGTCTGTTGTACGGTTGGTGTGGCTGTTGCAGTGTTGTTCTTTATATCAGCGGGGAGAGCCTCATATGCTGCACGCAAAGAATCATCGGTTAGGGGAAAAATCAAAGCAGTTTCCCCCTGTGCAGGTGTAGGAATATTAGTAGGGTTATACCAATTATAAGTCTCGGTCGTCAAGTTTGTCTCCAGCGACGCAATCAATGTCTTTAGCGACGCTATTTCATTATTAAAATCGGTTATCTGCTTGTTATACTCGTCCTTATCCTTATTGTATGTCTCGGCATATTCGTCCGCCGTCTTTTGAGACTGCGCCAGATCATGCTCTTGGATTGCATTTTCATAACCTGTCTCTCTGACGGTGTCATCATAAGACTCCTGCGCCGCTTCTATGCTATCCTGCACCGCCTCATCGTCCAATGTGCCGAGTATCTGCCCCGATTTAACCTCGTCACCCACCTCTATATCGAGGGTAATAAGCTCAACTCCGGAGGTGTTAGAACCGGCAACGACGTTGACCACCTTGGAGTCGACAGACGCGGTAAGTCCGCTCGCGACGATAACATTTTCAATATCCTGCAAGGCGAGCGGCGTCGTCGACGGCAAGGAAATCATGCCCTCTACGGCGCGTGTGGCAGAGCTGATAAAATTATAAATAACGATACCTATTATTATAAGTATCGCCAATACGATTAAGAGCACTTTCCTTTTTTTGATAAAATTTGCAATTTTAGACATAATCGAACCCTATAAATTTTTCTACAATTTAACATGAAATTGTGTTTAAAATTTGAAGTGTGAGTAAACTGCTTGCTAATTACCTACACTCAAACTAAATATTCCATTGAACCTTACGCTGTGGTAGCATTTCAAAGCCGCACTCGTTTAAGATACACTCTATATCTTTTATCGATTCACCGCTCCAACCGTAGGAGCCAAACGCCATACCTACACGATTTTTCGGTTTAAGCCCTCTCATATAGCATAAAAAAGCCGAAACACTCGGCAACATGCAGTTGTTAAGTGTAGAAGAGCCTACAAAGATGTGAGATGCCTCCAAAAGGCGCGATATAGCCTCGGAATAATGTGTGTCCGACAGCTTGACGACATCCACCTCAAACCCCATTTCGCCATACTCGCGCGCAAGATTGTTTGCCATCTTGGCGGTAGTGTTCCACATGGTGTCATAGACAATGCAAAGTTTCTTGTCTGACACTCTCCCTTGCGCCCAATAGCCATACTTCTCTAATACTATCGGTATAGTTTTTGTTAATATTACTCCATGTGATGGGCAAATCGTCTCAATTCGGAACTCCGACAGCGTTTTTGCCAACTTTTGTACCTGCATACCAAAGGGCAAGACGATGTTTGCATAGTAGTTCCCGAGACGCTCCACCAGTTTATCCAGCTCCATTTCATGGTCAAAAACAAGGCCCTCGCCATAGTGCTGACCGAATGCATCGTTGGAAAAAAGGATTTTATCCTCCACGAGCATGGTCGCCATACTATCCGGCCAGTGCACCATCGGCATCGGGATAAAGGAGAATGTTTTGTTGCCGGTGCAAAGTGCCTCCCCCAACTTGACCGCGACAAACTCAAAGTCGACACCCTTATAATACGCGCGCAGACCTTTTTCACATGCGGCGGTACCGTATATTTTCACATCGGGGTACCTTGCCATCACCGCCGGCAGTGCACCGCTATGGTCCGGCTCGACATGGTTGCAGATAATTTTATCTATTTTGCGCTCCCCTAAAACCTTTTCGATATTTGCCAAAAATTCCTCCGCAAAAGGAGCCTTGACAAAATCGATAAGCGTCACCTCATCATCAATGACAAGATAGGCATTATAGGTGGTGCCGTAGGGTGTCTCATAGCCGTGAAATATCCTAACCTCCCGATCGACAACGCCTACCGAGTGGATACATTTTTTTATTTCCATTTATTTATTTTTCCTGTATATAGTTATTCTTCGGTAAATTGATCCTTGCCAACACCGCATATTGGGCAAACATAATCGTCGCCAAGCTCTTCAAACGGTAGATCACCGTCATAGGTATATCCGCAGATATCACAAACATAAGTTCCCATGGAAAACACTCCTTTTCTTGTTTTAAATAATATATTTCTTGCAATAATATTAACATAGAACAAAAAATTTTTCAAGCGGTGTTGACTAATTGCCCACAATTTCATATAATTAACTAAAAGAGAGATTAATATTGTGGGCTAAAACCGACGAACCCCCAAATATGACTATTAGTAAATTGTCGGATTTTGATTTAGGAAAGGAAAAAATTATGATAAGTGCCGGTGATTTTAGAAACGGAGTTACCTTTGAGATGGATGGCAGTGTTTTTCAAATTATTGAGTTTCAACATGTTAAACCGGGCAAAGGTGCGGCGTTTGTCCGCGCAAAGACACGCAACGTGTTGACCGGAGCTGTTACCGAGACAACCTACAACCCGTCCGACAAGTTCCCACCGGCATATATTGAGCGCCGTGAAATGCAGTATCTGTACAGTGATGGTGAGCTATATCACTTTATGGACGTTGAGTCCTATGAACAAAGCCCTATCAACGAGAGCTCCCTCCCCGACAGTTTTCGTTTTGTCAAGGAGAATGAGGTTGTCAAGGTGCTATCCTACAAAGGCAGTGTATTCGGTGTGGAGCCTCCCAACTTTGTGGAGCTGATAATAACCCAAACCGACCCCGGCTTTAAAGGCAACACCGCCACCAACACACTCAAACCCGCCATAGTTGAGACCGGCGCAGAGGTACGGGTGCCACTCTTTTTAGAGGAGGGGGAGAAAATTCAGATAGACACACGCACAGGCGAATATATGGGGCGTGTCAACAACTAACGCTTAGTATTAGAAAGGGACAAAACAATGGATTTAAAGGAGAGAGCCTCCTATGTCAAGGGGCTTGTAGACGGGTTAAACCCCGATTTCAGCACCAAAGAGGGCCGCATTTTAAAGGAGCTTTTAGCGCTGCTCGGCGACGTATGCAACGCGGTTTATGACCTGTCGGACGATGTCGACCAAATTTATGAGGAGATTGACGCTATCGACCAGGATTTGACCGAAATAGAGAGCAATATGACCTGTGATTGCAACGAGGACGATGTGTATGACGGCGGTATTTATGAGATAACCTGCCCCGAGTGCAAAAAAGTGGTGTGCATGGACGAGGAGATGCTCGGTGACGACGACATATCCTGCCCTAACTGTGGCACCAGTTTTGAGATAGATTTCTCGGATGACGATATCGAGTAGTTTTTTGTCAAATAAAATCGAATAGATGTATATTTTTATGCTCCGTGGGTGATAATACAGTTATCATCACGGAGCTTTTTTGAGCTCAAAAATGCAAACCGTTATGATATAATTTTGAATTTGACTATATTGATAGAAAGGATTGTATAATGGCTGATAACTTTGGACTTTTTGGTGCAAACGGCACGAACGGCGACCTTTTACCCTATCTCGCATTGATGCGAAACGACCTTTTAAATCCGGACGACGATCTTATGCAGGGTCGTGAGGTGGAGTCGGACGAGGAGGTGGAGATAAAAAAACGTCTGCGAGAAGAGGATAGAAAATAGTACACCATATAAAGTGTGGGGCGGTTGGTTATCCGCCCCACACTTTATGGTGTTGGTATAGAGACACCCCGTCATCACGTCCGTGTTACTGCTTTACCTCTGCCTCCTCAATATCCTCTACATTGATTTTTATCAGCTGATAGACCACCGACAAAAGCGGCAGGGCGAGGAGCATACCCACCGCGCCGAAAAGACCGCCGCCCACCAACACACCGGACAACACATAGGGTCCCGGCAGACCTATGGAACTGCCGACAACGCGCGGATAGATGAGGTTGCTCTCCAACTGTTGCAGTATGATGATGAACACCAAAAACCAGACGGCGCTCATCGGGTCGACCATCAAAAGAATAAAGGCGCTGGGCACCGCACCGATGATGGGACCGAGGATTGGTATCACGTTGGTCACGCCGATTATTACGCTGACCAGTGATGCGTAGGGCAGACCGATGATGCTCATGCCGATAAAACAGAGCACCCCGAGTATGACCGCCTCGGTGAGTTGACCCACCACAAATTTTGAGAATACATAGTTCGAGATCTTTGAAATTTTAAAAATTCTAATGCGAGCGCGCTCCGGCGCATATGCCTTGACCATCCTTGTCGCCTGTTGTGAAAGGTGGTCGCGCTCCGCCACGATATAAATCGAGAGGATAAGCCCGAAAAAGATGTTGCTCACCGTAGACCCGACACTGGCGGTAAAGTCATAGACCTGCGGAAAAACCCCGGTCATAAAAATATCTAAAAGTTCATTAAAATTCTCGGTTATCTGCTCGAAAAAGTTGCCGGTTAAAAACTCGGGGAGCAGTTCCGGCGGTATGGCGGAGACTACGCGCTCTAAGTTGCCGGCATAGACCTCTAAATTGCCGACAAAAAGCCCGACGCTGTCCGCAAAACTCGGTATAAGTATGCCAAACAGGGCGGCGACTATCATCAAAAGCAGCAGATAGACCGCCACAACCGAAAAACCTTTTGCAAGTTTTGGTCTTTTATTTTTGAACAGGCGAGAGAGTCCGTTTTCAAACACCTCGGCAGGGCGAGAGAGCACAAATGCGATACAAAAGCCGATTATTATAGGCTGTATGACCGATGAAACTGCGCTGAAAACCGAGCTTACATCCTCTAACCGGAATATCACCGCGAACAATAACGCCGCGTATGTTATGGCGAGAATTACCTTTTTAAATTCACCTTTTCCCATGTATCTCCTTATTTCGTTATAGAACCAAGCATCTTAAAGCGCGTCGCCTCCACCATCTCAAGACCGGTGTCGTAATCCAGCTGTCGCGCCTCGTAGTCATTTTCACTCTGCCGTGTGTAGCCGGTATAAGACCAGCTTTCTTTGCGGCAGTCCTCCTCACGGCGCCAGTGACGGCGCTCCCAGTAATAACCTCTGAACGGGTCACGGGTGGTGTTCATATTTTCGAGTATAAGGTCGTGCAACTGTACCATCTTACTATAGCATTGTGGATTTTCAATGAGGTTATTCATCTCGTACGGGTCGTTTTCAAGGTCATAAAACTCGTCGGTGCTCAACAGATTGATTGAGAGTTTATATCGCCCATCAAAGACAGCGCGCAGAGGTTGAAAACCGCCAAAACCGTCGTGGTCAACCTCATACCGCCCGAACTCGATAAAGCTGTGGCGTTTCTTATCCTGCTCTTCTCCTTTGCAAAGGTTTAGCACGCTGTCACCGGGGAACATGCCGGGCACAGCCACACCGAGCATCTCAAAGACGGTCGGTGCAAGGTCAATATGCGAGGTCGGTGCCGCCGTCACCCCACCGGAAGGTATGTCACCACCGCTGATGAACAGTGGTATGCGCGCCACCTCGTCATAGACACAGGGACCTTTGTTGGTGATACAGTGGGACTCCAACGCATCGCCATGGTCGGAAGTGTAGATTATATAGATATCCTCACCCGTCGCCTTTATTGCCTTGACGACCCTGTCTATCTCACTGTCGACAAAACTGTTGCAACCGAAATAGAATGGGTTTTTTACACTCACCTTGTCGCGGTCGACAGATATCCTATCCCCTGCCCACGCCTTTTGGTAGCTCGGCTTATCCTCTAAAACGTCTTTAACGTTGGGTGCGAGGGGGAACTCATAGTCCTTATACATCTCCCAAAACTCGCGAGGGCAGATGAACGGCCCGTGTGGTTCGTCATAGGACACGGTCAAAAAGTAGTCCTCATCCTTATGTTTTTGGATAAAGTCGATGGCGCGGTCGGAGCAACGGTGACCGTAGGTAAACTCGGCAGGATAGTCGCGTTTTAACATGCTGTTTTCATCACGGGAGAGGACGCGCTCCTCCTCGGTTAGCTCCTCGAGGTAGTTGCGCATGTCGTACCAGTAGTCCGCATCCCAACCGTCGGGGCATTTCCCGAGACCGAAATAGTCGCCACCGTCCAGATGCCATTTGCCGATATAGGCGGTGTGTATGCCGTTGTCGGACAGGCGCTGACCTATCGTTTTAACATCGGCGGACAGTGCGACCGAGTTTGTCCAGCCGTTGCAGGAGTGGGGATATAGTCCGGTAAAAAGCCCTGCCCTCGCCGGTTGGCAGACCGGTTGAGTGGTATATGCACGCTCAAATCGCATACCGCTCGCCGCCAAAGCATCCAGCCCCGGTGTTGAAAGACCGGTCGAGACATTTGCATTGACCATATCATAACGCTGTGTGTCGGTCATGATAAAAACTACCTTAGCCATAATATTTTCCCTTGTGTTTGTTATACCATTAATAATAACACAATTATCGGTGCGTGGCAATGGTTTTTAAGTGTGTTTTGTTATGTAATTTATTGCTTAGATTTTGCGCTATTTTAAAACTTAAATAAATTTAATTAAATTATTTTAAGTTTTTTTGCCCAAAACCCTTGACTTTGACGTTAAATGAATATAATATATAGAGGACTGTAAAACACACTGAAAGGATATTTTTCCATATGTCAATAAGAATTGTTACGGACAGCACCTGCGATATTCCTCGCGATGTGCTAAAAGAGATGAATGTACACGCCGCTCCGCTCCGCGTTTTGTTTGGTGAGGAGACCTACCTCGACGGTATCGACATCGGCAAGGCGGAGTTTTATGAAAAACTTTCCAAGGCGGAGAAACTCCCCACCACCTCACAGGTTAACCCGGACGAGTTTGAAAAAATTTTTAAAGAGTATCTTGATGCAGGGGACACGATTATCGGTGTATTTATCGGCTCCAAGCTCAGCGGCACCTATCAATCCGCCGTCATAGCAAAACAGCACCTTGACTCCGACGATATACATTTGATAGACAGCAAGACCGCAACCGTTTCACTCGGCTCTATGGTGCGTATCGCCGCTAAAATGCGTGACGACGGCGCAGGCGTTAAAGAGATCTGCGACGTGCTGACAAGCCTTGCCGACCGTGCTCGCCTCGCCGCAGCGCCGGTCACGCTCAAATATCTACAGATGGGCGGTCGTATCTCCGGCACCGCCGCCACCATTGCGGGGGTTTTAAATATTACGCCGATTGTACAGATTGCAGACGGTGTGGTTACCTCGGCAGGCAAGGTTCGCGGCAAGAAAAAGGTATTTGAATTTATACTCAACTATATTAAAGAAAATGACTATGACGACAGCTATCCCATAGCATTCACACATAGCGGTGACCAACAGGCATGCGATGAATTGAAGGAGTATATAACCTCCAAAGGCGGATACAAAGCATGGGATTTCATCGACCAGATGGGTTCGGTAGTGGCAACCCACATAGGTCCCGGCGCATTTGCCATAACATTTTTTTCTAAAAAATAATTTTTCTATAGAACAAAAACCCCGTGGGGCATTTCGCTCCCACGGGGTTTTTTATACACTCAATCCACCCTCTCCCCACAATAGGGGCAGAATTTTTTTGGAGCACTGCTTTTTATTTCGTCCACACCTTGCTCGTGTTCCAGAACGAATTTTATCAGATCTTCCGACTCCTGTTCCTGTTCCTTCACTATTTCCTGTAACGCCTTTTCATGACGTTCGTTGTCGAGCTCCACAAAGCCGGCGGATATGATACCGGTCGGGACCGCCACAAGACCAACCCCCAAAAAAGCGATTACACTGCTGAAGAGCTTACCTATCACCGTTATCGGCACGATGTCACCGTATCCCACCGTCGTGAATGTCGCGACCGACCACCAAAAGCCGGAAAAAGCGTTGATAAAAACCTCCGGTTGTGCATCGGACTCTATGTTATAAATAATTATAGACGTAATCATTATAAGCACAAAAATGACCGACACCGATGAGGTCAGCAGTTTTGCTTTACGCTTTAAAACCTTGTGCATGGAGGACAGCGCGTTGGTGTAGCGGTGCAGTTTAAACACCCTCAACAACCTGATAATACGCAGGGTATCCAGCACGCGTGTGCTCATGGGTATAAAGATTGAAAGGAAAAACGGCAATATAGATAGAAGATCCACGATCGCCATAAATGAGAATATGTATTTGAGGACTGCTATGACCCTGCCTTTGTCGGGGTGCAACAGATCGCTTGTCCACAGTCGCAGTGCATACTCTATCGAAAAGATAAAGACCGAGACCCACTCGATGGCATCGGTAAGGATCAAAATCCGCTCGTCCGACGGCTCAAAGGTGCTTATCGTGATGCTGATGACGTTCAGCACGATAAGCACCATTATGGTTAAATCAAAGATACGGCTATAAAAATCGCCGTCCTTTGCAGGGTTTATAATTTCAAAAATCCTTTTTTTCATGTCTATTTTGCTTCCTGTTTGCGTATCTCAAGACCTCGGTCGATACAGGCATCACAACCGCGTTTTATCACCGTTGCAAGGTCGTCTCGCTCAAAGCTCAAAATGCTCTGCTCGGTCAGACCGCCCGGTGTGCAAACCCCTGCAACCAGCTCGGTGGGGGATTTGTCGCTCTGCATTAACAGCTCCGCCGAGCCTTTAAATGTCTGGGCGGTGAGTTTCAACGCGGTGTCGTAGTCAATGCCACGCGCCGCAACCGCTTTGGCAACGCAGTCTATGAGATAATAGACATAGGCCGGCGCCGACCCGTTTGCCGGCACTACGCTGAAAAGCTGATCGAGGGACAGCTCGGCGACCATGCCAACCCCCTCGAAAATCTCACGCACAATTTCAAACTCCCGTTGTGTCACGTCGGGGGTTTTAGCGAGGGCGCTTGCACCCATGCCGATGAGTGCCGGCGCGTTGGGCATGACACAGACAACACCCACCTCGGCGAGGTGCTGTTTTATCAGCTCGGCGGTTATCCCTGCCGCGACCGATATGATAACCTGTCGATGTTTTATCTCTATTGCCTTTAAATCGTTTAATAGCCCTTTAAAAACCTGTGGGGCGACGGCGAGCAATAAAAATTCGCAACGGCGCACCTCGGCGAGGCTCGTCGCCACATTATAGCCGTCCTTTTCAAGCAGGGCGAGCTTTTCTTTTGATACATCAAAGACAATTATGTCCTTTTTAGTCAAAACACCGCAGTTTATTGCACCGTTTAACAGGGCACCGCCCATATGACCGACACCTATCAAGCCGAGTTTGTACATGGTTTTCTCCTTCTTTTTGGTAGTGTAACTAAATATTGTCATTGATGTTTTGTTGTAGGGAATGCGTTGTACGCATTCCCTACAACAAAACCGGAGGTTATAAATAGGCGAAGCCGTTTCAACCACCATTAGCCATTAGCCCAAACCTACGCACTATAAAACAACAGCGTCAGCACGGTGCTGAGCAGCAGTGTACCCACCATCACCACGGCGAGTATAATCGCAATTATTCTTTTAAGTTTTGATGACATTTTATTATCCCCTATAAATTTTATTCCGGATTAATATTAATCCGAGCTCCAGCGATAGCCGTATCCCCAGACGGTCAAGATGTGTTTCGGATTGGAGGGATCTTCCTCTATCTTCATGCGCAGACGGCGGATATTGACGTCCACTATCTTCACATCGCCGTAATAATTATCCCCCCACACCCCTTTGAGTATCTGTTCACGCACCATGGCGACGTTGGGGTTTTGGAAAAACAGCATCATTATGCCGTACTCCACCTGCGTGAGGTCGATAGGCACCGAATTTTTGTACAGAAGATGACTGATCGGGCACAGCTCAAAACATCCGGCGAATATCCGACCCTCCTCCGTTTTTTTTGCCTCCGGCAGGTGTGATATGCGACGACACAGCGCCTCGACCCGTGCGAGCAAAAGCGCCACCGAAAACGGCTTGGTTATATAGTCGTCCGCACCGATGGAAAGACCGCTAATCTTGTCCGCCTCCTGCGCTTTTGCCGATAGGATGATTATCCCTATCTTGCTATTCTCCCCTCGGATAATCTCACACAGAGAAAAGCCGTTCATTTTGGGCAACATAACGTCTAATATTGCGACGTCAAACGGTTGCTGTGCCTCACTGATATGAACGAGTGCTTGTTCCGCCGACCCTGCCTCCACCACCTCATATCCGGTGACCGACAGATTAAGTGCCAACATTTCACGAATGGAGGTCTCGTCCTCCACCACAAGTATTCTTTTCATGATATTGTCTATTCCCTTTTGTTAATAAATTGCTTTTATACCCTCTACGAGGAAATTCTGCTCATACTCCGACAGGTTGCCGTAGGTGGTGAGATAGATTTGCTCATTTCCAAACTGCAATACCGGAAGCACCTCCCCCCCCTCGGCAAGGGGTGGTGTGGCGAAATCCGACACGGTGACATTGAAATAAAGTTCCCCCTCATTGTCCACCGCGGTGATGCCGTCCTCTGCTTCAACCAGCGATATATTTTCCATTCGATGTGACGGTATACTGATAAAAAATGCAAAACGTGTGTTGACAAGACCTACATACTTCGGCAATTCGGTGTTTTGTGCCATGTCATAATAGCCTACACCCAGATAGTCGCTTGGGATTTCAAGCTCGGTTTCGAGTATGCCGGGCTGCTCCAAGATGCCGTCGTTGTCAATGTCCAGTGAATAGAGCAGTTGATTGTCATGTGTTATAATCTGACGCTCCTCGGCGGTGAGCAGACCGGTCAAACCACTTTCATCAAAGCGCAAAAGGTCGGCAGAAAATCGGTTTTGCACGTCCAACCCCTCCAAAATCAGCAAGGTATCCTCATCGTAATAGGATGGTTTAATGGAGAGTGCCTGCAACATGTCGGAATTCGGTGAACCCTGATAAAGTTGGAGCGGTGACTCGTCGGAGAGGGATATAATCCTAAGCCCGAGCGCGCCCTCTCGGGTGGTGGGCAGTGCAAAAATCAGCTCGTTCGCATCACTTCCCTGTATGTCCGCAACCAAAAAATAGCTGTGCTCCTGAACAAAGACGGAGGAGAGCGTGTCATCTTTAAAGCTGTACACGGTCAAAAACTTCTCGTTTGCGGTCGCGCCGGTATAGTTGACCACAAGGTTGACGCCTTGATCCTCCTGCAATCGGTAGAAATCGACATTCTCGACACCGGTGCCGACACCGCGCAGGCTGTGGGTAACGGTCAAGACATCCCCGGCGGCACGAAGTATGGCGAGGTTAATGTCGGTGCCGGTGTTGGAATCGCTGTAAAAGGTTATGATGGAGGCGGTATCGGTGAACGAGCCATCGTCGTACAACAGCGCGCCGGAATGTGCGCCCTCTTTGGGGGAGACGATGACCGCCTGCTCGCCGGCATACGCCTTTATCGCGTTGAATGCCGCTGTCTGTAGGCTGTTGGGTTGAGGTGCGACCAACAGCTCCTCCACATTGCCACCCATAAAACCGGAGCTACATCCCCCAAAGGTTAGCAATGTACAGACAAATATTATCGTTAAAAACTTTTTCATTTAAAGGGTTACATCTTATCGGGCGCGTCTACGCACAGTATGCTCAATAATCTCGCAATGGTATTTTTGGTAGCAAGAGCAATTGCTAAACGCCCGTGAGCGATATTCTCCGGCTCGCCTTTTATACGACATTCGGTATAAAAACGGTGAAAGTCGGCGGCGATGGACATAAGATATTTGGAGAGTAGCGAGACATCATAGCATCTTGCCGCCGTGTCGATAAGCTCCGGCAGTGCGCCGAGGCGGAGTATCAACGCGCGCTCCGTCTCATGGGTGAGTAATTGCGCGCTCGGTACAAAGCCGTCCGGCAGGAGGACACCCCCGTCGGCAAGTGTCGCTATCATGTTGCTTATCCTCGCGTGCGCATACTGGACATAGTAGACCGGATTTTCGCTGTTGGTCTGCACCGCGAGTTCCAGATCAAAGTCGAGGTGGGTACCTGCCTCACGCAGGTTGAAGAAAAAGCGCGCCGCGTCGAGTGGCACCTCCTGCAATAAGGTGGTCAGAGTGATAGCCTTGCCACTGCGTTTGCTCATGCGAACAACCTCTTTTCCGGACATCAGTCGCACCAGCTGCACCATGATTATATCGAGTCGCTCACCGTCCCCACCTGCGGCGGTTATTGCGGCTTTAAGGCGCGCGATATGCCCGTGGTGGTCGGCACCCCATATGTCGATAGCGCGCTCAAATCCGCGGTCGTTCAATTTGTTGAGATGATAGGCAATATCTGCGGCAAAGTAGGTCGGCACGCCGTTGCCACGTATCAGCACCTCGTCTTTTTCCCCACCGCATTTGGAAAAGGCAAAAAATGTGGTGCCGTCCTGCTCATAGGCAAGGCCGCTCGCACGGATAGCCTCAATAGCGGCCGCCACCGCGCCGCTGTCATAGAGCGTCTGCTCCGAGAAAAAATTGTCGAACTCGATGCGATATTCAAGAAGCGCCGACTTTATCGCGTCGATGTTTTTCGGCAAGGCAAAGCCGACCAACACGTCACTGCGGGTGCGATCGTCGGCATTTTTGAGGATATCCCCCTTTAGCTGTGCGAATTCGGTCGCAAGCTGTGTGATGTCCTCGCCCTTATAGCCATCCTCCGGGAAAGGGTGTGAGGGGTCAAAAATCTGCATATATCGCGCCGAGAGTGACGCGCCGAACTTTGCAATCTGGTTGCCGGCATCGTTTATGTAAAACTCTTTGGTGACATCGTAGCCCGCTGTTTTGAGCAGGGCGGCAAGGCTCTCGCCCAGTGCACCGCCGCGCGCGTTGCCAAGGTGCATGGGACCGGTCGGGTTTGCGGACACAAATTCGACGTTGTAGCGTTTCCCCTCACCGGTGTTTGTCCTGCCATAGTCGGCATCAAACGCCGCCGAAGAAAGAATGTCGGTGTAAAAACAGTCGTTACAAAAAAAGTTCAAAAAGCCGGGGCCTGCCACCTCACACCGCTCAAAATATCCACTCGGCAAAGAGATGTGCGCTAAAATCGCGGCGGCAATCTTGGGTGGCGCCGTGCGAAGAGCCTTTGCCCCTTTTAAGGCGATATTTGCGCTAAAGTCGCCGTTTTTGCGCTCACCGGGGCGCTCTATATCAAATGACGGCAGTTCACACTCCGTCAGTGCACCGCTTTGAACAGCGGCGGAAATGGCATCGATAATCAGTGTTTCAATCTGACACCGAGCGGCGTTAAAGTAATTTTTATACATCCTGTTTCTCCGAATTTTTGTTTATCTTTGCGTGTTTGAGGTTGTTGGGGAGGGGTTTTTCTCCCGATTGTTTTGCGCCGGTTGCCGTTATGACGGGAGGAGCAGAGCCCCTCCCCTACACCTGTCATCTGTGTTGCGGTAGTGTTGTAGGGGCGACCTCCGGTCGTCCGTATGTTCATAACAAACCTACAGGGCGGACGACCACAGGTCGCCCCTACAACACTACATCTCCTTAATAACAATATCCACCGTATTACTGGAGACGTTGTTGGAATTTATGTCCACGTCGTAGCTGAACTTCAGCCGACCGCCGTTTTCATCGAGGGTATTTATTATATTGTTGCCGCTGATACCGAGTGAAAGCGCGCCGAAACCGGTCTCATAGTGGCAGACATGGCGTTTGCCGGACTCGATACTCAGCGTCGACTGATTTTTGCCAAAGCGTATCATGGAGACGCGCCCCTTGGAGTCCACCTTGACGGTGGTGGTGGAGCCGTCATAGCCGGTCGCCTCGGTCTCACGATAGGTGATAAAATAGCTACCGTTTTTTAGTTGAAACGCACCCTTTGTCATCAGCGTCACGGTGTTTTCATCGTCGGGGGTCTTTTGAACGCCCTCTATTTTAATCAGATAATCTTCTTTCATGGTGTGTCTTCCCTTACAAATAGTCGTCCGGATTGATGGTGGCTGCCTCGATATCATGCCCCATAAACTGCCGTGCAAGCTCGGGGAATTGTTGTGGCAGATCGGATATTAAATAGGTGGTCTTGCCGCCACTGTTCGAGAGCAACCCCTCTCTTTTAAGATAGTCGGCAGTGTGGCGCGCCGTCTCGGCACCGCTGTCGATTAGCGTGACCCGCTCACCCATGACCTTTTTAATAATCGGTGCGATGAGCGGATAGTGGGTGCAACCGAGAATGAGGGTGTCCACCCCTTTCTCTTTAAGCGGTGTAAGATACCGCCGCGCGGCAGTTATTGTCAGCTCGTCCGACTCGCCGACGTGACCGTGCTCTACCAGTGGCACAAACAGAGGGCAGGCGGCGGAAAAAACCTCAAAATCGGTGAGCGCTCTGTGGTAGGAGCCGGAGTTTATGGTTGCGGCGGTGGCTATGACGCCTATCCTGCCATTTTTGGTAGCCTTTTTAGCCGCCTCGGCGGTCGGATGGATGACACCGCAAACAGGGATATCGCACCCTAATTTTTCCACCTCCAACACAGAGGAGACGGTGCCGCAGGCGATGAGGATATATTTGACGTCATAGTGTCGCAGGACGGCTATGTCGGACTTTGCAAACTGTTCTATGATGGTGGCACTTCGGTTGCCGTAGGGCACGCGTGCGGTATCGCCGAAATAGACAAGATCCTCATTCGGCAACAGCTCGCGCAGTACCCTCAGGGCGGAAAGCCCCCCAAGACCGCTGTCAAACACTCCGATAGGGCGGTTGTGCATGGTAACTCCGTTCTCTAATGTGGTAGGTTTGTTAGGCTAATGACTAATGGTGAATGGTGATGGTATCGCCTGCGGCGATGATTTATAGGGTTTGTTTGTAAAATAAGGTCGTGACCCTACCGCAATCTCACGATATTACATAATGGTATTTTTCAAATAAAAAAGGCGAAGCCGTTTCCATTAGTCATTAACCATTCATCTTTAGCCATTAGTCCAACCAGCCATTCACCCTTAACCATTAGCCATTAGTCTAAAATTACTCTTCCCTCGCAAGCTCCACCAGTCTATCCACCAGTTCCTCTGCCGATATATCACTCTTTTCCATCAGCATGGGGTACATACTTATATCGGTGAAGCCGGGCATGGTGTTTATCTCGTTCAGCAGGATTTCACCGTCACTGTGTCGCAGAAAAAAGTCTACCCGTGCAAGCCCTGCGCACCCCATGGCGGTGTAGGCGGTGCAGGCGAGCGCTCTTATCCTCTGTAGCTGTTCGTCGTCAAGCTCGGCAGGGATGGATAGTGCGGTGTCGTCGGTGACATACTTTGCATCATAACTGTAAAACTCGTCGCTCGGCAGTATCTCCCCCACGCCGGAGGCAAACGGTTTGTCGTTGCCGAGGACGGCGCACTCCAGTTCTCTGCCGTCGACCGCCTCCTCTATCAAAATCCTCGAGTCGTGAGCCGCGGCGTGCATTATTGCGGCGTGCATCTCACCGGTATCGTGCACCTTGCTCACACCGACCGATGAGCCTGCGTTTGCCGGCTTTACAAAAAGTGGGAGACCGAGGTCGGCGATTATGCTCTCGATATGGGTGTCCATTTCGTTTAAATCACATCGGCGCATCAGGCGATATTTGCAGTGCGGCACGCCGGCGTGCTGCGTGATGACGTTGGTGAAATATTTATCCATACATGCGGCAGAGGAGGCAACGCCGGAGCCGACAAACGGTATGCCGGCAAGCGTCAACAGACCTTGCACCGTGCCGTCCTCACCGTTTTTGCCGTGCAATACAGGGAATGCAACATCGATTTTTTGCCGTGTCGTGCCGGTCGAGCTGAGCGACTGGCAGTGCAACAGCCCACCCACCGCGGCATCGGGCGAAAGATATGCCGGTGTCGAGTCAGAGAAATACTCCCACGAGCCATCCCTCAGCATGTCAAGGTCGCCGGGGAAATAGAGCCACCGCCCTTTTTTTGTTATGCCTACCTTAATGACCTCATATCGCTCGGCATTAAAGCTCTTTATCACCTTAATAGCGGAAAGGCAGGAAATATTATGTTCACTGGATCTCCCCCCAAATAGCACTAAAACCTTTATTCTGGACACGGCTCACCTCCTTTTTTAAATTTGATGACTGTTATATTGTATATAATTTTATGCGAAATTATTCCGTCGGCGTTGTCGCAACCTCGGTCGGTGTCGGGAGCACCGAGGGGTCCTCGATGGTGTGGAGTGGCGAGCCCTCAAGATAGGGATTGCCTGCTGAATGCACCGTGTGGGATTGCAGATATTCCCGTATCATTATATACCCCTGTGGGGTGAGGTGAAAACCATCGGGGGCGGCGATATCCTCATAGAGATTGCCGGCGTCGTCGGCGAGCACCTCATGCAGGTCAAGATAAAATATTCCTTTTTCACGCGCCATCACCGCAAGTCGGTCGTTGAGACCGTTGATGCGCACCACGCTGTACCGCTCATCGGTGCCGCGAGAGGCGGTCTGGGGCGGCACACTCATAAGATATATCTGCGCCGACGGCACACGCTCGGCAAGTGCGTCCACCAACATGGAGAAGGAGGCAACCATCTGGTCATCACTCATCCATACAAGGTCGTTGACACCTATCAATATATATATTTTGCATGGGTTTTTCTGTGCTACTAAATCCACCGGCAGAACCAAATTGCCTGCGCCATCGTCTATCGTCTTGGTGACAAAACCATCGCTGGACATGGACTTGACCGCGACACTGCCGGAATTCGGGAAGGTGTCATACACGTCCACAAAACCCTGTGCGAGGGAGTCGCCGATGAATACCGCGTCGTTAAAATAGCTCATGTCCACAACGCCATTCTCCTGCACCGCAAGCATACGGGAGGAGGGGGTTATCATGCCGGCGGTGTTGATGGTCTTTTGGACATCGTCCGGCAGTTTGAATTGCGATATGACCAACGGTTCATCGTCCGGCGTGTCGGGGGTCGAGGGGAAGATATCGGTATTGTCGGATATACCTCCCGGTCTCTCGCTGTCATCGACCAAAAATCCGGACTGAAAAAACGCTATAAAGGAAAAGGACAAAACGGTGGTGCTCACCACGAAAAATGCCGCGAACATTATTATCCTGTTTCTCGCCTGCCGACGGCGCATCTCTTTTTGCCGCCGCATCTGGGAGAGGGTTCGTGCCTCACGTGGGTTAATCTGCATCGCCACTCTCCGACTCCTCATCCTCTTTATTGTCAAGTCCGGTGACAAAAACTTTTTCCAGCACCGGCCAGACGTTCATATTTATAACAAGGTTCGCAATGGAGAAAAAGATAAATATAAATAATAGGAATGTAAAGACGATGAAGTTGATCATCAGCGCCCACAGCACCAAACAGATTACAAAAAACAATGCAGTGCGCGGCAAAAACCCAAAGGTCAGCAGCGCCGCATTGCGAAACTGTTGTTTTAAAGGCAGGTCGATAAGCGCAATCATGGTGTAGAGATAGCAACTGCCGGTCGATATAAGTACCGTGAGCAGAACGGTGACCGAGGTCAGCGCGAGAAACACAATGTTGTCGGTCGCGTTATAGGTGCTACCATAGTACCACACCGCAAAGCCGGACATGGCGAGTAGCAACGTGACGATAACCCCTGCCGGCAGAGCGCGCTTAAAATTCTCTTTAAAAGCGAGCTTGTATTCGTGAAAGACATAGCAGGGTTTGTTGCGTATCCTTTTGACCATAACCGCCGACAGTGCCACGGTGGCAGGTCCGATGGTCACAATCGGTATACAGCTGATAAAGAAGATTATGTTCAGCTTGACAAGGTCGCCAAAATCACGCGCAAATATTTCGAAAAATCTGGCTATACCTTTTTTAGGCGGCTCATCCTTGCGCACGCCTTTGCCCTCTTTAAGGTAGCCGGGTGTAAATAATCCCACAAATATACTCCTTATATTGTTTTGTCTTTCATAGTCTTAAAGTTGCGAAAAAAGTCGAGTGATTTTGCAATCTCCTTTTTGTACATACAACACCATATTATACCACAAATAAGGGCAATTGTAAATTTAATAAAAAAATTATTTGTGAAAATTGTGCAAAATATCGCAAGCGCAACCACCAAAACAAGGCTGATGGTGGTTTTTATCGGGTGCAATATCGTCCGATAGAACCGCTGGGCTATTATTGTCCGGAACAAAAACATAACAATGCCGGCGAGGGCGAGCGCGAGCGATGTGCCGACCAGCCCGAACATCGGCGTCAAAACAAAACACAACACGACGGTGAAAACAAGTGAGAGTGCAATGCCGATGGTGTCAAACAGCGGTCGTCGCGCGATGGAGATGCCGTAGACCGTCGTCTCGCTTATTATAAGGAACAGCGGCACCAACGACAGTATGGGGAACAGGCGCATACCGTCGCGGTACGCCTCACCAAGCAATAAAAACATCACGTCCTCAAACATGCAAAGGAGCATGAAAAACAGCGCGGTCAACAGTGTGACATAGTCGTGCACCTGCGATATCTCTTTTTGGTGGTCACGGTAGTTTTTGTAGATGAACGCCGACCAATAGACCGCGAACCCTGCCTGAATAACCGCAATGACGTTGGATAGCAACAGCACCATGGAAAAAACGCCCTGCTCGGCGGTGCCAAATCGGTCGCCGACATAGATTTTGGAGAAAAGCGACGAGACGTAGATCATGACCGGCGTTGGTGCAAGCGCAAGACCGTAGGGCAATATCACCCCGAGAGATCCTTTTTTGAGCGTCTCGCGCTCGGGGAGTATCTTATCACGGCGCGCGAGTGCGAATATCAGCGCAAAGACGGCAAGACCGCCGGTCAAGAAGATGACCGCCATGTCAAAGGTCGGCGCGACGAACGTCCCTGCGACAAAGAAAAGGCGGCTGAAAAATTGCAGACCGATACTCTCAAGGGTGTAAAGGCGCAGACTCTGCTCCATGCGGTAGGCGATGTTGTAGTACCGCGCCAGCATCAGGAACAGCGCATTGATATAGAGCAGAGGCAGGACATAGCTCGGCATCGGCTCACTAAAAAACAGCGCGGTGAACCCCTCGGCAAAAAAGAGCTGTGAGAATATGCCGACCAAAACAAGGGTGCTCACCGAAATAAAAGCACACAGGGTAAAAAGCCGCCTTGCGCCCATGCCGAGCGGCGGCTCGTTAAAAAAGCGTATAAATGCCTGATCAAGACCCAGCACCGTCGTGTTCATGATGAGGGTCGCCGTGGAGATAAAGATATCGACCGGCCCGAAAACCTCCGGCGGCATGAGATAGGTCGTCAGCAGAACCGACAGACCGTATATGATAAAGTTAATATAGGTGGCAACCGAGTAGGAGAGAGCGTTTTTCAAAAACCCGACCACCGAGAATTGTTTTGCCAAAAGATTTATCTCCGTTGAAATGTTTTTTCGACCTTATGGTTATTTTGGGTTTTATGTTTTGGTGTAGGGAATGTGTTGTACGCATTCCCTACAATCCGACCGGAATTGACTCCCGACACCGCCGGCGGACGACCACAGGTCGCCCCTACAATCCAACCGCAGGTTATAAATAAAAAAGGTGAAGCCGTATTCTTAACTATTAACTATTCACTAAAACAGCCATTCACCCTTAGTCTTTAGCCATTAGACTAAATCAATCGCCATCACCACCGCCGTCGCTGTCACCGCCACCGTCGAAACCTCCGCCGTCGCCACCGAAGTCACCTCCGTCGCCGCCACCACCGAAGTCGCCGTCGTCGCCCCAACCGCCGTCATCAAATCCGCCGTCGTCGCCAAAACCGTCGTCATCAAATCCGTCGTTAAATTCGTCGTCGGGGGAAGCGATGCGTCGGGTGGTGTCATTAGGGAAGGTCTCACCGCCCATAATGCCGGATCGGTCGGAGTTGATAGGCTGTTTTGAAGCGCGGTACTCCTCCTTATACTGCACGCCGAGGGCTTGCAATGCGTCCTTTACCTTTTGAAGCTCCTTTTCCGCCCATTTTCTTTTATAACTATAATATAGGGCAATGAGCACGCATACCACCGAGATTATTACGCCGATGTTGCGATACAAAAGGGTGAAAAAAATCGCACCGATTATAAAACCGACAAACCCTCTGCTGTATTTTCGGGCAAGTTTTGAATAGTACTGTCCGTGTTTTTTTAGCTCATCACGCTCGTCAAAAAAATGTTGCAGGTGGGGAAGTGGCTCAAAGTTTGTGTCTTGCATATCTATTCCTTTATATACTGTTTTATCTCAATCAATCGCCTTTTTGCCTCCTCTTTCGGGACATACGCCTTGTCAATATAGCCATATATTCTGGAGGCATAAGCAGCAAAGCCGGGCGCAACTTTTTTAAGTTTTATCGGGTCAAGGCGCAGTGCGTGAAAGATGTGCACCCCGATCAGAGCACAGTATTTGAGTAGGTTAAAGCGTGGCGCGTACCCCTCACCGAACAGCTCCCCCCGCGGTGGGTCGCGGTGAACGCGCTCTAACAGGTCGCACATGCGGACATATGCCGGCGCATCACCATCGTCATAAAAGCTCTTCAAAAAGTCCTCATCAAAGGGGTAGATTTCGTTGTCGTTTTGCAGGTCGAGCAGTAACTCCTCCTCGCTTGTGATATAGTCCGCCGTCTCGTAGATGACCGGATCATACTCCTGCTCGATGGGATAGGGGCGAATTATGCCGCACCCTTTGCCGGCATAATATACCTCGGCGAGGGCGGTGCTCATCCAGTTATAGACCCTGTTTGACACGACAACCCACTGCTTGACGGTGTAATCCGATATGACGTGAAAGTTAGCGTATTTTTCCTGCATTTCACTTAATCGTTCGCACCGCCACTCACTCGGGTGGGGGCGGTAGACTATCGATATGTTTGGCAGGTCGGTGAGCGCTTTCTCAAACCAGTCCAGCGTTTTATCCATACTCTTTTTGTTGGTATCGCGAAAACCTCGAAAGTCGAGACCTGCCATACTGCTGAGCTCCTCCACCTCGGCATCGTCCATGTTGGCGTAGCCGAAAGAGGATATGTAAAGTATAATTTTATGCTCGGGATTTATGCCAAAGTCGTGGCAAAGCTCGTCACGCGATTTAAAAAGGCCCTCAAACTGTGGGCGCAAAAAGTCGAGGTGCAATGCGCCGGTGACCTCTAAATTCTTTTCCGGCACGCCCTGTGAGGCAAGCCGTGCGCGAGTTGCCTCCCCCCAACAGGTGTGCAGTGCGTATCTGGCATTTTCAAGGCAGTTGAACCACGGGCTTTCCTCCTGCTCGCGGGAGAGTATCTGCTCCCAGTGCAGGTTGACAACACGGTCGCATCGTCCGACATTGTTGTAGACATGGCTGTTTATGGATTCGTTGTTATACATGCAGGAGGTGATGAGCACCCTCGGTTTTTTGTAGGTAAAATATCGAAGTTTCTTGCGGTCCAACAGTTGGCGTATCTCGACCGAATAACCGCGACGCTGTAACTCCGCTTTGAGCAACAGGATACAGTCGTACTCCCGCACGACGTGTTCGTATAGAATTAGGAAGTCGAGTGACACGAGTGGTTGTTCCTTTCGATGTTGTGACTGCGAGTATTTTTTAATTGGGTGGTGATAGTTTTCCTTGTTTGCTGTTTCTTATGCGCTCTCCCGAAGGGTTATATATTCGCTAAAAAATAAGCACCGATTATGGTCGTTTTATGTGGTAACAATCGAGTTCCCATTTTTGTGGGTTGGTGTCGATGTATTGCCAAATTTTCAGGTATTCCTCTTCATTTCGGATTATGTGGTCGTGGAATAATTTTTGCCATATAGCAAACCCAATTTGTTTGGAAATAGCGCCTTTAAATTGTTGTATTATACGGGAGATTGTAGGGGCGACCTGCGGTCGTCCGTCTATCTCATTGCACAAAACTATAATTAAATGCACATGATTAGGCATTATTACATATTTGTCAATATTGACGGATTGATTATATATCGCTTTTATTTTATTAATTTCGTTATCAACAATTATGCCGTTTTCGTTTAGGTGGGTTTTATCCGTGGACGGACGACCACAGGTCGCCCCTACATTCCACAATAAATTTTGATTGTTTTTAATGCACAGCGTCACAAAATATGCCCCGTTTTGGCTGTAATCAAAATCTTTTAATCTTATGTTTTTCCGTTTCGGCAGCTCCATGACAAGTACCTCGTCAAATGCTCATTTTGTGTAGTTAAACTCTCTTTGGAGAATGTCCATATATACAACGTCAATATATTTACCGTCTTTATATTTAGCTTCCCTACGTCGACCAATTTCCTTAAAACCAACTTTTTTATAACATGCCAATCCTTGTTCGTTATTAGAATGAACTACCAGCATTACATTATTTAAGTTTAAAGTTCTAAAACCATAATCTAACATTAGTTTCAAAGCTTCTGCGCCATAACCCTTACCACGATTTTCCTTTTCTCCTATAAAAAGTCCTATTATAAATAACCTATGCCTTAGCCATTCACCTTTCACCCTTAGCCTTTAGTCTAAAAGTGGCATCTTGGTGATGGCTATGCCGTCTAAAATCAGCGTTTCTCTTATCTCGACCTTACTTCGCATGAGTGGCACCACATACCGCGCCGCGCCGCCGGTGGCAATGATGGTCTTGACCTCACCGCCGAGCTCGGCGCAAAATCGGTCGACCATGCCGTCCAGCATACAGGCGGTGCCGAGCAAAAGTCCGCTTTTTATGGAATTCTCTGTGTTGGTGCCTATTGCACTTTCGGGTGGGGTCACCGGTATATCCATCAGAAGAGAGGTGCGTGTGATGAGTGCATCGAGGGATATGTGCATACCCGGCGCGATGGCAACGCCGAGGAACGATCCGTTTTGATCGAGGGCGGATATCTTTATCGCCGTGCCGGCATCGATGATGATGGCAGGCAGTGGCAGACGCTCCCTCACATAGTTAGCCGAGGCGATAAGGTCGGCGCCCAGTTCACTCGGTCGATCGATAGCAAGATGCATATCTTCACAGGAATGTGCACCGAAAAGTGATATCACGCCGTCGCAGAGCAGTGCCGCCGCCTCACTCATGACCTTGGTCAGGCGTGGCACAACGCTGGAAATTACCACCGAGGTTATCTCACTGCGTTCCACCCCGTAAAGTTCGAGCATCTGCGAGATAAAGACCGCATACTGCACCGGCTCCAGTTCGCGATGGGTCGAAATCCTGTTGAAATTCTCGATTTTATCCCCTTTATATAATCCTATGACTATGTTAGTGTTACCTATGTCGATCACCATTAGCATATTTTTAAATCTCCAACAATATAAATGAGTATATAACTAAAACGGGGGATGGTATGTTTATCTTTACAATGACAGGAAAGACGTTAAAAAAGGCTATTATAGTAGCCTGTGCGGTGTTGTTGGTATGCACCACCGCCGTGGGGGGTGTGCTATTATTCGGGCAGGACAGCACCGAGGTTATGGCATCACAAAACTCGGAGTATGTCACCAATATCGAAGATGTGGTGAATGAACTACAGCAGTTCGGCATAATTTGTGACGTTTCGACCGGCGAGGTGAGCACGGTGGTAGTGCCGAAAAAGTTCGACGAGCACTTTGAGGAATTTAATGAACTGATAAAGCGCAGTGGCGGTGACCTTGATGGCGTCAAGGACAAAGCGGTGGAGCGCTGGCGCGTTTTAACCGTCAACCGCACCGCCGGTGAGGAGCCGGTTTGGGCGGTTATGCTGATACGCAACAACAAGTCGGTAGGGTGTTATCTGATGGCAGAACCGTCGGGGCAGGTCTTTGCCATTGACGATGCCGAGAACCTTACGGCGGTGCAACCAACCGGACTTGTCACCGAGCAACCAATTGACGCTGCGCCCACCGATGCAGTGCCCGCCGATACGGTGCCCATCGATGCAGTGCCCACCGATGCAGTGCCCACCGATGCAGTGCCCACCGATGCAGTGCCGGTATTGGAACAGGGCGAGATACCGCCGTCCGCCCTGCCGGTGATACAGTTAATAGAGTGAGAGGGAGTTTTTAGTGAATAATTAATAGTGAATAGTGAATAGTTGTGGTATCACCTATCGGTGATGATTTATATCGCCTAAAAGCATAAGTTAGCTTATTTCTTTTTATTAATAAAAGGGCGCCGCAGGCGTTTTCCTTAACTCTTCACTATTCACTATTCACTAACTATTCCTCGTCGTCCTCCTGTCCCCCAAACACCGGTTTGTATCTCTTTTTCTCCGGTGATTCCTCCTTTTTTTCAAAAACGGGGCGATGGGATGTGGGCGGAGGTGTCTCGGTCGAAATTTCCGGCGACACGCTACCTTTCAAGGCAAGCTGTCGCTCATAATAATTCTCCTCGAGTGCAGGATTTTTATTGGCTTTTTTAGGGTTAAATATTCTCACCATGTCGATTTTCACCGCTCGCTTTGTAAACTCGGTGAGCTTGAGTATAAACAGATAGACGGTGAATATTATCAGCGCGGCGACACTCAACAACAACAGTATCATTATATCGGCGGTAAAGGCGTTTGATACAAAGATATACAGCGCGATGACCGCCTCGGCGACAACGACAACGATGAACACAAGGCAGATTATAATTATTCGGGCAATCTTCGGTATCTTCATATATTAAGGTCTTTCCTTTCGGCTTTTATTTTTTCGTCCTTTTCATGTAAAAGTTCATAGTCATCCAGTGCTTTTTTTTGAATAATTTCCTTAAGGCGGTTGTTGGTCTGGGAGAGGCGAATTGTTAAAAAAAACTGGTGCATTAAAAGGGCGAACAGTATCACCAAAAAGACGAAGTTTATCGGTGATTCAACCCCTATGCGCTCCGATAGCCAGATAGCAATATCGGGGAAAATACCGAGAATAAGTATCGCAAGGGAGAAGAGCAACCAAAAAATTGAATCCTCAATCTGCACCTTAGAACGCCGTATTTTAAATAGAATGTATCCGGTAGTCAACACCGAACCTATCAGGAGCATGGCTATAATAAATGGGCTCATCTGTTAATACCTCGTCTAAACCACTGGATAAAAAAGATGGATACAAAGGTCGTGACGGTGTATCCGATACCGTTAAAAATATTGAGATAGCTCACACCGGCTTTGCGCTCCTGCATCTCAATCTGCACCTCCTTTAAAACCGCCTTGTTGCGCAAAAGATGTGCTATCGTGTCCGGCTCGGGGTGACAGTTGATATTTTTTGCGAGTATATCTATCATGCGGCGGTTAAACAGTCGCATTCCGCTGGTCGGGTCGGTGAGCTTTTTTCCGGTGGTCAAAAATATTGCGAGCGTTATCAGCCGAGAACCGAACATTCTCGCGGTGAAAGGCTTTCTTTTATCGACAAAACGTGAACCGACCGTGATATCCGCGCCGGTCTTTTGCGCCGTCTCATATAACTCCTTAACATATTTTGCCGGATGCTGACCGTCCGCATCAAACTGGATTACATAGTCGTAGCCGCTCTGATAGGCGAACATCATGCCGGTCTGAAATGCGCCGCCAAGCCCGAGATTTGAGGAGTGGGTAAGGCATCGATAGCCATTGAGTCGGCAGATTTTCAATGTATCGTCGGTCGAGCCGTCGTTGATAACAACAGCGTCCCAGTCGGGGCAATGCTGTGCTATGTCCGACATGGTACACACAATTGAGTCCTGCTCATCATGCGCCGGTATTATCATAAGTTTTTTCATTTATTATTCCTTGTTGTCGTCGTGGGGACATGTTACGTGTCCCGACCGAGTTGTTTTTACATAAAACAGTCTCGCAACCGCTCTGCACTCTGCCTCCACCCACTGTTATCACGCAGGTTTTGCATCGTATCCGGATGTGGGTTTTGCTCCTTTGCAAGGGCGCACCGCAGGGCGGTTTTTATGCTGTCCTTGTCGCCGGTTTGCATTATTATGCCGTCTCGCTCGTCTATCGTTTCGCCGAAAACCTCAAAAACACCACCGCAACTTTTTGTGGTAATGACAAAGCACCGACAGAGCACCGCCTCCAAAAGGGTGGTGGAAAAACCCTCCGATACGGTCGGCAGGCAAAATATCTGCGAGACTTTCATCAGCGATATACACTCATCATGTGAGAGACGACCGCTCAGCACGATATTTTTATACCGATACTCCTTTAATGTGGGGAGCATCGAGCCATCCCCTGCCATGATAAGGCGCGCGTTCGGATATTCGCCCTTTAGCTCGTCGAATGCCTCGGCAAGTTGTAAAACACCTTTTTCCGGTATCATTCGACCGACATAACAGATTATACGATGAGTAGTATCCACCCCAAAATCTTGCAACAAAAACAAGCCCTTTTCTATGCCGTCCACCTCGTTTGGGTCGACGGCGTTCGGTATAACCCCCTCTGCCTTAATCCCGAAATGAGACAGCCATTCGGCGCTGTGACTTGACACCGCATAAAATCTATCGCAATAACTGCGGACAAGTCGACATACCATATGCTCATACCACCGCAAAATAATGTCCGGCAATACTTTCCCAAACGAAAGGTGCGCGGAACCATGTTCAATGACGATGGCTAAAAGCCGTCTTTTTTTTGCAAATCGAGCGGCGAATAGCGATAAGGGATAAAACCTTGTGTTTATAACCACTCGGCACTCGTCGTCGGGCAGATATTTTTTTAAAAGTTGCGATGATGCGGCGAACGGTTTTATCACCGGCAATCTCCCCCCCATAAACTGAAATGACGGCAGTCGCAAAATTTCAAATCCAAACTCGCTTTGTTCATAGGTTGGCAGAGAATCTATCGCACTGGTGACAACCAACACCTTATCGCCGGTTTTGACAAGTTGTTTTGCGAGATTGTGGTTATAATTTTCGACGCCGCCGACGGTGGGAAGATATTGAGCCGTAAAAAGACAGTAGGACGACAATCGGGCGGCTCCTTTCAAATTTATATCGTAATTGATATACAGTAGAGGTCATCGGTTGTAGGGACAACCTGCCCGTCCACCTCAATTATGGGATATTTCCACTTGTGCACGTCGATGTATTTCACCTTGCCGATACTGCCGTTGCTCAACAGAACCGATTTGCCGATCATCTCCTCCGGCATTTTTTTGAGGAAAAGCCCGATAAGGTCAAAGTCAAGATCGGAAAACTTGTCGTTTGCCAGCTGGTCGAGGATCAAAAAAGGGCTGTTTGCGTCTTTATAACACCTTGTGGAAATCATCGCATCATAGACATCGGATATGGCGGTTATCTTCGCATAAAGGGGAATGACTTCGCCGGTGAGACCGTCGGGGTAGCCGGTGCCGTTCATCTTTTCATGGTGAGATCGGGCGATGGTGGCGATCATCGGGTTGATATCGGCACATTCCGATAAGATGTTGTAGGAGTGAATGCTGTGCATCTTAATCTGCTCAAACTCTTCGGGGGTGAGCTTTCTCGGTGCGTTGAGAATTTCGGCAGGAACCTTTGTCTTGCCTATGTCGTGCAAAAGTCCGCAGATCACAAGCAGATCTATCTCCTCCTCCGGCAGGTCCATCCATCGGCCCATAAGACCGTTGAGCATAGACACATTGGTGGAGTGGGTGCGCAGATACTCATCCACCTTGTTCTTGCCGTTGATACACTGCATGATGGTGGCGGCATCTAACATGGTGACCTTTTCCGACAGGTTGTCGGACAGCTCCATCGCCTTATCGACATCTAAAATATTACTTTCTTTTAAATAGTCGATAAGGGTGCCCATCTCCTGTTTGTCGACATCGTAGCCAATGTCCTTTTCAAACTGTTCCTGTCGCAGGCTCGCCGGCACACCTTTGTTGAGCAGTTCATAGTAATATTTAGGCTCTACATATATATTTCTGCTTTTGCTCTCATCTCTGCCGGCAAGGCTACGCAACATGCGCTCGTTAATAAACACACCGCCCTTTATCATCAATAAAGGGTCACGATATTTAACGTAGATATCACTTTTTGCGACATCTCCGACATTAATGTATTCCACCGCAATCGGCATTAATTCCGGCATAAATGCCCCCTTGATTTTTTTAGCATTTTATACTTAAAATAATTATACAGTATTTTTGTGGAAAAATCAATGTTTTGCGTGATTGAAATTTTAAAAGTTATAAAATTGCTTTACAACATTGTCGAAATTTGATAGAATAAAATTTATTAAGGAATTAAGGAAAGGAATGCAACATGTATGCGTTTGACGGCGAGCTGTATAAAAAATTGCAAAAGGAACAAATTCAAAAACGAATTAAAAACTTTGACGGGAAATTATATCTTGAATTTGGCGGCAAGCTGTTCGATGACTACCATGCGGCAAGGGTTCTGCCCGGCTTTTCCAAAAGTAGCAAGATAGAGCTTTTGCGCTCGATGGCGTCCGATACCGAGATAATCTTCTGCGTCAATGCCGGCGATATTGAAAAGACAAAGGTGCGCGCCGACCTCGGAATATCCTACGCTATGGATGTTTTGCGCCTTATCGATGACATAACCGCTATAGGTCTGCCGGTCACCGGCGTTGTTATCACCCGTTTCACCGGGCAGAGCGCCGCGGAGCTTTTTCGCCAGAAGTTAGAAAATTACGGCGTGCCGACCTACCTGCACTATCCGATAGAGGGGTATCCGACCGACATAGACTTTATCTGCTCAAATGAGGGATTCGGTCGCAACGATTATATAAAAACCACAAAACCGCTAGTGGTCATCACCGCCCCCGGTCCCGGCAGTGGGAAGCTCGCGACCTGCCTGTCCCAAATTTATGCCGACAAGTTGCGCGGTGTGCGCAGTGGATATGCGAAGTTTGAGACGTTCCCCGTCTTTAACCTGTCGCTTAACCATCCGGTCAACTTAGCGTATGAGGCGGCGACCGCCGACCTTGCAGATATCAACATGATAGACCCCTTTCACCTTGAAAAATACAGTGAGAGCACCGTCAACTACAACCGTGATATTGAGGCGTTCCCCATTGTCAAGGCGGTCTTAGACCACATCACCCATGAGGGGGACATGTATTCCTCGCCGACCGACATGGGGGTTAACATGGCAGGGTATGCAATCGCGGACGATGTGCGTGTGCGCGAGGCGGCGACGCAGGAGATAATCAGGCGATACTATAAATGCCGTTGTGACCGCAAACAGGGTAGGGTCACAGAGGAGGAGTTTGGCAAGATAAAACGAATTATCAGCGCAATGAAAATACAGCCGGAAATTGATCGAAAGGTGGTGCTCCCTGCCTTAAAGCGTGCCAAAGAGACCGACAACCTTGCCGCCGCTATAGAGCTTTCAAACGGCATTATTGTAACCGGCAAGGATTCCAACCTTATGACCGCCACCTCGGCTTGTATTCTTAACGCGATAAAAGAGCTTGCCGGACTGTATTCCGACGAGCTGTTGATACCACCGACCATCTTAGAGCCTATATTAAAGTTGAAACTCAACATGCTCAGCTCACGCGGCTCGATATTAAAGTTGGACGACGTTTTAACCGCGCTCTCCATCGCCGCCGCCACCAACCGTGACGCCGAAAAAGCATTGTCAGGGCTGCCAAAACTCGCCGACTGTGAGATGCACACCACCGCAATGCTGCGCAGTGGCGACGAAAGTATAGTGCGCCGCCTGAATATAAGGCTAACCAGCGAGCCGGAATTTCCATCCAAGGATTTGTTTTTTAATTGAATTTTGTAAATTCACACTTTGTCATATTGCATAAAAATCATAATTTCTACCTTATGGCGAGGGTGTAGGGACAACCCTATGCGGTTGTCCGCAGAGTGTCAAAAAACCTGTAAATCCCTTAAAATGTCAAATTCGGTGACATGCGC